>JBBQIC010000001.1:0-49778 GCA_038324555.1 Chloroflexia bacterium
GGCTCCCAGGTCCGTAACCCCGCGCTCTTCACTGATTACACCTTCTGCGTCGGCGCCCCAGGCTCCTGCGGCGCAACCCCAACAAACACCCGTACCAGCACGCGCGTACCGCCCACCAATACTCGCACCAATACATCCACAGCTACACCCGCGCCAGCGACGGCGACAGGTACGTTTACTAACACACCTACAGCTACACGCGCTCCAGCGACAGGTACGTTTACTAACACGCCTACACCCGCGCCAGCGACGGCGACGGCGACGGCGACAGGTACGTTTACTAGCACACCTACACCCGCACCGCCCACCAACACCCCCACGCGGACCAACACACCGGCGTGTGGCCCTGTGACCTACGTCAGCACGGATGCGGCCAGGGCTATCCCAGATTACAACACGATCAGGTCTCTACTCTCTATCCCGGATGGGCCGATCATCTCACAGATAGAAGTGGTAAACGCCAACTTTGGTCACACCTTTCCCGCTGACCTTGACGTGTTCTTGGTCAGCCCTTCGGGTACGAGAGTGGAACTATTCACCGATGTGTGCTCAAGCCTGGACTGGACTTCTGCCAACACGGGCTTTACTCTATCCAGCAGTGGGAGTCGCGTCATCGGTTCCGTATGCCCTCCAGGCGCCCTTACCTACCGGCCTGAAGGCTCGCTAAACGATCTAATAGGCCAGGCCTCAGCAGGGACCTGGGTATTGGAAGTTACCGACGACAGGATTGGGGACGTGGGTACTCTCAATAGATGGGGACTTCGGATCACGGGTGATTCGACTTGCGGAGCCATAACTCCTACGCCTACAGGCACGTACACGCCCGTATCCACAGCAACCAGCACGTCAGCGCTTCCCACGTTCACCCCAACTAATACCGCTACACGCACGCGCACGCCGATAACGGCCCCTACTTTTACCCCTACAAACACGCCCCCGCTTGTGAACACGCCAACTAATACGCGCACAGTTGCCAGGAGTTCTACCCCTACTGTGACGCCCACCGACACTCCTACCATCAGGCCCACAGGCACAGCAACAAGCACACCCACTAACACGCCGTGCCCGGGTAGCACCACGATACAAGGGGCTATAACCACCAGCGATGTGCGGCAACGGGGCAGAATCGTGCGGAGCCATATCCCAAGCGTATGCGGCACAATCAAAGCTTGCCCCGCCCTCGATAGCAGCAGCAGCCTGAGGTACTTTGACTCCTACTCGTTTGCCAACACCACAGGCATCGCTCAATGCGTTACCATCAGCCTGACTACGGCGTGTTCAGGAACTAACGACATATTCAGCACGGCCTACCTGGGAACTTATCATTACACAGACCTGTGTATTAACTACAGAGGAGACATCGGATACAGCCCAGGCGAAGTGGGCGGTACTAGCAGTTACTCTATTTCCGTACCCGCAGGGGCAACCTTCGTGGTGGTAGTGCATGAGATAACGCCCGGCGCAGGGTGCTCGGCTTATACACTCAACATAGAGACTTGCCACTAGGTGGCCGGGATATGAGGCAGCGAACCAATTGCGGACATCAGCCATCAGCTATCAGTTATCAGCCGTCAGAAGCTGGTAGCTGGTAACTCACCTTACGCAGACTCTTGAAGGAAAAGGACTACGCCAACCCGTAGGGGCAGGCCCCTACGGGTTGCTCCCCAAGTCTGGACCCTTATGCGGTATGCAGACAGGGCGACCACAAGGGTCGCCCCTACGGATAGATTTTCCTCTACCTCTAACTCTGCACAGTAACGTATCCACACCTCAATTAGCCGATTTCACCCTTATGTGATAAAATACCCTCTGCCTAGACTGATAACAGAGGGTGCCTAATGCCGAACGAAATCCTGATAAATCAACTCGATATGCTGCGCGACACATACGCCCAACAACAACGCACTGTAGTGGCGTTGCAAACCGCTTTCAAGGCCGTCACAAACGCGCAGAGCAAGGCGCAAAAGGTGTTACAAGAACTCAGCGCGCAGAGCGTGGGGACCAGTATCACCGGCGTCAACGACTCGCAAGAAGCCTTTGCCCGCACGCGATTGAAGGAAGAGGCTATTGATCCTCTGCTGCCGGAACTACGCCGCGAGCTAAAGGGTCTGACCTCCCTGACTGCCGCGCTCAGAGACGCGAGCACTGCGCTTCGTAGCGAGCCGGTGGACGTGGTGCGCCTCGATAGAGCCTCCACGATGCTGCAAACCGCCAGGCAGCAAGACGTGCTTGATCTGCTCCCACAGCTTGGCGAAGAATTGGACCTGGCACAGCGTGTGCTGGGTGATGAGTTCGGCCAGAGACTGCGCGACGCACTTGCCGAACAGGGCGTCGAGATCGGCGGGCGCGCCCCAAGGTTCGAGATTGGGCGTTTCGAGCTTGAGGCTAACTTCGCCCGGCGATTCGTCGCGTTACGCTACGGCAAAGATATAGTGGTGCCCCACGCTCCTATCACAGTGGACGCTGTCATGAAGGCTTACCAGGCAGCAGCCAAAGCAGTGTGCGGGCGCAACCAGGACGGCAATGCCTGGATCGCCCAGTTCCACGAAGCCTACCAGGTGGCGAAGCGCAAACGTCCGGCGAACGGAACGCGGGTAAACATCGTAGAGTGCTACATCGAGATAGTGCTGCTACGCCAGGGACGCGCATTCTCAAGCGAGCCGAGCAAGCGCACCTTTACCGACTACACGCGGGCGCAATTCGCCTATGATTTCTACGAGTTCGCCGACCGCCTACGTCTCGCATACAACGACCATATGGTCAAAGCCCACAGCGCCACCAAATCCCAGACCGATAGCCCGGCAAAGAGCTTCTGGATCGTCGAAGGCGACACACCCTACGACGGGCGCTATATCGCCGACGTGGAATTCGTGAAACGTGAAACGTGAAACGTGAAACGTGAAACGTGAAACGTGAATTACGATAATCACGTTTCACGTATAGAAGGAGAAGAGGAGCTGTGCTGCCTGAACCACGCCTCGCCCGGCAGATCATCGAAACACTCGGCCAATCGGGCACACCTATGTCAAAGGGCGTCAGCTACTACAACGTGGGTAACGAGTCGCTGCTCAACGCCATTGACACGCACTACCTGGGGTCATACCTGGCGGACGGCGGGGCGGCCTTCAAACTGGTGGTTGGAGACTACGGCAGTGGCAAGTCGCACTTCCTGTATTGCGTGCGCGACCGCGCATGGCAACGCGATTTCGCCGTGAGCAAGGTGGACCTCAGCCCCAAGGAAAGCCCCTACGACGATCAGCGCCGGGTATACTCGGCGGTGGCGTCCTCGCTTGTGTGGCACGAATTGGGTAGCGGGAGCGAAGATGAGCAGGGGCTGTCGCGCTTCCTCGAAGGCACGCTGAGGCGGTTGGTCGCGCCGCACGGCTTCGATTTCCAGGACGAGGGCGCGCAAGACGTTCCCGAAGTGCGCGCTTTCCTGCATACTCTGGAAACCACGCCCGTTGACAGCCTGAGTTTCCATAGGGCCATACAGGGCTACTTCAACGCGCTACTTCGGGGGCAGGAGCGGCGCGTCGAAACGCTAGAACGTTGGTTGCACGGCGAAGAAGTGACGCCGGAAGATATGCGCGACCTGCGCTCTATTGGTGTGACCGAGAAGATCAACAAGAACAACGCCTTCAAGATGCTGCGCTCGCTGTGCCAGGCCGTGCGCGCAATGGGCTATACAGGATTGGCCTTGCTGTTCGATGAAGGCGACCGCATGATGAGCATCGGCGGCAAAGCCGAGAAGACGGCCACCGACAACCTGCGCGAAGTGATAGACCGATGCCGGGAGGACTTACCGGGCGCGCTCTTCATGTACGCGGTCCCGCCCGATTTCCTGCATACGGTAGTGCCCAAGTATCCGGCGCTACAGCAGCGCGTCCAGGCTGCCGACTACTTCTCGCGCGTCAACCCTTTCAGCCCACAGATAGACCTCGACCATCTCGATCTGCCCGACGGCCAACTGCTGATTGAGATCGGCAACCGCCTCCTGCCCATCTTCGAGACGGCCTACGATGTGAGGCTTGATCACGAGAAGCAGGCCGCGAACATCGCAACTTTGTCCGGAGCCGCGTGCAATTCGTATCTGGCGATCAGCCATCGCCGGTTGTTCGTGAAGGCTATCGTCACCGAATGGTATCGCCAGAAAGAGACCGGCGAAAGTGTCATTTCGCCAGAGCACGCCGACGCCCTTATCAAAGGGCAAAGTGAAGCCCTGAACCGCCAGGCGGACGAAGAGCAGGGGGCATATTAGGGGAGTTAGAACGTTGGAACGTTGGAACCTGCCAACGTTCTAACGTTCTAACGTTCTAGCGTTCTAACGTTCTAACACATGGAGCAGTCACCCAAAGTCAATCACTCGCAGTTTGGCCCCGGAACGCTTCTTAAGACGTTCATGGGCGGTTTTGAGTGGGAAGTGCAGTTTGATTCGGGGCGGCGATTCCGCCTGCCCGCAAAAGAGTTCGACGGAGTACAAGGGGTGGCGGGACCAGGGGTTGGGGACTGGGGATCAGAAGTTAGGGACCGGTCCCCAATTTTGCAGCGCGCGGCGACGTTGGACGTTGACCAGTTTCGGGCGCAGCAAACGCTGGAGAGCCTTCGCGTTGGCATCGTGCCTGTGCAGGACGCCGAAACGCTCACTATCGGTCTGGAAGCCGAGCGGGTGACGCTGGACAGGGCGTTGGACCGTAGTAGAGAACGGGGCGGCGACGTGCTGGCGATCATCGGGGATTATGGCTTCGGCAAGAGCCACTTTATCGAACTGACGGCGCGGCGCGGGTTGCGCGAGAACTTCATCGTGGCAGGCGCAAGCCTCGACCTGGTGGAAACGCCGCCCGGCAAGGCGCACAAGATTTACGAGGCGCTGGTGACGTCGCTGCGTTATCCCGACACCGAGCAGCGCGGACTGGCTCCCCTGCTGAATAAGGCGCTGGAAAACCCCTCGGTGATCGCCCGCTTCGTAGAGTTGTGCCCCCGCGAACCGAGGAGTTGCCCACTCGCGTCGGCGTTGCTGGCGCTCCAGGATTGTCCCAGCCAATTAGCGTTCGACCAGATCGTGCAGTGGTTGAGCGGGCAGGCCAAACCGCAGGCTGAGATGAAAAGCTGCCTTAAGAAGCCGCCTCCCCTCTATGTCACACGCGAAACAGCGCGGCAGTATACCTACCTGCTTACAGGCATTAGCACGCTGGCGACCATGCTGGGATATAGCGGGCTAGTCGTGCTGATTGACGAGTCCGAGCACTATTCGCTGCTGCGCACTTCACAGCGCGAGCGGGCCGACTCGTTCTTCAAGGCGATGATAGTTAGCGCGTTGGGGCTGAACAACGCTCGCATAGACGCCCGCGAAATCCCCGACAACTCTCGCGCCGAGTACCCTGTGAGCTACGCCTCCGAAGCCCACATGCTATTCCTCTTTGCTCTCACGGAGAGCGCGGACCGGATGCCGGTGGGCACATGGCTCGCGCCCTCGCATATAGTCCGATTGGACGACCGTTTTATCGAGAAGGACATCCGCGAGTTCTTCGAGACGCTGCTGCGCTACCATGCTCTGGCCTACAGCTACTCACCCACGCCCGAAGGCCATGGGGAGACCGTCCCCAGCGCAACGGAGATGCTCTCTCGCGCTCTTGGTCAGCACCGTGTGAACCTGCGCCAGCTGATCCGCACCGCAGTGACGGTGTGCGACCTGCTCTACCTCTACCCCGACTATCTGCCCGCCAAGCTGCTGGAAGAATTGAAGCGTGGGTTGAGGGTTTAACTGCCCGAGTTATATGCCCACACACCTACTTGATGCTGCTATCGCATCCTGCTACAATGAACTTGAGGCATGGTGCGCAATCGTGCGCTTAAGTCTAAACTATAAATCAAAGAGAAATAACAATGGAGATTACCCTAACACCGGACATTGAACAAGCTCTGCGGGAGCAAGCTGAACGGCGCGGGACTACGCCGGAGCAGCTTGCGATAGAGAGTTTGCGCCAGCAGTTCGTGCATCCAACGCAGAGCGAGCGACCGGCAGAGGGCCAAAGAACGCTCGCAGATTTCCTCGGCGACTCCATCGGAGTTCTACACAGCCACGAGCACGTTCCAGGTGGTGCACGGATGTCTGAGGTTACAAGTGAGACCTTTACGAAAGGGCTAATCGAGAAGAGGGCGCGAGGTCAGCTGTGATTCTTATGGATACAGGCCCCATAATCGCCCTTTTAGATACGGACGATTCTAATCATACAGCTTGCATGGCTACCGCACAACGCTTGCCCCCTGAGCCACTGCTCACAACGTGGCCGTGCTTTACCGAAGCCATGTATTTGCTAGGGGCAGTAGGTGGCTACCGGTACCAGGCAAAACTTTGGCAGCTGTGGGAAGCAAAGCGACTCGTTTTATATGACTTCACGTCCACAGAGCTAGAGCGTATGCCTCTATTGATGGAAAAATACCGCGATACACCGATGGACCTTGCCGATGCATCGTTGATTGTATTGGCAGAGAGTCTTTCTCTCAAACAGATTTTCACGGTGGACAGAGATTTCTACGTCTACCGTTTGGCGGATGGAACGGCGCTGGAAGTTATCAAGTGATAAGGGTTATCGCAGTGCTGTAATCGTCAGACAGAGATAAAGGCAGAATCCATGGCGCTACAACTTGAACCAAGAACCGGCATCAGGCGGCACATTGTCTCTCTCGATGAATACGACCGGATGATAGAGGCAGGGGTGTTTGAGCCGGAAGCGCGCGTTGAGCTTATTAGAGGTGAGATTGTAGATATGCCCCCTCCCGGACCTGAACACGAAACCTCAGTTACACGGTTACACCTACTCTTCTTTGAACAGTGCCGCAGGCGTGCCATTGTGTGGCCGCAGGGCAATTCCATTGGCTTACCCCAAAGCACATCACGCCCGCAACCCGATGTTACAATACTGAAATGGCGTGACGACCTCTACTCAGGCAAGCGTCCCATGCCGGAAGATGTAATCCTAATTGCTGAAGTTGCAGATAGCAGCCTCAAACTCGACCGTGGGAGTAAGTTAGGACTCTACGCTGAGGCAGGTGTTCAGGAATACTGGGTGATCAACCTCGTGGACGGCATTGTTGAAATATATACAAACCCCAGCGCAGGCAAGTATCAGGTCGTCAGGGCAGCCCACGAGGGTGAGACGTTGCGACTGCCAGGCGGTCTGGATGGGGGCGTTGCTGTCAGCGACATATTGAGCCAGGAGTTGACACCCTGAGACCCGTCTGATGGATGAGGGCATGGAACCTGATCGCCTCGAAAATGGTCACGCGCTAAAATCAGCCCTGCCGCGCACATGGGGCGCGTTCTTTGGCCGCCACGGCAATTTCACTCCCGCCCAGCTTGCCGCTATTCCGCCGTTGCTGGCGGGCGAAAACGTGCTTCTGTGCGCTCCTACCGCCTCCGGCAAAACAGAGGCCGCGCTTGCTCCGCTAATTGAGCGCCACCTGTCGCTGTCAGGCAGGACCGAGTATACACCAGCCGATGGACGATGGACGATGGACGATGGACGCACCCAATCTCCAGCGTCGTCAACCGTCCATCGTCCATCGTCCATCGTCCATCGTCCATCATCCCTAACGATCCTCTACCTTCTGCCCACGCGGGCGCTGATCAGCGACTTGTGCGCCCGCCTTGCCGCGCCACTGGAAAGGCTGCGCGTCTCTTTTGCGGTCAAAACGCACGACTTCACCACCTTCGACCCCAAGCGGCCCGCCGATCTGCTGCTGACCACGCCGGAGTCGCTCGATGCGCTGCTTGCGAGTCAGGCGAAGATACTGGCGGGCGTGCGGGCGGTGGTGATAGACGAATTGCACGTTTTCGACGGCACGCCTCGTGGCGATCAACTTCGGGTTGTGCTGAACAGGCTGCGACAAGTGCGCGCCCACGCAGCCCGCGTAGGGGACGCGACTGACGATAGCCTGCAACTCGCCGCGCTTTCAGCGACCCTCACGCAACCCGAAGCCGCCGCAACGCGCTTCCTGGCTTCGGCCAAAGTGGTGCGAGCGTCGGGCCATCGCACGATACAGGCCGAGCAGATTGCACTCGCTGTGCCGGACGACGGACGATGGACGATGGACGATAGTGAAGAATCGTCCATTGTCCATCGTCCATCGTCCATAACGACCGATGCTCTGCTCAACTACCTGAGCGATTTCCGCAAGCGCGGTTGGCGCAAGGCGCTGGCCTTCTGCAACACCCGCAGCGAAGTAGAGACCTATGCCGCAGCGGTGCGGGCAGCAGGATCGCCTTTCGGCGACGCCGTGTACGCGCACTACTCTAACCTGGCGTGGGAGAGACGGCGGGAAATCGAGCAGCAGTTCGCACAGGCGCAAGCAGCCATCTGCTTCGCCAGTAGCACGCTCGAACTGGGGATAGACATCGGCAACATTGACGTGGCTCTACTCATCGGCGCGCCGGGAAGTATCGAGGCATTCGTACAGAGGACCGGAAGGGCCGGTCGCCGTCAGCCGGTAGCGAGGGTGGCCTGCTTTTATCGCACACCCCTTGAACGTATCACCTTCGACGCGCTAATCAGGGCTGAAAGTCCAGGGTCCAAGGTTCAAGGTCCAAAGTCCAACATCAATGGGATTGGACCTTCAATCCTGGACCCTGGACCCTGGACCGCCGGAGTTGAGCAGGCGACATCAGAGAGGGACGCAGCTACATCGTCGCACTTTCACCCATCGGTCGCCATACAGCAGATATTCAGCTTGCTCAAGCAGAGTCCGACAGGCGCGGTACGGCTCAACCCTTTAGCCGGGTTGTTTGCCGGGATGCTCTCTGCCGACGACCTTCGGGCGATAATGGGCACGTTGCAGGCTTTGGGGTATTTACAGAGCGGGCGGGCCGGGGAATGGCGAGCGGGGGAGCAGCTCAACCAGCTTGCCGACCTCCAATCGGCTGAATACACCCCTCTCAGCCTGCACAGCAATATTCCAACGTCAGGCTCGAAACCGATCAAAATCCGGGACCGGTACAGCCAGCGCGTTGTGGCAAGTGTCGACCGGCAGTGGTTTGACCGCGACCAACTTACGTTGGAAGGGCGGCCTATGAGTATAGAGTGGTACGACGGCGAGTCGCTGTGGGTCTCTGCCCAGCGCGGTCACGACACCGAGGACGTGCCGGCACGCCTGCGCTATCTCTCGACGCGACAGATATTGAGCTACGACCTTGCACGGCGCTTCCCGCCTGTTCTTGGCCTGCCGCCCGCGACAGCGCCGTTGGTCCAGCAAGATAACGGCTTGGTATGGTTTCACTGGTTAGGGGACGTTTATGGGCGGGCGGCCCTAGACCTGGTAAAGTACACGATGCCCGCAATGGAAACACCGGAGCCTGGGCTGTGCTTACTGCTGCAAGACGTGGGTGACGCACGAGGCGGGAGCGGGCTTCGCGCCGCCATCCTGTCCTGGACGCACGAGCAGGTCGTACACTACCTCCACGACAAGTATCGCCGCTATGAACCGATGCTGGCGCTTGGAGCCTATCACCACCTGCTGCCTGTGGAACTGCGCCGCCGGGCCGTAGTGGAGCAGTTTGACGTGCCGCGTTTCTTGCAAGCCGTAGAAAATCTCAATATTGGACATGCTGGTGAAGCCCCCACCGAGGAGCTAGGGGATTTTATAAATGGAATAGGGTGAGGGAATAGGGTGAGAAATAAAGACTACTCCCTCACCCTACTCCCTCACCCTATTTTATCTCTTCTCAATACTTGGAAGAATTGAACTCCTCCATTTTGCCGGTAATGAGGAAGGCTACGCGCTCGCAGATGTTGGTCACACGGTCTGCTATGCGCTCAAGATTATGGGCCACCCACAAGAGGTGCGTAGCTCGATTGATAGTGCCTGGATCGGCCATCATGAAGGTGAGCAGTTCTCGGTATATCTGCTCATAGAGCGCGTCTACCTGGTCGTCTTCATTGGCAATCTGGCGGGCTGCTTCTGCGTCGCGCTTCATGAAAGCGTCCATGCTTCGACGCAGCATGGATCGGGTTAAATCGTCCATTTGCGGAATGTCAATGAGCGGCTTTAAGGGTGGCTCATCGCCCGTCATTGTGACGATTTTGGCAATGCCTTCGGCGTGATCGCCCATGCGCTCAAGGTCCGTGATGATATTGAGCACCGCCGCGATGATGCGCAAATCAGACGCAATCGGCTGCTGTGTGGCTATCAGCAGCAAGCACTCTTCTTCGATGCCGAAGCGTTGCTGGTTGATCTTGAAGTCGTCGTTGATGACCTCTTGCGCCAGCTTCTGGTCACGGCTCTTGAGGGCCTCAACCGAGCGTTGAATGGCCTTCTCGACCATACTCGCCATGACGAGCATTTCTTCCTGCACCCGTTGCAGTTCTTTGTTGAACAGTTCCCTGACCATCGCGTTCTCCTTAGTTAGGGTGAGGGAGTAGTCCTATTCCTATTCCCTCACCCTATTCCCTCACCCCACACCCCTCACCCTATCCGCCCCGTGATATACGCTTCCGTCCGAGGGTCTCTCGGCGACGTAAATATCTGGCGAGTGGCAGCTACCTCGATCAGTTCGCCCGCCCGCTCCTCGTTCATCATCAACACGCCCACCTGGTCCGAGACGCGGGCCGCTTGCTGCATATTATGGGTCACTATGACGATTGTGATACTCTCCTTCAACTCGTACATCAGATCCTCTATCTTCAAGGTGGATATGGGGTCGAGGGCCGAAGCAGGCTCGTCCATCAGCAGCACTTCGGGTTCGACCGCAAGGGCGCGGGCGATGCACAGACGCTGCTGCTGCCCGCCGGAGAGCGATGTGGAGGGCTGGTCAAGCTTATCTTTTACCTCGTCCCACAGGGCCGCTCGCCGCAACGCGGTCTCCACGTATTGTTGCAAATCTGCGGCATTGCGGATACCGACTATCGTAAGTCCGATTGCTACGTTGTCGAAGATGCTTTTTGTGACCAGCGGGTTCGGCCTCTGGAAGACCATACCGACCGCCCGCCGCACTTCCCCCACATCCGCACCCGAATAGATGTCGGTGTCACCGAGCATGACGCGACCCGTCACTCGTGCTCCGGGCGCGGTCTCGTGAATACGGTTCAAGCACCTGAGCACCGTGGATTTGCCCGAACCCGACGGCCCTATCAACCCGGTTATCCTGTTGCACGGTACGTCCATGCTCACGCCATTCACGGCCAGGAACTTGCCGTACCAGGCGTTCAGTTCCTGTATGCTCAGGGCTATCTGCTGCCCCGAAGTGGCACGTTGAGTGCTGTCTATCGCGTGTTCCATTGTGCTCATATTGCTCCTGACGATGGACGATGGACGATGGACGATGGACGATGGACGATGGACGATGGACGATGGACGATGGACGATGGACGATGGACGATGGACGATGGACGATGGACGATGGACGATGGACGATGATGAACGGTCGTCCATCGTCCATCGTCCATCGTCATCATCCAAACCGTCCCGTAATGAAGTCCTCGGTCTCCTTCTGGGCGGGCGTGAGGAACATCTGCATGGTAGGGCCAACCTCTTTAATGCGGCCTGCCAGGAAAAAGGCGCAGTATTCGGAGACGCGGGCCGCTTGCTGAAGGTTGTGGGTAACTATCACTGTAGTATAGTTCTTCTTCAACTCGACTATCAGGTCCTCTATTTTGCCTGTGGAGATGGGGTCGAGGGCAGAAGCAGGCTCGTCCATCAGCAACACTTCGGGGCGCAGAGCTATAGCGCGGGCGATGCACAGGCGCTGCTGCTGCCCGCCGGAGAGCGCGAACGCCGACTTCTTGAGCTTATCCTTCACGTCGTCCCAAAGCGCGGCTTCCCGCAGGCTCTTTTCCACGCGGTCGGATATTTCGCTCCTGGCATACTTGTGGACGTGAAGAGCATAGGCTACGTTGTCGTAAATAGACTTGGGAAATGGGTTGGCCCTCTGGAAGACCATACCTACCCTAAGGCGTAACCTGACCACATCAACGTCGCTTCCAAGCAATTCCTGGGCGTCCAGCCTTATGCTCCCCTCGGCGCGGGCGGATGGCACAATGTCGTTCATGCGGTTGATGCAGCGCAGAAAGGTGGTCTTGCCGGAACCCGAAGGCCCGATGAGCGCCGTAACTTGCTTCTCGCGTATGTCCAGGTTGATGCCGTAAAGCGCCTGCTTCGCGCCGTAGTAAAAATCGAGGTTGCTGGCTGTCACTTTCGGTTTGGCATCAGGGTTAGCCTCAAATACAGGCCGCAACCCGGTCAGCAGAGCCGGTTTTGGTTGGTCCATTAAGCTGCTTCCTGGCCCCCTTCCGTTGGGGGCTACTGTCTTTAGGTAGTTGCCCATAGTTTCTCGTCCCTTATCCTTTATCCCTTATCCTATTATCTTCAGGACTTACGCAAAATAAACATCGTCTATCGTCCGTCGTCTATCGTCTCTGCGTAAGCCCTTAGCCTATTGTATCTTAATCCCCCGCCCTCTGGTGGTCAAGCGCAGCAGCAAAGCGCCCAACGTCACCCCGGCAACCAGCACGAAGGCTGCGCCGTAGGCTTGTTGGTGCCAGACCTCGAACGGCCCCCGCGCATATTTGAGAATCCGCAGGGTCAGTTCGTCGGTGGGTTTGAGTGGGTTCGTCTGCACGAATTCGTTACCGAGGGCCGTCAGGATGAGCGGCGCGGTCTCGCCAGCCACGCGAGCTACGGCCAGCACGCCACCTGTAATGACGCCTGCTCGTGCGGCGGGGAGCACCAGGCCCAGAATCACCCTCCAACTGGGGATGCCCAACGCCAGACCGGCCTCGCGGATGCTGCCTGGGACCAGGCGCATCACGTCCTCGGAAGTGCGGGCGATTATAGGAACCATGATTATCGCCAGGGCTATCCCCCCTGCTAGGGCCGAGAAGCTGCCCATCGGCTTGACTACGGTGAAGTAGACGAACACGCCCACGATGATTGAGGGTATGCCCGCGAAGGTGTTGACGGCCAGCCTGGCCACGTTTGCGAAGACGCCCTCGCTCCTGGCAAGTTCGGACAGATACATGCCGATCATCAGGCCCATAGGCACGCCGAAGATGGAGGCAATCCCAACTATCAGGAGTGTGCCAAGCAGCGAACTGAGTATGCCTCCTCCTGCTTCTCCGACGGCGCTTGGCTCTTTAGTGAAGAAGTCCCAGTTGAGCGCGCCGATGCCTTTGGAGAGCAAGAATATCAGGAGGTAAAGCAGCAGGCCGAGCGATAACAGCGTGGATAGGGCGGTAAACCCGTATACCAGCACGCTTGTGATGCGTCGCCTGGTCTTGTTGCGCGTGTTCTTCCCTTTGGTCTTAAGATTATTTGTTTGTAGTGTTTGTGGCGCGCTCATACGTCTATCTCACCCCATGCGCCCGGTTCATGCGGCGCAACATAAAATAAGCTGCTATGTTGACGAGGGCCGTGAGCACGAATAGTATCAGGCCCGCCTCGATCAGGGCCGATAGGTACAGATCGGAAGACACTTCGTTGAACTCGTTGGCGATTATGCTGGCGAGAGTGTAGCCCTGGTCAAATATAGTCTTGATGAAGCGAAACCCCCCACCGATGGTCATGGCGACAGCCATCGTTTCGCCGAGGGCGCGACCCAGAGAAAGGATAATAGCGCCGAAGATGCCACTGCGCGCGTAGGGTATCACCGCCTGATGCAGCACTTCCCAGCGGGTAGCGCCGAGGGCCAGCATAGCTTCTCGCTGACTGTCCGGCACGAGGAGCAGCGCCTCTCTTGATAACGACACTATCAACGGCAATAACATTATGGACAGAATGAGGGACGCCGCCATGATTCCTACGCCATAGGGCGGGCCATTGAAGAACGGTATGGCTCCCAAATGCTGTTGTATCCAGGGCTGGACGGTTTGCTGGAGCCAGGGGGCCATTACCAAAAGGCCCCACAAACCGTAGACCACGCTCGGTATGTAGGCCAATAATTCGATCAGGAAAGCGACCGGCTCGCGCAACCACCTGGGCGCGAACTCCACAAGGTAGAGGGCAGTAGCCAGCCCAACCGTACCGGCCAATATCATCGCTACGCCCGCCACGATAATTGTGCCCAGGATGAAGGGAGCCGCGCCGAACTTGAAGTTCACGGGGTCCCAGGCTTCCTGAGTGAAGAATGCCAGCCCTGAATGTTGTATAGAGGGCCAGGACTGCACAACCAGCACAATGGCGATGCCGACAAGCACCGCCAGGAAAAGCCAGACCGAGATGCGCACTGCGCTGCCGAAAACGAGGTCGCCGAAGTTACGAGAGCGCGCAGGCGATACAACAGCAGAAGCGCCCGCCGTATCTATTTGCGTGGCACGTTCCATGCCCATCATGGGCGCGCCCTCCTGGCGGGCCTGCAACGGCTCGGTTTCCGGTTCTTCCGCGTGTTTCTGGCTCACAATGTCTTTCATTCGCCCTTGTCCTGGTTGACGTAGGGGCAGACCCCCGTGCCTGCCCTGGTGGGTTTACCACCAATATTCGGCGATATACATATGGGAGAGGGCAGGCACGGGGGCCTGCCCCTACGCCAAGTCAATTATCCTACGGGAAACATGGCGACGCGCCGCACATCATGCGCTTGATCTGGGCCTCATCTCGCCCCACAAGCGATTGCGGTAGGGGCGCGTAGAAGAGCGCGTCGGAGTACTGCTGCCCGTCGTGGGTAGTCCACCAGAGAAAGTATGCCAGCGCCCTACCCTTAGCGGTGTCGGCTTGCGCGGCGTAGACTAGCGCCCACACTGTACCCGCGATAGGGTAGGCGTTTGCGCTGGGCGCATCGGTAATCGAGTAGCGCAGGTCGGCGGGTATGGAACTTTTGATGATACTGTCGCCGGCCTCGGCGACATTGGCGGCTGTTGCGTCAACGAAATTGCCCGCCTTATTCTTCGCCAGGGCGTATGGCAGTTTATTATTCTTGGCATACGAAAGCTCTATGTAACCGATAGCGCCACTGGTGAGCTTGATCTGGTTGGTAACTCCTTCGTTACCCTGGGAGCCTATCCCGCCAGGCCACTGTATAGAAGTACCGCGACCCGGCCCGCTCTTCCAATCGGGACTGACCTTGCTGAGGTAGTCGGTGAAGATGTCGGTCGTTCCTGAGCCTTCCGAGCGATGCACTACGGCGATAGGTTGGTTCGGCAGGGTCACGCCTGGGTTGAGCGCGGTTATGGCTGGATCGTTCCAATTGTTTATCTTCAAGAGGAAGATATTTGCGATGGTCGGGCCGTCTAACTTGAGTTGGGTGGTGACGTCCTTGAGGTTGTAAGCGAGCACCACGCCGCCCATTGCCAGCGGTATATGCATGGCTTTGTCCGGCCCGCCCGCCTGGGTGAATTGCTCATCTGTGAGCGGAGCGTCGCTGGCTCCGAAGTCCACCGTCTTATCGAGGAAGTTCTTGCGCCCACCACCTGAGCCGATTGACTGGTAGTTGACCTTCACGCCCGCATAAAGTTTGTTGTACTCCTGGCTCCACTTCGACATGAGCGGATTCACGAAGGTTGAGCCTGCCCCTGTCAGGTTGGCGCTGCCGCCTGGGTAGTTGACGTTGCTGTCGCTTACTGCGCCCTCAGTTGGTGAGGAGACGCCACCGGTCATGGCCTGGGTTGGAGTACTATTGTCGGTTGTCATCGGGGTAGCGGCGGTTTCAGTGGCAGCGCCGTTAGCTGGTGTGACCGCTGTAGTTGGAGCCTCTGCTGACGGCGTAGTCGTTGGTTGGCTACCGCTGTCACACGCGCCTAATATGAGCGCCATGAGCAGACATAGCGCAAGCGCTGAACGTAGTTTCATTCTGATCCTCCATCTGTATTCCTGGAAATCGCCAGGGCGGAGTCCCGCTTTCGCGGGTCCGCCCCTGGGAGTTTGGTATATTGAGTGCTGGGAAAGACTAATCGTAAGCTTTACGGGAAGCACTTGGACGAACCGCACATCAACCTCTTAATCTGCTCTTCGGCTCGATACACGATAGAACCGGGCGCGCTAGGCAGGGGCGCGTAGAAGAGCGAATCCGAGTACTGCTGTCCCTCGTGAGTAGCCCACCAAAGGAAGTAGGCCAGCACCTTGCCCTTGACGGTATCGGTCTGGTCCACATATACCAGCGCCCACACTGTGCCGGAGATGGGATAGGCGTTGGTTCCTGGCGCATTGGTTATCGAGTAGCGCAGGTCGGCGGGTATGGAGGTATTTATCAGGCTATTTGCGGCCTCGGCGACATTGGCTGCTGTAGCGTCAGGGAAGTTGCCCGCCGTGTTCTTCACCAG
The DNA here is from genome assembly GCA_038324555.1 of Chloroflexia bacterium. Classification (GTDB taxonomy): domain Bacteria; phylum Chloroflexota; class Chloroflexia; order QHBQ01; family JADMIH01; genus JADMIH01. The sequence continues at coordinate 16,242 of JBBQIC010000001.1, forward strand.
CCCATATTGCAGGTTGTTGGTTTTCGCGTATGAAAGTTCGATGTATCCGATAGCTCCATTTGTCTGCTTGACCAGTTGGGTCACACCTTCGTTGCCTTGAGCGCCTATGCCACCGGGCCACTGTACAGATGTACCGCGCCCGACCGTGGTCTTCCACTCATCGCTGACCTTGCTGAGGTAGTCGGTGAAGATGTCGGTCGTTCCTGAGCCTTCCGAGCGATGCACTACAGCTATAGGCTGGTTGGGCAGGTTCACACCTGGGTTGAGTGCGCTTATGACCGGGTCATTCCAGGTGGTGATTTTCAGCAGGAAGATGTCGGCGATGACCTGCCCTGTGAGCTTGAGCTGGGTGTTCACGCCAGGAATATTATAGGCCGCCACCACGCCGCCCATAGCCAGAGGTATGTGCATCGCCTTGCTGGGGCCGCCCGCCTGGGCAAACTGGTCGTCGTTGAGCGGAGCGTCACTGGCTCCGAAGTCCACCGTCTTGTCGAGGAAGTTCTTGCGCCCGCCGCCTGAGCCGATTGACTGATAGTTGACCTTCACGCCCGAATAGAGCTTGTTGTACTCCTGGCTCCATTTCGACATGAGCGGATTCACGAATGTAGAGCCTGCCCCTGTCAGGTTGGCGTTGCCGCCTGGGTAGTTGACCTTCACAGGCGCGGGGGTAGAGGGGGTAGAGGGTGTCTGCGTAGGAGGCTGAACGGCATTATTCTTCGCGTCCCATCGGAACTTGCCAAGCTGGCTCAACAGCACGTCGTTGGGCGGCTGGTTCTCAGGGTGCATCTCGAAGACGGCGCGCTGGAAGTACTGGACCGTGTAGGTCTTGCCGTTTAGGGCGCTCTTCTCCTGGAACTCTTCGCTGATGGGATAGCCCTGCTGGGCCAGCCCGCCATGCTGCTCCCAATAGGCGCGGAACTTGCCGCCCACCGTATGCCCGGTCTCGCTGAACTTCAGCGCGTTATCGGTGCTCACTTTTTGGTTGGGCGCACCCGCCGAACCATAGCGATTCTTGTATTCGAAGGTGCCGAGCAGGGAAAGGAGTACGTCGTAAGGCTTCTGGTTCTCGGTGTGCATCTCGAAGACAGCGCGCTCGAAATATTGGGTCATGTAAGTTTTGCCGTCGGTGTCATTCTTCTCGTTTTTCGCGTCGGAGATAGGATAACCCTGCTGGGCCAGCCCTCCGTTCTGGTTCCAGTACTCAAGAAAGCGGTCGCAGACAGTCTTGCCGGTCTCTTTGAATGTCTGGCAATTAGCCTGGCTTTGTGCCTTCGCGGAAGCTACCAATGTGGACGCAGGTAACAGCCCTGCGACCAGCGCGAGAAGGGCAAACATGTTGAACAACCTGTGTAACTTGCCCTTAGAACTGTGTAAGCTTCCTAAACTTGGTGTGTTTATCATTTTTCGTAAATCCTCCTTCAAATCTATGCCTCTTGCTAATGTGATGCGCGCTGCGTCCTTCTTAGTTGGATTGGTTCTTTGCGCGGCGCGCCATCCGGCTCCGGGTCTGATATGTGAACGAAGCCCCATGGCCGAGCGGTTACTGCTCCCCAGTCTGGACTATTCAACAAGAAGTAAATCAGAGCTTCCGCTGTGGCACGGTTGGTGGCAATGGGTATCTCGTGGCTGTCACAGAGCTTGAGCAGTTCGCCAAAGTTGGGTTCGCGCGGCCCTGGGGAAAGTGGGTCTCGAAAGAAGATAACGGCCTGGATCTCGTTTTCTGCGGTAAGTTCACCGAGTTGCCGGTCCCCTCCCTGCTTGCCGGAGTCCAGCAAATGCACCCTCAGACCGGTCCATTTCTGCACTATCTTGCCCGTTCCTTCTGTGGCTACCAGGTGGAAGCGATTGAATTCGGCTCGGTGGTCCAGAACGAACCAGGCGAGCATCTCCTTATAGCGGTCGTGCGCGATCAGCGCCAGGTTAATACTGTGACTCAAACCGCAAACCTTCTGACCTGGAGCCTGCCAGGGTCCGTGTCGCTAACTTTGGACTTTGGAGCTTGGACTTTAAACTTTCAGCCCTATCCTTCCTATCCTTCCTATCCTTTTGTTTCATACTCTGATTATAGATGTCAGATTTTAGGAGATTATTAACGGATTCGAGGAAAGTTGTTAACAGGATGTTAAATCAGCCGCTATTCGCAGTGCCTCTACCTTCGGAGGGCAGAGTGAAGAAGAAAGTCGTGCCCCGATTCAGTTGGCTTTCGACCCAGATATGCCCGCCGTGAGCCTGCACTATATGCTTGGCGATGGCAAGGCCCAGACCCGTCCCGCTCTCCCGATTGGATGCGCGCAGGGTCGAAGCTTCTCCCTCCACATCGCCACGAGCGCCAGTGCGTCCCTTGTCTACTTTGTAGAATCGCTCGAATATGCGAGGCAGATCGTCGGGCGGGATGCCGATCCCCGTATCCTCTACCGCGATAACAATGCCTCCCTTTTGAGACGCCGCTTGAAGGGTTATCTGACCACCCGGAGGGGTAAACTTGATGGCGTTATGGACGAGGTTGACCAGCGCCTGCTCGACCCGTTCGGCGTCAGCATAAGCGTATAGCGCGGGGTCGGTAGTCCGCGCGCTGAGGTTGAGATTGGCGCGCTCGGCCTGGGCCTTCAACCTCCGTACCGTGCTATTGAGCAGTTCTACGACCTGAACGGGCCTCTTGTTCAATTGGACCTTGCCCGACTCGATCCTTGATAACTCGAGCAGTTCCCGCACCAGTTGAGTGAGGCCGTCTAGCTCTACGTCTATCGTCCGCAAGAAACCGCGCGCGACCTTCGGGTCGTCCTTCACGGCGGTTTCAAGGGTCTCGACGAGCAGCTTGATTGAAGCTAACGGGGTGCGCAGTTCATGCCCTATATTAGTTACGAAGTCGCGGCGCACGCGCTCTAACCGTCGCAGTTCGGTCACGTCCTGGAGCACCACGAGGCCCTTGGGCCGCCCCCCGTCAGCTCCTGGCACCAGAGTAACGACGGCAGCAATCGTATGCCCGGCTATCTCGGTTTCCAACTTCTGAGGTTCGCGCCGAGCCAGCGCCGCGCTCAACGCCCGGTGCAGATCGTGGTTGTGGCTCACTTCGATAAGCGAGCGTTCGGCGGCTTGCTCAGGAGCAGAACCTAGTAGCAACGCCGCAGCCGGATTGATGCCCTGGATGCGCCCCTGGGCATCGGTGAGCACTACGCCGTCCTGCATATTGGCAAGGACCGCAGCCATCTGATTGCGCTCGGTGGTCAGTTGTAGGATAGTGGCGCTCAACTGGTCGGCCATAGAGTTGAATTCCCGACTTAGTTCCCCTATTTCTCCACTGGTAACAAGAGTTGAACGCATAGACAGGTTGCCCCGCCCCAGGCTTTGGGCCGCGTGGCGCAACGTTGATAGCGGCCCAACTATAGAGCGGGCAAGGAGAGTGCTAAGTAGCACGGCAGGAATGCTGACAAGCAGCACCGCTATGATAAGGTCGCCCCACAGGGCGTCGCGGGCGCTCTCGACCGAAGTCATAGGATAAGCGACGCGGGCCACGCCAATGACAGACGATGGACGGCGGACGATGGACGATGGTTGAGGCGTGCTACCGTCCATCGTCGGCTGTCCATCGTCCTGTAAATCAGTGACCGCCATCGCAACATATAACAAGCGCCGGTGTACCGTCGCACTGAGACGTATATCGCTGCCCGGTTGGTCCTTTCTTGCCAGGGCTTCGCGCACTTCGGGACGGTCTTTATGGTTCTCCATGAGGCTGGGGTCTTGCTCCGAGTCACCTACCACCGTGCCGTCCGGCCTGATAAATGTGACCCTGGTCCCGAAAACGCCTGATAGCTGGTGGGCGAGAGAATTGGTAGCCGTTATGGGGGCGTCACCGGCAAAAAGCGGTGCGGCGCTGTACGCAGAGGCACGTACCTCGTCGGCCAGGCGCGCCCGCAAGGCTTCTTCCTCACGGCGCTCGAACTCGCCCCCCAGCAACAGAGCCAGCACGCCCCCCGTGATCAGCGCCAGCAGCGCATAACTCAGGGCGATGCGGGTCCAGGTGGTTGAGAGCATGTGTGGTAGTTGAATTAAGCCTTCTTTACGCTCACGGGCTGATTGAACTTATAGCCTATTCCGAAAACGGTGTGTATCATCTCTGGGTTCGCGGGGTCCTCTTCGATCTTCAGGCGCAACCAACGCACATGCACGTCTACGGTTCTAGTGCCGCCTACGAAATCGTATCCCCATACCCGGTCGAGCAAAACGTCGCGTGAGAAAACGTGCATCGGATGGGACGCCAGGAAAGCCAACAAATCAAACTCTTTCGGCTTTAGTTCAATAGGGGTGTCAAGGCGGGTAACGGTCCGACCCACCAGGTCAATGACCAGTTGCCCGGTAATCAGCTTATGGATCGTCTGCGCTTCTACGTCTATAAGCCCTTCCGTTTGGGCAGGTGAGGACGCCGCCTGAACTATTTCAGAGCGGCGTAGCATGGCGTGAACGCGAGCGAGCAGTTCTCGTAGGCCGAACGGTTTGGTCATGTAGTCGTCCGCGCCAAGCTCAAGCCCCAACACCTTGTCAATCTCTTCTTCGCGGGCGGAGAGGATGAGGATAGGCACGGCCAACTGCTTCCGAATAACGCGGCACACTTCTAAGCCGCTCATGTCGGGCAGCATAACATCCAGAATGACCATGTCGGGTCTCTCGGAAAACGCTAAACGAATAGCATCTTCAGCGTTGCTAGCCGTCAGTACATTGTACCCCTCTCGCTCTAAATTATAGTCAAGCAGATTACGCAAAGTTTCCTCGTCATCCACAACCAGAATAGTCCGCGTCCTGGTTATGAGAGGAGATGCAAGATTGGCATTGCTAACTGTTTCGTCTGTGTTCAATCTCAATTCATTTCTCTTTATAGAGCGATTCGCCCTCCGGCTACATGACGTGCCAGGCAATTCTACCATGTGAGGATTCTGGCTGCAATGCTGTCTGTGAGAGAGCAGGGTGGATGCAAAGTCGGTGGAGCGTGCCCCTTGACGATAGACGATAGACGATAGACGATTGAGCAGGCATCGTCTATCGTCTATCGTCTATCGTCTATCGTCGGATAAGCGACTTTGCACCAGCCCTATCTGTGAGAGATCAATGTCTTGACACTGCGCGCTTGCGTGTCCTATAATAGCTAAGTTGACTCGTAAAAGATGTCCGTAAAATTTGTTGTTAACTGCGGGTCGATATAAGGTATGGAAAGCACTAATAAAGATTTGGTTTTCAATGTGTCACAACTCATGAAAGAGTCTGTGGGGGCGACCCGCAAATTAGAGTTGTATACGCCATCGCTCGTGCTCGGCGATGAGGACACAGACACAGATAGCGATGCCTTAGAGCTACAGGCGCGAAACCTGGAAGGTAATATCAAGGTCACTCGCCTCACAAGAGATTTGCTGGTGCAGGGGCAGGTCGAGGGAGAGGTTCTGGTGGAATGCAGCCGGTGCCTGGACCAATTTTGGACGCCGATAGAGACGTCGTTGGAAGAAAAGTTCCAGCCTGCGGTAGACGTAGAAACGGGCCGTCCCGTGCATCGTGAGGCCGAGGAGGAAGACGATACCGCGTTTGAGATCAGCGCGAACCACGAGATGGACCTCGCGGAGCCTGTGCGCCAGTCTATCCTTGTGGAACTGCCTCTCAAGCCATTATGTAAAGACGATTGCAAAGGCTTGTGCTCACAGTGCGGCGCGAACCTCAACGAAGGGGCGTGCGACTGCGTGACCGAGACCGTAGACAACCGTTGGGAGGCGCTTCGGAAACTCCAACTCGAAGACCTGCCCAGCGGCGACAGCAACGTAAACTGAAGAAGGAGCAACACCGACTATGGGTGCGACACCCAAACAGCGCATATCGCGCAAGAGACGCGGAGACCGCCGCAGCCAGCAGCATATCAAGCCTCTACAGCTAGTAGAGTGCCCGCAGTGCCACAACCCACGCCAGCCCCACTACGTATGCCCCACATGTGGCACCTATCGCGGCCGCGAGGTCGTGCAGGTCAAAGCGGCCAGCGAACCGAGCTAACTTACTAAGTCGAAGGTTGGAAAGTTGGCAGGTTGAAATGTCCTAATGTTCCAACCTGCCAACTTTCCAACTTTCCAACCCGGAGAAGCATTGGCGACTAAGTATGCAGCGATAACCGGCTGGGGAAGCGCGGTGCCCAAGAAGGTGCTCACCAACGCCGACCTGGAAAAGTTGGTTGATACATCAGACGAGTGGATTACCAGTCGCACGGGCATCAGCGAGCGCCACGTCGTAAGCCCAAACGAAAGCACATCCACCCTGGCGATTGCCGCAGCGCGTCAGGCCCTCGAACGCGCCCAGGTATCCCCCTGGCAAGTTGACCTCGTAATCTGCTGCACCGCGACGCCCGATTTTCTCTTCCCAGCCACCGCCTGCCTGGTTCAGCACGAGATTGGAGCCGAGAACGCGGGCGCGTTTGATTTGGAAGCCGCGTGCGCCGGGTTCATTTACGGCCTCAGCGTGGGCAGCCAGTTTATCAAGTCGGGCGCTTACAAGACCGTGCTCGTGGTAGCAGCCGAAGCCCTTTCGCGCTTCATTGATTGGAAGGACCGGTCCACCTGCGTGCTATTTGGCGATGGGGCGGGCGCTGTGGTGCTCCAACCGTCCGACACGCCGAGCGGCCTGCTGTCGTTTGTGCTGGGATCACACGGCGTGGGAGCCGATCTTATCAAGCTGCCTGCTGGCGGCGCGGCCAAACCCGCTACCGATAACACGGTTGCGATGCGCGACCACTACATAAAGATGAATGGGCAGGAAGTGTATCGTTTCGCCGTGCGCATCCTGGGCGATTCGGCTATCGAAGCCCTCGATAAGGCCAACCTGGGATACAACGACATTTCGCTGTTCATACCCCACCAGGCCAACACGCGCATCATCGACTCCGTCGCCAGGCGTCTGGAACTCGACACCGACAAGGTCTACATGAACATCGCCAAGTACGGCAACACGTCTGCTGCCTCTATACCCATCGCGCTTTGCGAAGCGATAGACGCCGGACGTGTCAAGGCTGGCGATAACCTGTTGTTCGTGGCATTCGGCGCGGGCCTCACGAGCGCGGCTGCCGTCGTCAAATGGGGATGCTGATTTTGACGATGGACGATGGACGATAGACGTTAGTAAGCCATCGTCCATCGTCCATCGTCCATCGTCTATCGTCGGGAGCGAAGCGACTACGAGCGCAAACCTGGGGACCGGCTCATCGGCGGTGGCCTGGGTATTTCCGGGCCAGGGTTCGCAAGCAGTTGGTATGGGCAAGGCGCTCTATGACGCCTACCCGCAGGTGCGCGGCCTCTACGACACCGCCGACCACATTCTGGGCTACTCGCTATCCGAACTCTGCTTCAACGGCCCCGCCGACGCGCTACAGCAAACCAACCACGCCCAACCCGCGCTCCTCGTAACGGAGCTTGCGCATCTTGAAGCGCTGAAAGCTCGCTACCCAGCAGATTTCGAGCAGCCGCTGTTCGTCGCGGGCCACAGCCTTGGCGAGTATTCAGCGTTGGTCGCTGCTGGCGCGCTGACCTTTCCTGATGCTCTCAGGTTGGTAGCCGAACGCGGCAGGCTCATGCAACAGGCGGGCGATGCGCTGGATCGTCCCACCGGCATGGCAGCGATATTGGGCCTCGAAGATAATGCGCTCAGGGAGGTGTGCGACCAGGCGGGCGTGGACGTGGCGAACCTGAACGCGCCCGGCCAGGTGGTCATAAGTGGACCCCTTGATGCGCTCGAAGTTGCGGGAAAGCTGGCGAAGGAACGCGGTGCGCGTCGGGTTATGCCTCTGCAAGTTAGCGCGTCCTTCCATTCCAGATGGATGCGGCCCATGTCCGAGGGGTTTGCCCGAACGATAGCCGAGACGCCATTCCAGGACCCTCATACGACGGTAGTGGCGAACGTAACCGCCCTCCCCGCGCCAACCGCTGCGGAAATTCGCAAGTTGCTGGTGGAGCAGACTTACTCACCCGTGCGCTGGGTCGAATCAGTGCAGTATATGGCCGCCGAAGGCGCAAGCACGTTCGTGGAGATCGGCCCCGGCAGGGTACTCTCCGGTCTGGTCAAGCGAATCATCCCTGACGCTCAAATACTCTCATCGGAAGATTTGCTAGTTTAGTGCTTCTAACAAAACTCTGATGAAGGACATGTTGTTGGCAACAGTAAAAAAACGCTCCTTTGTTGTGCCTTTATCGCTTATTATCGCTTTAGGGATATTGGGACTTTGCGGATGGTTCGTTGTAATTCAACCCATCGGTAAGACTCTATGCTTGATCCGGCCCGACAGCCTACGCAACCCACCCATACTTCCAAACGCCAAAAATATCCAGTTTGGAAAATCCAGTTTTACGCCTCAACAGGGCGACGTCGGAAAGCTCGTCCAGTTTGAGACTAGCGACAGCCCTGCCAGTATCTACGACTTCTATCAACAGTCATTAGCCAAAGACGGATGGTCAGAAGATAGCGCCCAATATGTAACGACTGGCCCAGGTAGAATAGACGCAAAGTTCGATTGGGCGTGCGGTTTAGAGAGCGAGAATTATTTCTCCACACTCTGGTTTCATTCAGAAGTCGTTGCTTCAGGCAAGACGGTGGTAACGCTCAACTTCGAGTACGAGCCTTGATTGCTTTCGTGTTGTATAGGAAGTGAATTAATAACGGGATTTACAATGAAAGAGCTTATACAAAAACTTCCAAAGAGCGAATTGCACGTCCATGTTAGGGGCGCGATACCTGTCGAGGTGTTTGCCGACCTGTTGAATAAATACCCCATCGCCGACGTGTTGAGCAGAGTGTCTCCTGACTACCAGGCAAAACTCGCCGGATATGATAACATTCGCCCGTTCTTATCCCCATCGCCGCAGCCATGGACCGTCGAAGCCGCCTCTCGAATATTCCAATTCAAGACCTTTGAGCAGTTCCTCGACACCTTCAACTTCACAGGCTTCTTCTTGCGCGAGGTAGCCGACATGAGAAGGCTGGTCATAGGTGTTGTGGAAAGCCTCAGGTCACAGAACGTGGTCTACGCCGAGATCACGATTTCCATCAAGGAATACATCAGGCAAAATATCACGTTGGAAGATATTGCAAGCTGCCTGGAAGAAGCCGCCCATGTGCCGGGAATACGGGTACAGTGGATAGTGGACCTGGTACGCGACTTTGGCAGCGAAGCGGGATTGGCGCTGCTCAAAGACATTATCGCCCTACGGTCGAAGAATATTGTGGGCTTGACGATTGGCGGGGCCGAACACCTTTTCCCGCCCGAACAGTTCGTAGAAGTGTATAATACGGCCAGGGATAACGGGCTGCGTCTAACAGTACATGCGGGTGAAGCCCTTGGCCCACAAAGCGTTTGGGACGCCATACGGCTGCTTGGCGCGGAGAGGATTGGGCACGGTGTGCGAGCGATAGAGGACCCTGCACTGGTGGAATACCTGGTCGAAAAGGGCAGCCCGCTCGAAGTCTGCCCCACGAGCAATCTTCGCACGGGCATTTATCCGTCCTACGAAGCCCACCCTGTCAAAACACTGTTCGAGGCAGGCGTGCCAATCACCATCAATTCGGATGATCCCACCTTTTTCGGCACGACATTGGCGGATGAGTTCGCGCACGTCTATAATATGGGTGTGGCTAAAGAAGGCATCCATCGTATGCTGCGAAACGGCTTCACCTACGCATTCCTGCCCAGGGGCGACATCGAAGCCTACCTTAGCCAACTTGAACAGGAATGGCGCAGCTTTTCGTCATAGGAAAAGTATCTCTTTCAACAATTGGCTACTTCGGAGTCAATTGTTGAAAGAGATACTCAAGTAACCATGTTGCAGGAATACTACAACCGACGTGCGCCTGAGTACGAGGAGAAGTACTACCGCGACGAGCCTGTACGCCAGGCCGAACAGGCAGCGATGGCCTCAGCCATCAGGGAGGCTTTTGTTGGTCGCCAGGTGCTTGAAGTTGCGTGCGGTACGGGCTTCTGGACTGAGGTGGTGACTGAGGTTGCCAGGTCTGTAGTTGCTACCGACGCATCCAGCGAAATGCTTGCTATCGCTCGCATGAAGGGTATCACCCCCGACCGGGTAAAATTCCGTGAGGGCGACGCCTACGCGCTGGAGGGTGTGCCTGGCGAATTCGACGCGGGATTGGCTAATTTCTGGTTCTCGCACGTCCAGAAGGTCGAGATAGGGCGATTTCTGGACGGCTTTCATAAGAAGATAGGCGCGGGCGCTGTGGTCTTTATGGCCGACGATATATATTTACCCGGAGTGGGCGGCGAGTTCGTAGAGCCAGCCGGAAGCGAAGATACGTACAAGCGGCGCAAGCTCGCGGACGGCTCGGAGTACGTTATAGTGAAGAATTACTATGCCAGGGAGACGCTAGATAGCATGTTTGCGCCGTATGCCGGCAATTTACAGATCCATATAGGCGCGTGCTTTTGGTGGGTAAGATATTCGGTTGAAGGTTAGAAAGTTGGAAGGTTGGAAGGTTGGAAGGTTGGAACAGTCAACCTTCCAACCTTCCAACCTTCAACATGGAGGGGCTGAGACATGGCGGTAAACTATTCGTTATTTACGCCGACACACTTACGGTACGAATATTGCCCGATGTGTACAAGCCTGCTTGTGGAAGCGCCGGGGCGCGATGGGCGTCCCCGTCCCCACTGCCGGGTTTGCCAGTGGACCTATTATCCCACAAACCTCCTTGGAGTGAACGTGGTGATAAACACGCCCGAAGGAGTGGTTTTCCTGACACAACATGAGGGGATCGGCGAGAGTGTGGTCGTCTTGCCGGGAGGAAGTATCGAGTTCGGCGAAGCGCCGGAAGAGGCAGCCGTTCGGCTGGTGAAAGAAGAGACAGGTCTGGTGGTCCACGTTATGGGAGACCTGGGCAAGCATTTCGACCGCGACTTTCCGCTCGGCCCACTGCTTACGTTCATGTTCGAGGCGCGTGTAATCGGAGGCAAACTGAAGATGGGCCACGACACCCGCATAGGAATCTTCCCCGAAGGACAGTTCCCGGAGATCTCGCCTGCACGCAAAGGCAGCCAACGCACGCTCGCCGCCTGGATTGAGGCGAAGAAGTGGGCAAGGGGATTGAGCGAGGAAGTAGGGTGAGGGAATAGGGTGAGGGAATAGGGTGAGGGAATAGTTTTGTTACTACTCCCTCACCCTATTCCCTCACCCTGGAGGTAACGCAATGGGCAAAGTAATCGCAGAAGTCACGTTTTCGCCGCTTGGCACACCGACGCCTAGCCTCAGCCAGTATGTAGCTGCGGCGCTGGCGGTGCTGGATGACCACCCCGAAGTGAGCTATCAACTCAATCCTATGGGCACGGTACTTGAAGGGGAGAGGCGAGATGTGATAAACGTAGTGGAAGCAATGAACGAAGCGGTGTTCGGGGCGGGCGCGCCCAGGGTGGGCACGACGCTCAAAATAGACGAACGCCGGGACAAAGAAACGTCAATGGAACACAAGGTCGAAGCAATCAGGGAACGGCTGCAAGACCGGAAGCGGGGATAAATGTTCAAGAAAGTGCTGATCGCCAACCGGGGGGAGATAGCCCTTCGCGTAATGCGCGCCTGCCACGAGCTAGGCATAAGAGCAGTGGTGGCTTATTCGGAGGCCGACCGGGATACTCTGCCCGTCAGGTTGGCCGACGAAGCCATTTGCATAGGTCCGGCGGCTCCCGCCCGTTCGTATCTGCATATCCCAGCCATCATCAGCGCCGCCGAGATGACGGGCTGCGACGCTCTCCACCCAGGCTACGGCTTCCTCTCAGAGAACCCTTATATATCCGAGATTTGCGACAAAGTCGACCTCGCCTTCATCGGTCCGAGCACGGAGGCGATACAGGCGATGGCGAACAAGGTAGAGGCCCGCAAGCTAATGCGAGACGCGGGGCTGCCCATCATACCCGGCACCGAAGAAGCCCTCATCAACGCTGACCAGGCGCGCACGGTGGCAGAGGAGCTTGGCTATCCGTTGCTGTTGAAAGCGGCGGGCGGCGGGGGTGGACGCGGTATGCGCGTCGTCCAGACGGGAGAGGACCTCGCTGAGGCTTACACGGTTGCCAGAGGAGAGGCTTCGTTGGCCTTTGGCAATCCGGACGTTTACCTCGAGCGTTATTTATCGCACCCCAGGCATATCGAGGTTCAGATACTCGCCGACAAGCACGGCAACGTTATCCACCTGGGCACGCGCGATTGCTCCTTGCAGCGTCGCCACCAGAAGATATTGGAAGAAGCCCCCGCGCCTGGCGTGCCGGAGAGCGCGACCAGGAGTATCTGCGACGCCGCGGTCAAAGGAGCGGCGGCGATAGGCTATAGCACGGTAGGCACTTTCGAGTTCTTGATGGACGAGTCGGGCCAGTTCTACTTCATAGAGATGAACACCCGCATCCAGGTCGAGCACGGCATAACCGAGATGGTGACGGGCATAGACCTCGTGAAGTGGCAGATACGGGTGGCGGCGGGCGAAACCCTGACGCTAAAGCAGAAAGACGTAACCATCACGGGACACGCCATCGAGTGCCGTATCAACGCCGAGGACGTGGCGCGTGGCTTCATGCCCCAGGGCGGGACCATCGAACTATACCTGCCCCCTGGCGGGCCGGGTGTAAGGGTCGATTCCCACATGTATTCGGGCTACGTCACGCCTTCTAACTACGACTCGCTTCTCGGCAAGCTCATGGCGTGGGGCGGGGACCGCGCCGAGGCTATCAGCAGGATGAAACGCGCCCTGGCCGAGTGCATAATCATCGGCCCCTCCACTACGATCCCGTTCCACAGACGAATATTGGAAGACCCACGATTCATAGCAGGCGAAGTAAACACCGCCCTGGTAGAAGAGTGGCTATCCGAGCAGAGCATAAACGATGGTGATAATTTACCCATTGAGGCGGCTGAATCGGCACAAAAAGTGCATAGGAACGGGAAAGTGACTCAGTAGAATGCAAGAAAACAAACTGGGCACAGTACGCATAGCGCCGAGCGTGCTGGCGATGATCGTCAGCCTGACGGCGCGCAAAATAAGCGGCGTGACGGACATGAGCGCGGTGTCGCGCCCGCCCGGCAGGGCGCTCCAACGCACCAATATGGGCAACGCGCCCGGAGTTAGCTTGCAAGTGCGTAACGGCTCGGTCTCTACAGACGTTTACATCATAGCGGCCCCCGAAAGTAACCTGCGTAAGCTAGGCCAAACAGTCCAACGACGCATCCGAGAGGCCCTGGACCAAATGGTAGGCATACCGACTGACCAGGTGAACGTGTATATTGAGGATGTGAGCGAGTGAAACGTGAAACGTGAAACGTGATGTCGTAATTCACGTTTCACGTTTCACTCATCAGACCCATGGCTACAACAGCACGGCGGCAAGCCCGCACAATTGCGTTACAGACGCTTTATGAAATTGATACGTCCGGGCACTTGCCGGAGGATGTTTTGCAGCGTAATATGGAGGAGCCTATTTCGGAGAATACGAATGGCGCTCTTCCGGTGGACGTTCGCGTGCGTGAGTATAGTAGCTCGCTTGTTTTAGGTGTATTGCAGAATCGGGATGAACTTGATAGGCTGATCGAAGAATGCACTCCTAGCTGGCCGCTTGATCAGATGTCTAGTATTGACAGAAATATACTGCGACTTGCAATTTTCGAGGTTCTACTTGATAATAGAGTGCCCCTCAAAGCGGCTATCAACGAAGCGGTGGAGCTGGGTAAACGGTTCGGTAGTGATAACTCCAGCCGTTTCATCAACGGGGTGCTCGGCACCGTAGCCGCGAACGAACAGGCGCGAGGGCGCAAACTGCGAAAGTAGACGCTCTGCCGTCTCCGCAATTGCCAGGAGCCTGAGAGGTGGAAATTGGCGAACATGGCTGCGTTACGCAACGATATATACACGAGAATTCGTCCCTTGCTCGCAGAAAGCCTGGGGGCCGAAGAGGAAGAGATAAACTGGGAGACTAACGTCTACGATGACCTCAATGCTGATACAATGGAGTTTCACGATGAAGTGATCTCGCTTCTCGAAGAGACTTTTGAAGTCACCATTAACAACGAGGACGTACCGGAACTGACCACCGTGCGCGAACTGGTGGATTATATAGCGGAGAATACGTGAAATCCAGGGATCGGGGATCAGACCTGACAATGAGAAACCGATCCCTGATCCCTGACGGAAGCAACTATTACAGGAGGTTAGCAAAGTTATGGCAGACGCTGTCGAGCACCTTAGAGAGGTAGCAGTCCAGCAGTACGGTGCGAACGCTGCGGAAGTAGATAGTATGGACGCTCGCGCCCTTACCAACATGATCATGGGTAAGATCGCCCAGGACAAGTACAAGGTAGAGGCAGCCGATATAAACGGCAAGGACACGCGCGGCCTGACTCAGGTCTTGCTCACCAACATGGTGGTGGATTTGCTGAAGGTTGACCCAGGCAAGGTTACACCTGAAACTTCGTTCTCCGACCTGGGAGCCGACTCGCTCGATATGGTCGAATTGCTGATGAGCATTGAGGACACCTTTGAGCCGTTCGGTGAGATGAAGATTCCCGAAGAAGAAGCTAACATCGCTACCGTAGGCGAAGCTATTGACCGCATCGATTCCTACGTAGAGAATTACGTCTCCGTATAGGACCACCCGGTGGGTGAATAGGATGAACCCGTAGGGGCACACGGCCGTGTGCCCCTACGGGTTCACCCTATTCACCCACCGGGCGATTTGCCACCGGAGTAGGCGTGGCATAGGTATCTACGAAGCCCGACCAGGTAAAGTCATCATATAGTACGCGGATATAGCGGTCACTGGTCCACAGGGTATTGCCGTGTGCGAAAGGCTGCCACGCCCCTGTTATGGCGGCCTCCTGGTCTGTTGCCCAACCCAGGCGCTGGCGCAACCCCGGATCAGCGTGCCATACCTTGCCGAAGCCACGCACCGGCTCATAATAGCCTTGGGGCGGAGTAGAAGGTACAGGAGTAGGATCGCTTTCCCGCCAGGTATCGGTATACGATACCCATGTGCCGCCGTCCGACGCGCCGTTCAGGAAGACCAGGATGACGTGCGTGTCTTCTCGCCAGAACATGTAGCCACCCTGGAAGTGCTGCTGTGTCGCCGCCAGTATTGCCGACTCGCTTTCCTCCGGGCAACCTAACCCGTTCCGCACCACAGGATTGCCGTTCCACAACTTTCCAAAACCGCTCACAGGTGTAGATGAGCACGCAGGAATAGGAGTAGAAGCGCCAGGCGTAGCCGTTGTGCCAGGCCCAGGCGTCTGCGTACCTTTGTGGCCGGGTGTGGTGGTTGGGTCCTGTCCCGCCTCGTTGGTAGGCGTAGCGGTCGGCGTGGCAGAAGGCTCAACGGTCCTCGCAGGCGTAGAGGTGCTTGTGCTCGTAGCGCCCGGTATTGACGTACTCGTAACATCAATTATCGCCCTGGTCGGCAACGTAGAAACCGGCTCAGGCGTATTCGCCGCGTGAATGACCTGCGCGATAGCGGTTGGCTCGGCGGTGTGCGTCGGCTTGACGGTGCTCGTGCTTGTGGGGGTGCTTGTGGGCGTGGCAGTTAGCGCAGGCAGCGAAAAGGTAAGTGTGATTGGTTCGGGAGCCAGGATGCCACTGACGATGTTAAGGTGTATGTTCGGAGCATCAATATCAATTTCGTAGTTAGCCCCTGCAACCCACTTGCCACCTGGTGGGGAAATTGCCAATATTCTAGTAGACAGCGAATACGACTTTACAATGTTGGTGATGGCAGCAGAAGCGCCCGCTTCTACACGTCGAACGGACGTGTTCTGGCGAGCTTCGTCAGCCTTTACGTCCTTGCTGAACTGAACGCGCACAGGCTCAACATAAGTTGGCGAGGCATCAAGACGAGCCGCAGCCTGGGTTGATGAGATGTTGCGGGTTATCAATATAGCTGCCACGAACAGAACTAACGCTGCCACTGTCAAGCCCATCACAGGTATAGCCCCTCCCCAACCTTTACCAAACTTAGTAGCAAGCGGGTTCGCGGGACGCGACGCAGGTGACTTTGGACTTTGGACTTTGGACCTTGGAGCTGCAAGAACTGCACGACCCGGCGTCGCTGTGCTCGGACGCGCTTCGATAGCCCGCCAAACGTCGCGCCGCAAACCAGAAGGTGGAATGGGCTCGGCCAGAGCGCGCATTCCGCTTCCTATAGCCCTGTACTCAGCCAGAGCATGGCTGCAAGCTTCGCACCCCACCAGATGGCTCTCTACCCTGGAGTATTCCTCCGGCGTAGCTTCACCATCATAGTAAGCTGAGATTAGCGGCCTGATGTCGTTGCAGTTCATTACAAAGTTCCCCACGCTTGAATTATGAAGTAAGAATTATGAATTATGAGGCTTTTCCTTATTCATAATTCTTACTTCATAATTCTTACTTTCCGGTGCGTGCCCATACTGCGAGAGATACGCCTGGCGAAACTCTTCGCGGGCGCGAAACAACAGCGATTTCACAGCGGAGCGAGTCAGCTTCATTACCTCACCAATTTCATCGCAGGACATACCCTGGTACTCTTTCAGCACGAGGGCCGTCCTGTGCTTTGGCGACAATCTGTTGAGCACCATCTGGACCTCACTGCTTGTCTCGGCCTGATTGTATTCCCCGACCGGATCGTCGCTGGCCGTAGGCTCGAGCGCCGGGTTTGTATCGAACGTTTCCCACGGAAGCCATCTTATCAGCTTACGCCGCCTGAGTACATCCATGCAGGAGTTCCAGGCGATGCGGTGCAGCCACGCGGACAGGTTCATCTCGGTAGGAGAGGTACGTGGCAGGGCCGAATACGCCTTGACGAAGGTATCCTGCGTCAGGTCATAAGCATCTTCGCTGTTACCCATTAGCTGGTAGATAAAGGCGTATATGCGGCGTTCGTAGCGATTGTAAATCGCCTCGAAGGCAGCAGAGTCGCCCTCACGCGCACGGCTAACCCAGCTTTTCTCATCATGAGCCACGGCAAAACTACCCAATGCGGCCCACCTCCTATAAGTAGAACGGAGGCAAGGCCAGGAGGTTGCAAAAATAGCAGAGTGGATGTTGGTGGTATCTGGGGTAATTGTACCACACGAGTAGGGTGAGGGAATAGGGTGAGGGTCTATTCAAAGACGAAAATGCAAGCGAAAGACCAACCAACTAGACCTTGTCATTCTGAGCGAAGCGAAGAATCTGGTCGTCGGGCACTGTGCTGAGGTTTAGAGATTCTTCGCTTCGCTCAGAATGACAAGGTCTAGTTGGTTCCTCAACCCCAACACCAGCGACTTTGAATTGACCCTGGAGTAGGGTGAGGGAGTAGGGATAAAGACTACTCCCTCACCCTATTCCCTCACCCTACTCCCTACCGCTTACAGGCTTGTTTAGCGAGATACTCCGCTCCCAGGAGGCCGAGGAGCACTTCGTTCTCTGTGCCTTTGTATTCGGGGTGGTATTCGAGGCGGTTGCGTTCAAAGTACTGGACGGTGTAGGTCTTGCCGTCCGCGTCGTTTCTCTCTTGCGTCTCTTCGGATAGCGGGTAACCAAAAACGCCAAGCCCGCCCTGCTTCTGCCACCAATCTTTGAAGAGACTCATCGTATGTCCAGTTTGGGGGAAGTATAGGCTGGAGATCGCGCCTTGCGGATTCGTACCGGCAGCGAAATTGCGCCCGCTCGTGAGCCAAACGCCTAGCAGACCTAGCTGCACGTCGTTGGGCGGCGCGTTTTCGGGATGGTATTCCATACGAGCGCGCTCGAAGTATTGCTGCTTGTAAGTCTTGCCGTCGCTTGATGGACCTGTGAACTCTTCGCTGATGGGTAGACCGAGCAAGCGAAGGCCGCCATGGCTCTCCCAGTAGGCGCGGAACGGGCCTCGCAAGTTATGTCCTGTCTCCTGGAAGTAGTGGTTATCGGCGTCGCTCAGAGGATTCGCACGCCCCAGGGCCAGACAAACTGCCGCAGAGGAGTTTTGAGTTCTGAGTTCTGAGTTTTGAGTTTGGCTAGTGGCATTGGCGAAGGCAAGCATAGAAGCGGCGTCTGTGGGCTTGTGGACCACGTAGGTCGGATCGCTGCCCACCTGTAAAGATACAACGCCGCCGTTAGCTGCGAACGAGCGCGTTTGGCCGTTACGGTCTATTATCTGCACCTGGCTAGAAAGGGTGGGCAGGCTGACCTGCACGCTATCCGTTGCCCAGAGCACGTCAACCACCTGGCCGTCGGTGCGGTCGAAGCGCGTTATAGAGACGTCAGGACCCTCGATAGATTGCATATCGTCAACATAGATTGTGCCGCTGCCCGCAGGCTCGTCGGGTGTGTTTTCCAGGCGGAAGGCCGCAAAGCTCACAGGATAGTCTACTTTGCCGTTGGCGGGACTGCCCCCGGCGCGTTCCCATGGGAAGTAGTAGTTGTTGATGCGCGCCCCATAATAACGCCAGCCGTCTTGTGAGCCTGTGACCGCACCAAGGCGCGCTTTGAACAATTCGCCGTCGCGGTCGCGCAGCCAGGCGCTGAGATAATTGCCAGAGGCGTCGCCCCGTATCCACAGGCCCAATTCGTTAGGCTTGCCCGGAAGGGGGATAGGTTGCGACGGTGTGAAGTCTACAGCCTGGTTAGGCGTGTCAAACCTGTACTTTAGCTGACCGGAGGCGTTACCGCCGTGATGCTGGTCAGGGCTGCCGGTGAAGTCGCCGCCGGGGTTTCCCGAAACGACGCTGTGGGTCCAGGTGGGCGGAGACTCAAAATCGGCGACGATGGTGGACGTGCCGAGATGTACGCGGCCCTGCGGGGTAACGTCCGTTAGCAAGTGGGCGTTGGTGGCATATGCGGCGAATGATGGACGACGCGACGCGAGGTCGGCCTTGCCGTTGCCCCACGACGTGAGGCCCCACGATTGCCCACCTGCCGGTCCTTCGTCCTTGAAGCTGTACCAGAAAACGTGGTCAACCATGCCACTGGCGAGCATCTGCGCGTAAGCCTGGGCGAGATAATCGGCCTGCGTCTGGTCGTTTAGCTGCCAGTCGTTCGCGGGCCAACCCACCTCAGTCACCCATAGAGGTCGATCAAAGTTGTGGCGTTGCAAAAAGGCGTGATACTTAGAGAGTTCAACCTCAACTATTTTATGCACATCCGGGCGGCTCTCCTGACGCGCTTGCGAAGGGTCTACTGGCACGGCGTAAGGGTGGATGGCGAGAATATCAAAGCTGTCGCCCGCGCCCGCCGAAACCATATCTTCCAGGAAGGGCACGGCGTTGCCGGTCAGCCCGCCCGTGAGCACTTTCGCGCTGGGATCGGTCTCTTTCACGGCTCTGTAGGCCGTCTTGAGCAGGTCGGCGTAGGCGTGGGCGTCGGGCGCTGGCTTCCAGAAGAGGTCGCTGTTGGGTTCGTTCCACACTTCCCAGAAGTGGACTTTGCCGCGATAGCGGTCAACCAACGTGCGCACGAACCAGTAGTATTTGCTGCTGTCGGGCGGGTAGAAACTGAGCGGGTCGGATTGTCCATCGTCGGCGGTGGACGGTGTGGCCCAGTTCACAGAGTAGGAGATTATGCCCACGATGTTGATGTTGCGCTGGCCGAGGGCGTCTACGATGCGGTCGGTGGCCGTCCAGTCGAACTGGTTCTCATGCGGCTCAATTAGGCTCCACACAAAATCTTCGCGGTCCCACGCGGCTCCCGTTTGGAGGAGAGCGTCGGCGGGACGGTCAAACGTGCCCCAATCAGGCCAGCGCATTGCCCCGGCGATACCAAACGGCGATTTGGGATCGGGTGGGGCGGCAAGCTGCGAGGCATGAGTTTGAAGTCCAGGGCTGTATGAAGCTAGGGGCGCAAACAGCAGTATGAACACAGACAGAAAGGCAATACGGCGTAACGATGACATGAAGATTTATCCTTCTCAAAAGCAGAGTCTCTAAAACACAAGCAAAATGGCGACGCTATAAAACGCCTCTTTGATTATACACACTCTGAAGCCTCTAGAGAAATAGGAAAAGCAAAGTACTTTTCGGCTAACACTCTGGGATAGGGTGGTTCCGTAGGGGCACACGGCCGTGTGCCCTGTGATGTAGGGGAGTAGGGGCGCACGGCCGTCATTGACCCCAACTAATACACTGGTTCGACTCCGCCCGGCGCTCTCCGCGAGCGAATTAGTTGAGGCATGGTCATAATTCGTAGGCATGATTGCGGTTGTAGGGGCGCACGGCCGTGCGCCCCTACGGTTGGGCCGCAGATGTATGCTGGTACGTAGCGCGTGTCTGACCATTTATGACCATGCCTCAATTAGTTGGAGTCAATGACGTCCGTGCACCCCTACGGAACCGCTCTGTCCAGGCGACTATGACGCATGAGCGCGAGTACGTAGATGATTGCCCCGTAATAAGCAAGCGCCCACAAAGGGTTTACTGCGTCGAAGCTCAAAGACGACATGGGCAGCGCCGCCCACCAGCCGACCCACCAGATCATCCACGCTGCACTCATCCACGTTAAGAGTCCTATCGCGGCTGCGACTGGAGGAACGAATATTCCGACTACTCCGGTGAATATGCCTACAACCATAAGCGGCAGGAGTGACAGTTCGGTGGTCAGGGTGGCAAGTGGCGATACAAGGGAGAGCCGTCCGGTCAACAGGATAACAAGCGGAAAAGTTGCCACTTGCGCTCCAAAACTCGTTGCGAAGGGCAGCGCCAGATAGCCAGGAACGCGAATTCGCTTCATCGCACGGTAGATATGAGGCGACAGGAGGGTAATGCCCAACAGCGCGCCAAAGCTTAGTTGAAAGCCTCCATCAGCCAGCACGTAGGGATTAATCAAGCCCATCACGCACGCTGAGACCGCGATAGCCGACGTAGGGTCATAACGCCTGCCAACGAGCGGTGCGAGCAGCAGAATCGCGCCCATAATCGCAGCGCGCACCACGGAAGGCGTCGCACCCGTAAAGACGGTGTACGCGGCCAGCAGGACAAGCACCACTGCGGTCAACCACATAGGTAATCGCCCCGACGCTGCGCTCAGGGTAGGCTCTGCTCCGGTGCGCGTCGAATAGAGCAACCAGATAAATCCTATAAGCAATGCGATGTTTTGCCCCGATATAGCCAGTATATGCACCGTGCCGCTCGCCTGAAAATCGTCCTGTACCTTCTTGGGCATGGCTGACCTGTCGCCTATGACCACGCCAACGGCCAGAGATGCTTCTGGCTCTGGAAGGCTGCGCTGCAACGCGCCGCGCACAGCCTGCCGCGAATTTGCCACTAGTTGCGCGGCTATGGAGGGGTTGCCCGAACCGAGGCTCCTGGCTTTCGGATAGCGCATGTAAGAATAGACCCCCTGCCGGGCTAAATATGCGGGGTAATCGAACGTTCCCAGGCGGGGAGGGGCAGTAAGCGCGCCCGAAAGCGATAGCTTTTCGCCAACGTCGAACGCCGGAAAGCGTGGCAAGATAACCAGCAGGTCGCCCCCAGTCGGGTGGACCTCTGTCTCACGAGGCAGCCTTACGCTTTCGGCGGTAACACGCACGCGCTGAAATTGGTCAGCGAGCACGGGTTCGCCTGAGATCGTGCCGACCACGAGCAGTGGTGGAGACGTTTCCGCGCCGTTGTAAAAGGAGATGTCGGCAGGTGTCACAGGCGGGTGCATCAGCAGCCCTCGCGCGCAACCGGCTAGCGCGAATACGATGAACAAGCAACTCCATCGCACGCGCTTATCGTCCCCGGCCAGGCGAAGTGGCAACAATAGAAATAGCGCCAGACCAAAGAGAGTTAGCGACGGCACGCTATCCAAGCCCGAAGGATAACGGTTCGCAAGCAACAACCCAAGCTGAATGCCCACAAGCCAAGCCACAATGCACCCAATAGTGTTCACGCGCAATGACCTCACTTACTGACACTTACATGAGTTGCTAATATTCAGACGATGGACGATGGACGATGGACGATGGACGATTGAACGAGCATCGTCTATCGTCCATCGTCTCTGGTATTGGCGGCTTATGATAAGTATCGGTAGAAGTGAGAAGCCAAAGGTAAGAGATTCACCGCTCGACCAATCACTTCTCGGCTCTGACCTCAAACAACGAAAACGACGTGCCTGGACAGCCTACCTGCGTCAACTTGTATCCATTCTTCAGATGATGATACGTTTCACCTATCCTGGTGTTACCCCATTGCTCCTCAAACCCGGACAGAGGCAAAGCGAGATAGCCCCGCACGTCTGACTCTCCGCCCTCTAGAGCCTGGTCAACCGAACCGGGCGTTTCAAGGAAAAGCTCGCGCGGGTTCAATCTGGTATACTGACGTAGCGTAAAGGTTATCCCAAAGCTGAATAACGGCTTTTGGGGCGAACTACTACCAACGGTTTCTTGTACACAGCGCGCCGCCCGCAAGTAGTCCTCCTTCTCAGTATACAAGCCTCGAAAATCAGCCCAGGCGGTGACTGCGGAGATTAGCAGGCCAACTCCCGCAGCGCATAGCACCAGGAGTATGGCAATCGTGTGCAGCCGGTAGACAATTTTGGATTTTGGATTTTGGATTTTGGAGTTGGTAAGTTTAGTCCAAAATCCAAAATCCAAAATCCAAAACCCCCCTAAGCCAGCTACGATTGCCATCGGCGGCAGGTAGCTCAATACAAAGCGGTCGGCCTGATATATGTTGCCGCTGTAGAACCCCGTGAAGAGCAACCACCAACCTACAAGCAAGCCTGCGGCTGCGAGCGCCTTCCACCGCACAAGCGCCAACAAGCCCAACATCAGCATAGGTAGCAGCCCCAACCCAAGCGCGCCGAGCGACAGGAGGGGGCGCAGCAGGAAGAAATACCCCATCGGCCACTTATAGCTCAAATGACCATCAGGGCTATCAAACGACGACTGCCAGGCGTGCGCAGGGTTCCAGGTACTTATCACCGGGCTTGGAAGCGACCCCATAGGGTGCGCCAGGTTGTGCAGAAGCTGCAAACCCACAAGAAAGACTAGAGGAGCAGCTAGGGGCCAGAAGCGTCGCACCAATAGGGACCAGGGGTCAGGGATCAGGGATCGGTTAGTAGCCTTCGCCTCCCGATCCCTGACCCCTGACCCCTGATCCCTACTTCCTATGATAAATAGGAAGATAGGGAGCAACAGCAGAGGGTAAATATAACGGGTTATGGAGGCGATGCCGAGGCACAAACCCCCGGCGAGGCCCGTCCATAGGGTGCGGGAATAGGGTGAGGGAGTGGTTACTATTCCCTCGTCCCTCACCCTATTCCCTGCGCTAAGATAGCGCACTGCCAATAGAGCGCCCAAAACAGCCCAGAAAAGGCCCGCCATATCCGCCATAACGACCAGAGAAGCCCGCACCGCTAGAGGAGATACCGCCATTATTAGACCGGCGAGGACTGAGCCATATAGCACGTTGCGCGGTAGGGTGAGGGATGAGGGAGTAGTTCCTATTCCCTCATCCCTCACCCTACTCCCTATACATTGCCAAGTAGCTATCATCAGCATGGACGTAAGCATAGGAGTAAGCGTGCCTGCCACGAAGTTGATAGCCTGCCCTGCGATAGTGTTGAGTCCGGTGATGGGGCTGACTAATGCCATCTGTATGTGATAGCCTAGCGGCCATACTGATATTGGCGGCGTTCCCCAGACCGTAAGCCACTGCCAGAGCTTGCCGGGGTCTGTCCAGACCTTGACTAAATCCTGCGTTGCCGTAAGATAGAAAAAGGCGTCCTGGCCGTAAAGACCGTCAAACGGAAAGAGCAGGAGCAACAGGCCGCGAAATAGCAGCGAGACCAGCCCTACCAGAAGAATAGCCATCCAATCCTTGCTAAACACGAGTTGAGTTTACATTCTTAAATGCAAATAGGCAACGACTCGGCAAAGCCGGAAGAGCGAGATAAGGGCGCGATTAATCACGCTCCCACCGGCTGGCGCGTCCGGCCTTACAGGGAGGAGGATATGCACGGCCTGCTCGCACTTTACAGCGATGTCTTCGGACGCGAGCGGACGGAAGAGGAATTTCGATGGAAGCTGCTGGGACCAGGCACAGCTATAGATACTGTGTGGGTAGCTGAGAGCGCAGACGGAGAGATAATCGGCCAGCACGCGGGCATACCCATGCGTCTCAAGCTAGGGGATAGTATTGTTACAGCGATGCACGCAGTTGAAGCCATGTCCCACCGCGATTTCCGGCGGGAAGGGATGCTCACCAGGCTGGGTGGGGGGCTTTACGGGCGGTGGCAAGAGCAGGGCGTTCCACTCATCATAGGCTTGCCACACGAGGGTTGGGGGTCGCGCGCCTATGCCCTCGGCTATCGCCAGGCGTTTCCCATGAGGTGGCTGTCCCGACCCTTGCGGCCTCTCTCTATCGTGCTGTCCAAAGTCCAAAGTCGAATGTCCAAAGTCCAAAGTTCAGGGTCCAAGGTTCAGGGTCCAAGGTTCAGGGTCCAAAGTCCAAAGTCCGAAGCTGAGGGTTGGACTTTGGACTTGCAGGACATACAGGTGCTCCGCCACGAGTTCGCCGGACCCGACTTCGACGAATTGTGGAGCGACATAGGAGGCGCTTACAGCAACGCAGTAGTCAGAGACGCCCGATGGGTGCAATGGCGCTACCTGGACGCGCCCACTGCGCCTTACTCGCTCTTGCTCGCCAGCCGGAAAGGCAGGCCTACGGGTTACATAGCCTATCGCACCGTAACGTCTGGTGCAAGAAGGATCGGGCGCATCGCGGACATCTTCGCCCGGCCAAATGACACTCAAACAACCCGTGCCCTGGTGAGAGAGGCTATATCCGACCTTCGACGCAGTGGCGCAGACTCTGTGGTTGTCCTGGTTGCGGTTGGCTCACTTCTATACTCAACTATGAGGGCGCAAGGCTTCTTGTTCAATCGCGGCGAGTATAAAGTGGCCTTCATACGGCTCTCGGAGGCTATTGACGCCCAGACTATAAATGATCCCGGCAAGTGGCTCCTCACAGGGGGAGACTTTGATGTCGTTTAGTCGTGCCCTCTTGCGGACTCTGGCCCGCTGCATCATCTACCCTCTGGTTGAGATGATGACGATGTTGTTGCTTCTCGCGCGTGCCAAAATTGGCGGAAGCCAGCGTCTGGCCCGCCCTTTCAGATCAGCAGGTGGACAATGCGTGCTCATTATAGCAGCACACCCCGACGACGAAACAATTGGGTGTTTCGGCGTCATCCTCTTACACAGGCAAGCCGGGGATACCGTCAAGGTCCTTGTGGCGACCGACGGAAGTGGTTCGCGCGCTGGCGGACTATCTCCCAGCGAAATGGCTGCCGGGCGGCGCGATGAAGTCACGGAATTGCAGAAACTGCTTGGTGATATCGAAATAGAGCAACTCGGCCTGGTAGAGAACCGGTGGGACCAGGGCGCACTTGAGGCAGAACTCAGAGTAACCCTAGATAAACTAAAGCCTCATATCATATATGCCCCGTCGTGCGTTGACTTCCACCCTGAGCATATAAAGGTAGGCAAGGCTCTTGCTGAAGCCTTAGTCCATCTGGGGAGTGAGCAACTACCCATAATAAGAGCATATGAGATGCAGGCGCCATTGGGCATAGAGTTGGTCAACTTCTACTCTCCCCTGGGCCAATATTACCCTGAAAAACGGCGCGCTATAGCCGCATACAAATCGCAAAAGGGCGCGCTCGACCTGTGGGAGCGACAGGCAAAGTACATGGGCGCATTATTCGGGGCGGCGGGCGGCGCAGAAGCCTTCTGGGAAATGACCACGCCTGGTTATACCAGCATCATGCGCCACGCGGATTGGGATTGGCAAACAACGCCCTTCAAGGGCCTCTCCGGTCGCCCCTTCGGTGATTTCCGGGCGCATGTGACAGGAAGAAGGGTTCGCCTTTCACTTCTTCGTATTGCCAAGCCTACGGACTCTTCTCAACCGCAAGACTGAACTTTTGCGCCAGGCAAAAAGAATGCGAAGAGTAACCAGAGCGCGTATACTGTATAATGTGTTCGCGCATGATTAACAGCCCTATGAAGTCTAAGGTCCAGGGTCGAGGGTTAGAACGTTGGACTTTCGACTTTAGACTTCGGACACGCTTCAGGCACGCCATCAAGTGGGGCTACTCGCTGCGATGGAGGGCGCTGCCGCCGGATTACAACAGGACTTACTGGCTCAAATCCAATGGCTTCGAGATAACAGTTCTGCCGTCGGTCTTCCACCCGAAGTGGCACTTTACGAGCGAATTCTTCGCGGAAACGTGCGTATCGCTCATCCCAAGGCACGGTGATTGCAGCGTGTTGGAGATCGGCACGGGCACCGGATTGATAGCCCTTTCGGCAGCACGGCGCGCAAAGAGGGTCGTGGCAGTTGACATCAACCCAGCAGCCGTGAAGTGCGCCAGGATAAACGCGACCAACAATGGCATGGCAAGTAAGATTGAAGTATACGAGGGAGATATGTTCGGTCCTGTAACGGATCGCAAATTCGACCTCATCCTGTGCAACCCGCCCTACTTCCGGGGCACACCACGCTCCGAGGCAGACCTGGCGTACCTGGCCGGGCCAAACCTGGAGTGGATAAGCCGCATGGCAAGCGAAGCGCACAACTATCTTTCCGATGGCGGTTCTCTCGCCTGCGTGTTCGGCGATGCAGCCAATGTTCCCGCCCTCGTCGCGCTCATAGAGAAGAAGGGCTGGACGGGCCGCATCATCGCAAAGCGGGCTACCCCGTTGGAGGAGTTGACAGTTTGGCAATTCAAGGAGGGTGAGGGAATAGGGTGAGGGAGTAGGGGCACACGGCCGTGCGCCCCTACGGGTGTCCCGTGACGTTGGGTAGGGGCGCACGGCCGTGTGCCCCTACTCCCTCACCCTATTCCCTCACCCTACTCCCTATAAGAAAAGCATGATACTACTATATAACCCAAGAGCTACCGAGATCAAATACCGTCTACCGCTGTCGGTGTTGTCATTGGCCGCTGTCTTCGACGGTAAGTACCCATGGCAGATTGTTGACGGCAACGTGGACCCCAACGCAAATCAAACTCTGCTCGATGTACTGGAGCGAGACCGCAGCATAAAATATCTGCTGGTGACGGTCATGCCCGGTCCACAGTTGATGCACGCCGTACCCGATACGCGCGCTGTGAAAGCGCGTTTCCCGCACGTTACGGTCATCTGGGGCGGCTATTTCCCGTCGTCTCACCCCAATGTCGTGCTGAACGACCCCGCGATAGACTACGTTGTGCGCTCGCAGGGGGAAAACACGATCCTGGGACTGCTGGACGTGCTCGAAAATGGCGGCTCGCTGGCGGGGATAGACGGCATCTCCTATAAAGAGGACGGCGCGATAAAGTTCAACAAAGCGCGCAAGCTGGCCGACCCCAACGTATTCCCGGTGTTGCCTTACGAGAAGATAGACGTCAGGAAATACTTAAAGAACACGATCCTGGGCAGCAAGACCACCTCATACCATTCGAGCATCGGCTGTCCGTTCACATGCTCATTCTGCTCGGTCACGAAGAATTACGCGGGGCGATGGCTGGCAGAGACGCCTGAGCGCACCATCGAGAGCGTGCGCCTGCTGCACGATAGATATGGCGTGAACG
The DNA here is from genome assembly GCA_038324555.1 of Chloroflexia bacterium. Lineage (GTDB taxonomy): Bacteria > Chloroflexota > Chloroflexia > QHBQ01 > JADMIH01 > JADMIH01. Next base: position 43,776 of record JBBQIC010000001.1, read on the forward strand.
GCATCGAGTTCCACGACAGCAACTTCTTCACCGCTGAGAAGCGCGTCGCGGCCTTTGCCGAGGGTGTGAACGGCCTGGGCATCGGTTGGTGGGGCGAGGGCACGATTGATACCATCATGCGCTACGACGACAGCACCTGGGACCTCATGCGCGACTCCGGCTGCAAGATGATCTTCATGGGCGCGGAGAACGCCTCGGCTACCACGCTCAAGCACATGAACAAAGGCCCTCTTACGCCCGAAACGACGCTGGCGATGACCGAGAAGTCGGCGCGCTACGGCATCATCCCGGAGTTCTCGTTCGTACTGGGCAACCCCCCCGATCCCGAAGCCGACATAGACGAAAATATCGAGTTCATCTACAAAATCAAGAGCATCAACCCGGCCTCGGAGATAATCCTGTATCTTTACACGCCAACGCCCGGCGGCCACATGTACGAGGAGGCAGAGCGCGCGGGTTTTAAGTACCCTGACACGCTCGACGGCTGGATCAGCCCCGAATGGGCCAGTTTCTCCCGCCGCCGCAACCCGCACACGCCCTGGGTAAAGCAATCGCACCTAGACAAGCTGAACAACTTCGAGACGGTCCTCAACGCCCGCTACCCGACCGTTTCCGACCTGAAGATTCGCCCCTGGCACCGCAAGGCGCTCAAATCGCTGGGAAGCTGGCGCTACAGGCTGCGCGTATACGACAACCCCGTGGAGTTGAGGGCGATGTTCAAGTACATTTCGTACACGCAGCCTGAGCAGGCGGGGTTATAAAATCACAAACAAAAATCACTCCGTGATTTTTGTTTGTGATTTTAGGTGAAATGAACCTAGCCCTCGTCATCCCAGGCTTCCAGGCCAACGAACGCGACTGGTGCATCCCCGCCTATGAATCTGCTATAATGTGCCTACGTCAGTGTATACAAACGTGTAAGCACGCAAAGAGGAGCTACAGCACACATGAGAACGGTAGGCGTCAGGGAACTCAAACAACGCACAAGCGAGATACTGCGCGAGGTCCAGGCGGGCCAAGTCGTTGATGTGACCAATCGGGGAACGACAGTAGCACGCCTGGTACCTGTTCGGCAATCGGTGTTGAGTGACGAAGAGATAGAGGTAATACTGGACGATCTTGATAGCCTGGCCGCCGAGATAAGCGCCAAGTGGCCTCAAGGTTTGAGCGTCGAAGACGTCATGGACGACATTAGGCGATAGCCTTAGTATGGTGCAACAAGTACAGATCGCTACGACAGGCACGGGGCAGCACGTAGTTCTCGACGCAAGCGTTTGGGTTAGCCGTACCATCACCAAAGATAGCAACCACCTCCCTGCTCGCGCATGGATAACCAGGCACTTCCAAACACGCGGCACTATTGTAGCGCCAACACTATTCGAGATAGAGATAGCCGCAGCCATTTCCAGGGTAACAAAAGACCAACAACTCGCACACAAGGAGGTCGCTCAATTGCACCGCCTGAACGCTCGGGGCATCCTACGCTTAATAACCGCAGACACGAAAGTCATACAAGGCGCGACGACTATTGCTATCGGTTACGGGTTGAGGGCCGGAGATGCGATTTATGCGGCACTGGCCCAACAGCTAGGAATCGCCCTCGTCACGTTCGACACAGAATTGCTGAACCTGCCTGCAACAGTCATCACGACAATCCGACCTTGACGTTATGAAGCTGGCCCTCGTCATCCCAGGCTTTCAGGCCAACGAACGCGACTGGTGCATACCCGCCTTCACCAACCTCGCCCGCGAACTTGCCAAGAGCGTTGAGTTGCACATATTCGCCCTCCGGTATCCTGGCGAGAAGCGCGATTATAAGATAGGGCAAGTGTACGTCCATGCTATCGGTGCGGGCGCGTTTGCGGGGCGGCGTGTCGTCGGCGCAAGCCTGTTGAAGTTGTGGGGGGATGCACTTTTAGCGATTGAGGGAGAACACGCCAGAGCCAACTTTGAGGCGATAATGGGCGTGTGGGCTACGGAGTCTGGGTGGCTTGCGACCGTCGCGGCAAAGCGGCTTGGATTGCCGTCCCTGGTCCACCTTGCGGGAGGAGAGCTTACCTGGTTGCCCGACATAAAGTACGGCAGCAGGGGACGCGGCCTTGCGCGGTCGCTCGTTCGCCATTGCCTTAGAAATGCCGACATACTGACTGTGCCTTCAGGCCCCATGAAGCGAGCAATCCTGAAAAATCCAGGTGTGCAACTGAGCAAGATCAGATCGTGGGCGCTGGGTGTGGATACCATAATGTTCAGGCCATGCGAGCGACTGCGTGTGCAAGCGCGGACGGACCCATTCACGTTCGTCACGGTCGGCTCACTCATCCCCATAAAAGGGCATCGCTGGTTGATTGAGGGCGTGAAGGGGTTAGCCCAGACCGTAACGGACAAACCCTTTCGCCTGAACATTATTGGCGACGGCCCTCTCCGACATGAATTGCAAGCTTTGGTAAGTAGTTTGCAGCTACAGGGATATGTCAACTTCGGGGGCGAGATCAGGCACGATGATCTGCCCCATCATATGCTTATGGGGGATTGTTTCTTGCTAGGGTCAAGGCACGAAGCGCAGTGCATGGCCGCGCTCGAAGCGATGGCTTGCGGCCTGCCCTGGATCGCCCCACAGGTAGGCGCATTGGCCGATTGCGCTATGAATGGACAGCCTTCGGGTATTCCAATAAAGGAGAGACACACCCAGGCGCTCGTTGAAGCTATGGCGACCATGCTTCATGCGACACCAGAGCAGAGAAAGACCTGGGGTGTCGAAGCTAGAGGCCAGGCGCTCGATAATTACGAGGTGACGAAGCAGACAGCACAGCTATTGGCCTTTTTGAAGGAGTTGACGGCATAAAGGATAGGCTGCTAGAATGTTATGGGTTAAGTACACGTAACCCAGGCGCGTATATGTCCGTAGGGGCCATTGACTCCGCCCGGCGGCTAAAGCCACAGGCTACGAATACAAAGCCTCCTTTCGGAGGCTCCTTATGCAGAGAAAAGGTTCACCCCTGCCAGCCCGCGTAGGCGGGCTTTGTATTCGTAGCCCGTGGCTTTAGCCGCCGGGCGGAGTCAATGACCCCGTGCCTGACCATAAGATACACTATGACCAAAGTCTTACTCGGCCAATCTTACTACCTGCGCTTCGACCCCAAATTGTGGGAGGCCATGCAGCCCTACCCGCCGCTTGGGACGCTTTACGCCGCCTCATATATACGTGAACGCGGGTACGATGTTCGCCTGTTCGACTCTATGCTGGCGGCGTCCGAAGACGAATGGGTTAGCGCGCTCGACTTGCACAAACCGGACTTCGCGGTCATCTACGAAGACGGTTTCAATTACCTCTCCAAGATGTGCCTCACCAGAATGCGTGAAGCAGCGTTCAAGATGGCCGAAGCCGCCAAAGAGCGCGATTGCACGGTGCTTGTGTCGGGCTCCGACGCCACCGACCACAAGGAGAGGTACTTCGCGCACGGCGTTGACGCAATTATCGTGGGAGAAGGGGAAGTGACGCTCGCACAGACGCTGGACACGCTCACAGGTAAGGAGGGCAGGCACGGGGGCAACGAGGGCAGGCACGGGGATCTGCCCCCACTGGACCGCAAGAGCATACCCGGCCTGGCCTGGCCCGACGCGCCCAATCCTACGCCGCGCGGCTTTATGAAGGGGCTTGACACACTGCCCTTCCCAGCGTGGGACCTGGTAGACATTGAACGCTATAAGAAAATATGGCTGGAGCGCCACGGTTACTACTCAATGAATATGGTCACCACGCGCGGCTGCCCGTACCACTGCAACTGGTGCGCCAAGCCCATCTACGGCCAGCGTTACAACGTGCGCTCACCCGAAAACGCGGCTGCCGAGATGCGGTGGTTGAAAGAACACTACGCGCCCGACCACATCTGGTTCGCCGATGACATACTCGGCCTCAAACCCGGCTGGCTGGAACGCCTCGCAGCAGAAGTAGAACGGCTCGACGCGGTGACACCCTTCAAGTGCCTGCTTAGAGTTGACCTCATCAACCCCGGCGTGCCTGAAGCCCTCAAACGGGCGGGCTGCGACATAGTGTGGGTGGGCGCGGAATCCGGCTCCCAGAAGATACTGGACGCGATGGACAAAGGCACTCGCGTCGAACAGATATACGATGCCGCTCGTAAGCTGCACGCGGCGGGCGTCAAGATAGCTTTCTTCCTGCAATTCGGCTATCCGGGCGAGGAGCACGCCGACATAGAGGCCACGCTCCGCATGGTGCGCGAGTGCGAACCGGACGACATAGGAATGTCCGTGTCCTACCCACTGCCCGGCACGAAGTTTTACGAGAGCGTCAAAGTGCAACTGGGCGAGAAGCAGAACTGGCTCGACAGCGCCGACCTCGAGATGATGTACCAGGGCGAATATTCAACAGCGTTCTACCGCAAACTGCATGTAGTTCTACACAAAGAGTACCGCGCCCGCAAGATCTGGCGAGAGTTACGCATCGGATTGCGGAATAGGAGGCTGCAAAAATCCGCAATCCGCAATCCGCAATCCGCAATCTGGAGGACCGCCGCTTCCATGCTCTACAACATGACAACACTGCCTATAGAGCGCCGGAAGTTGAACAAGTTGGCCCGCGAATCTAAGCACGGCATCGGCCCGCTCCCGCGCATTATGACGCCGGAAGCCGCCGCTACACCAACGTCACAGGTGGAGTGATGGACGTGAAACGTGAAACGTGATTATCGTGTTCACGTTTCACGTTTCACGCATCAGAATTACTATGGACATCCTACTGACGCACGGCTACTTTATAGCCGAAGACCCACACGAACAGAAGATAATGAAGCCGTACCCCACACTTGGGATACTGTATATCTCCTCGCACCTTAAAGCTAAAGGCTTCAGCGTAGAACTGTACGACACCACTTTCTCCACGAAAGCCGCTTTCCGGGCGTATTTAGAAGCGAAGCGTCCGCCCATCGTGGGCATCTACACTAATCTGATGACCAAGCTCAACGTTATCCCCATGATCGGGTGGTGCAAATCAGTCGGGGCCAAGGTCGTGCTGGGCGGACCCGAACCTCCGCACTACGCGGACGAGTTCCTAGACGCAGGGGCCGACGTGGTGGTCATCAGCGAGGGCGAAGAGACGCTGGAAGAGCTGATCCCTGCCCTACGGGTAGGGGCACACGGCCGTGTGCCCCTACAAGGCGTCAGAGGCATAGTGTTCCGCGACGAAGACGGTAAAACGGTGCGCACGCCTCCGCGCCCGCTCATAAAGAACCTGGACGCACAGCCCTTCCCCGACCGCGAGGCGATTGATATGGACCGCTACGTAGATACCTGGCGTACAAATCATGGACGTGGCTCGGTGTCCCTCATAACGGCGCGCGGCTGTCCTTACACCTGTAAATGGTGCAGCCACTCGGTCTTCGGCAATACCCACAGACGGCGCTCTCCTGAGAATGTGCTCGCCGAGCTAGAGGAGATTATCGAACGCTACAGCCCCGACCAGCTATGGTACGCCGACGACGTGCTAACTATCCATCGAAGTTGGACCCTCAACTTCGCCGCGCTGCTAAAAGAGCGGGGCGTCAAGATACCGTTCGAGTGCATTTCGAGGGCCGACCGCCTGGACCCGCAAGTAATAGACGCTCTTGCGGAGATAGGCTGCGACAAGCTGTGGATAGGCGCGGAGAGCGGCAGCCAGAGGATACTTGACGCGATGAGCAGGCGCACGCAGGCAGAGGACGTGCAAGCCAAGACGCATATGCTCAGGCGCGCGGGCATCCAAACGGGCATGTTCATCATGCTCGGCTACGAAGGCGAGGAGATACCGGACATCGAGGCCACGGTTGACCATCTCAAAAAGGCCGACCCCGACATCTTCCTAACCACAGTCGCCTACCCCATCAAAGGCACCCCCTACTACAACGAAGTCGAGAGCCGCATCATAGAGCAGACATCCTGGCAGGGGCGCACCGACCGCGACCTCACCGTAGCCGGACGCCACTCCAAACGCTTCTACTCCTTCGCCAC
>JBBQIC010000002.1:0-38107 GCA_038324555.1 Chloroflexia bacterium
ATCTGAAAAGCTGGCGGTCGTTGAGGTCCGACCAGGAGAGCAGTTGCGATCCGGTAGCCCGCGCCTCTTTCAGCGCCTTGACGACCTCCTCGCCCCGGCTGGTGGAAAGCTCGTTGTACTGCGCCAGTCCTTCCTGGAAGCCGACGGGCAGGTTCTGGTCCGACAGTGCGCCCGCGATGATGTGGGTCATCTCGTGGCGGAAAGTCTCGCGGGCAAGCCCAGGGGCTTCCAGGCGAAGGCGCTCGACGGCCACGCCTATCTCCTTGCGCTCCGGGATGGCGTGGGCCAGGATGCCTGGGTGAATCTCCGCCATGGGGTTGGCCTGTGTGTACTCGGCTTCGGTCGCGTAGATGCGCATCGTCAGACCCTCCACAGGCTGCGCGCCCAGTAATTCGCTTACAGAGGTGTCTACATCGTCCACGAAACCGGCGTACCAGTTGGCAGCCTTCTCTTCGCCACCTGGGTAAGAGATCAGGAAGTAGCGCGTGGAGATATGCTGCTCGGTCTGCGCTATAGCAATATCAGGCGCTAGCGCAGTGGTGAGGAGGAGAAAGAATAGAGAGAACCGCAGCCTGAGGCGGTTCCCGGAAGGGCCTTGGGTCATTGTATCACGTACAGTCTAGGATGGACGATTGCCGCGTCGTTTAGCCTGGTAGACAACGTATTATACCATAAGTCAAGTTCTTACAATAATGGGAAAAGCTACCGCGCTAACCCTGCACAAAGCCTGTTTTAATGGTATACTAAAAAGCAATAGCTTCCAGATATAGTAGCATAATTGCGGGTGCGGGTCGCTATCAAGCCATCGCGGCTATGACCAGCATCAATCTTCGGTGCTGTGAATATATAAAATACCCGGCTATGCAATGCCGGCAACAAGGTTTTCCGTAGTGTGGGCGCAAGGCGCCATCACCGCTCTCTTATAGCACCACCCCACCATGAACCAAGAGGAGCAAAAATAGATGCCGGAACGCTTTGCAAAAACTGGTGTAGGTCAGAAACATCCGTATAGATTAGGAAGAAGTCAGTTTCTATTACTGGCAATCATCGGGTTGACGGTTGCGTTGTCGTTAGCCTTGCTGGCGAGCGTCCAGTCTCATAGAGCGCAGGCGGGCGCGACTACTAAGTTCGCACTTCCTCTCCCAGACACAGGCAGCAGGGGCAACCGCGAGTCGCTAACGGCGGTAAGCGGGGTCTATCGGGAAGGACGCTCAGACCCTCGCGCGCCCTTCGCCACCGATACGCCCACACCTACAGCCACTCCTGACCTGATTGACGTGGCGTTGGAACCGACCGTGACTTCCCCAGGTAGTACGATAGTGCTCACCTATACCGTATCTGCGCAAAACGCCCTGACGGTGTCGCTGGGGGCGGGAGTGCGTATCAACGGCACCTTTCCCTTCACATCTGATCCTGCAAACGACCGTACGCTGGGCATAATCGCGGGAACAAGTGTGATCACACGCTCCTTCACTATGCCTAACAGTGGCGGTTCCTATGACGTAGTCTGGGGGTTGTGGAGCGCGGGCTTTATTACCCAGTACGACTCTCAGTTGCGCCTCAACGCCCTGACCGTTACCGGACCCACGCCCACCAGTACCAACACGAATACACCTACCGCTACGAGTACGAATACGGCGCCGCCCGGAAGCAGCACGCCCACCCCCACTGTCACCAATACCCCCACCAACACCCCCACCAGCACAAATACCAATACCCCTACAATGACGGGCACACCTACTCAGACAGCTACGCCAACCCAACCTGTACTTGTGGATGTATCGCTTGCACCGACCACAGCCTTCCGAGGCAGCACACTTGTGCTCAGTTACACGGTGTATAGCCCCAACTCTCAACAGGTAGCCCTGGGTGCAGACACGTCCCCTGACGGTACTAACAACTTCACCTCTGACCCTGCTAATGACAGGCCATTAGTGAGTGTGGTCGCCGGTACTAATGTGATTACGCGCTCATTCAATCTGGGTGTGTTGCCAGGCAACTCGCCTGCTGGCCCTTATACCGTGCGCTGGGGGTTATTTGCTGGCGGTTTTGGCACGCAATACGGTTTGCAAGTGCGTAACAGCGCCTTCACTATGCTCGACATAACGGCTACGCCCACTATTACTTCAACGCCCACGAGAACCAACACGCCTGGTAGCACGACTCCTACCCCAACCAGTCCGCCAAGCAATACTCCTACGATCACGCTATCTCCAACTATAACCAATACACCGCAGCCGGGAAGTTTCACGGCTACCCCCACCGTTACCCACACTCCGACCATTACGCCCACTCCGACCCAGCCTGTGCTGGTTGATGTTGCCCTCGCGCCGACCACAGCCTTCCGTGGCAGTACGCTCGTGTTGAGCTATACGGTATACAGTCCTAATTCTCAACAGGTAGCCCTGGGCGCGGATACGTCGCCTGATGGTACGGGGAACTTCACTTCTGATCCTGCTAATGACAGGCCATCAGTCAGCGTAGTTGCTGGGACGAACGTGATTACCCGCTCCTTCAATCTGGGTGTGTTGCCGGGTAACTCGCCGCCCGGCCCTTACACCGTGCGCTGGGGGTTATTTGCAAGCGGTTTTGGCACGCAATACGGTTTGCAAGTGCGCAATAGCGCCTTTACTATGCTTGACATAACGGCTACACCCACTATTACTTCAACGCCCACGAGAACCAACACGCCTGGTAGCCCAACTATAACGTCCACGAACGCGCCTACCAATACCCCCACCAACACCGGGACGAACACGATTACGCCCACCACTACTAATACGACCACGCCGCCGACGAGCACGTTCACCCCAACCATCACCCGCACTCCCACTATCACTCCCACCCCAACTCAGCCCGTGCTGGTTGATGTTGGCCTTGCGCCAACTGTGGGTGATCCTGGCGGCTCGTTGGTGCTCTCGTATACGGTGTTTGCCCCAGCCGCGCAAACGGTATCGCTGGGCGCGGGTATTCGTATCAACGGCACCTTCAATTTCACATCCGACCCCGCCAACGACCGTACGCTTGGCATAATCGCTGGTACGAGCGTGGTCACGCGCACCTTCGTGATACCTGCCAACAGCGGCGCAGGGTCGTATGATGTAATTTGGGGTCTGTGGAGCGCGGGCTTCGTCACCCAGTACGATTCTCAGCTGCGTCTGAACATACTGACCGTCACCGGGCCTTCGCCCACACCAACCGTAACTGCTCCCCCAACTAACACGCCAACTGACGCGCCTACGAATACGCCGACAGCCACATCAGTCAATACTTTAACACCAACCAATACGCCCTCTAACACCCCAACTTACACGCCTACCAATACATTCACATCGCTCCCTACCCATACTTCGACTAACACCGTAACAAGCACAGTCACTGATACCCCTGGAGGACCTACGCGCACATCCACCAGGGTTTTCACGCGAACCCGCACTCCAACACGAACCAGTACTTCAACCATCACCTCTACTCCGACTTCGACGGACACCTTCACTAATACGCCGACGATTACACCCACCCCAACGATTACGGACACGCCCACGATTACGAATACTCCCACTAACACGCGCACGCCGACGCCCTTTGGCACGCCTCCGACTTCGGTGTTCGTCGGGCACGTAACCTGGCAGGGACCGCCCGGCCAACCCAGCGCCGGACAGCAACTTCCCATTACTCTGACGCTGAAGTTGGGCACTACCGAAGCTAATTACCCAAGCCAGAATACCGATGCGAGCGGTTTCTTCACGGTTCCGGTGGACGGCCTCGACAACGGCACGTACATGTGGCGCGTGAAAGGCCCTAAGTATATCTCTGTGTCGGGTCCGGTCACCCTGGCCGGAGACCCCAGCGTTAGTGTCGAGATGGGCATGATGAGGGTCGGAGACTGCAACGATGACAACCGGATCAACAGCTCGGACTTCAACATTCTGAGACCGAGCTTCGGTAGGTCGTTGGGCGATCCGGGCTATGACGCCCGCGCCGACTTCACAGGGGATAATAGGGTCAATTCCTCGGACTTCAATTTCTTGAGAGCGAACTTCAGCTACTCGGGATCGCCGCCCCTTGGCCCTTCTCATTAGTCAGAAATTAGAATAAAAAGGATAGACGAAAAGCCGGGAGAGGCTCGCGTCTGTCCTTTTTATTGGTCGGACGCTTGTTGTTTCTGTAGTCCAATTTGGTAACATTAGATGAGGTATCATTGAAAGATATGAAAGCAGTAAGTAAGGGGGGCATGGTATATGCGGTAGAGTTCGTATCGCCGCAGTTTGTCAACAGGGGAAAGGTTGGTGGAGAGGCTATGGGAAAACCAACTGGAAACCATCTATCGCGTTATTTGAGGGCAATGAATCTCCGGGAGCGCAAGACGCGCATTAGCCTGGCGTTGGCGTTTGTGGGGTTGGCTCTAACGCTCGGTGGCCCGACGTATCTGTACCCTGCCCTGGGTTTGGGCGGAAATAATGGACAAAAGTCCGAAGTCAAGGCGGGAATGATGGCTAACGTGGGGCAGTTGTCCTCAGTTGGCGGATCTGTAAATGTCGCGTTTACAAGGACAGCCCGCCCGCCCGCCCGGATACCAGACCCGGCGTCTCGTACCGCACCCGCCGGGGCGCATCCCCGGTCTGGAGAGCAGCCGTTTGCCACTGCTACCCTGGTCCCGACGCCGACATGGAGCCCAACCCCGGCGGCTACCCTCGACCAACAGACGGTGGAGCTGATCAACCAGAGACGTGTGGGGATGGGCCTCGCGCCTCTGCAACTAGATTTACACCTTGCGGCGGCGGCCCGGCGTCAATCTAACGATATAGGCCCGAACGGCTTGTGCCAGCACGAGGGTACGGACGGCACTTCTCCATGGGATCGTATTGACCAATCGGGGTATACAGGGTTCGGGAACGGTGAAGTCGTGGGGTGTGGGTATGATACACCGCAGTCGGTAGTTGACGCCTGGTGGAACAGCCCCGGCCACTATGCCATCCTGACGGCTTCGGATACGAACGACATCGGGTGCGGGTGGTGGCTCACCGGAGACGGCTATGGTTGGCAGACGTGCGACACCGGCATATCGGACCGACCCACCGCCACTCGTACCGCTACCTTCACCCGCACCAGCACTCCGGGCAGGAGCACCAACACGCCCACGCCTGCGCCAATTTTGGTGGGGCATGTAGTGTGGCAGGGCAGGCCGCCCCAACCGGATGCTTTGCAGCAAGGGCCAATCACGCTTACCCTCAAGTCGAGTGCGCGAGAGGTAAATTTTCCCGCCCGGAATACGGACTCCAGCGGCTTCTTCACCGTCTCTGTGGCTGGGCTGGCGAACGGCACTTATAACTGGCGCGCAAAAGGCCCTCTGTCCCTCGCTAACGCAGGGAGCGTCAGCCTTAGCGGGGCGCGAGTTACGAACGTTGCGATGGGCCTGGAAAGGTCCGGAGATGCAAATGGCGACAATATGGTCAGCACTCTTGACCTGAATATAATGAAGATTACGTTAGGCAAAGGCATAAGGGACCCAGGCTACGACAGCCGAGCGGATTTTAACGGTGATAATGTAATTGGTTCTTTGGATTACAGGCTGTTATGGATAAATATTGGCCTATCAGGTGCGCCGCCCGTGCTACCTGGCAACCCATAACTCATAACCCCGCGAATCCTGCCAGGTGGTAGGGGCGCACGGCCGTGCGCCCCTACGGGTTGCCAGGGAGCGCAGGCGGACGTTCGATTGTGAGCCTCTCTAACAATGCCACCGGGTATTCCAGTCCCGGCAACTCCTCTATTTCCTTCTGTAGACGTTGCGCGGCTTGCCGGTAACGCGGCTCCTTCAACACCTCCCATGTGGCGTCTCGGATAGCGTGCGGTAGCCCCGTGTGCCCTTCCGGCTCTATGACGCGCGCCACTCCCACCTCCATGCAACGCTGCGCGTTCTCCGGTTGGTCTGCGGCAACTGGAATTATAACCAAAGGAAGGCCAAGGCTTAGGGCGTCCATTATTGTGCCGGAGCCGCCATGACATAGCGCCAGGTCGCAGTAAGGAAGAAGCAGGTTCTGTGGAATATAGCGTTCGATATGTACATTGGCCGGTCTCTCGCCAAACTCTAGAGGGTCTCGGTTACGGCCAACAGTAAGTATCAGGTTGATTGGTTCATCTCGAAGGCCTTCGAGTATTGCCGTGAGAATATCGGTCCTTTGGTTGTCGAAAGTGCCAAGGGTAGCGTATACGGTAGGCTGCTTCTCCATCTCCCCAACCCATTGCGGCAACCCCTCTTCACCCGACTGGCTGAAACCTGTATATCGAAAGAAACGAGCGGTAAGTGGCACGGGGATCGAAGGGGACCAGAGGCTTGGTGGGCGTGCTGATAGCAATAGGTGTCGGTACAGCAGGTCAGCAGGCTTCTTTGAGGTTAGTCCGACTGACGCGCACAGACGTGTGAGTGGGGCATCCACCGCCTGCATAAAGAACGTCCATGCAGATGTTATTTGCAGGACAGAGTGAGGAATACCAGCGCGTTCTGCCGCTATACAACCTGCAAACTCGGTGTTCTCTCGCACCACGACATCAGGACGCCAGTCACGGATAATATTCAGCAGGTCCGGCAGGCTACGCTCGGCCCTTACACTGGCGAACACGTTCTGTAAAGTGAAATATGTTTGCTCCTGGCGGCTAAGTCCCGCCATTTGCTCCCTGCGCTGTTGTCGTTCTTCCGGGCTGTCGTTATATCCGGCGGGAAAACAGTGGAAGCCTTTGTCCTCTATGGTTGGACAGAAGCCCGGTGTTGAAGCGAATGCAACCTCATGGCCTGCCTGTTCCAACGCATGAGCAAGCGGAACAAGGGGGCGCCAATGACTGAAGGTTGGTTGGGTAGTAAACAGCGCCCTCATGATGTTTCCTCTTAGTGACCGTACCCGTGGACGAATGTGACATAGTCTGAAACATCAACCGATCGGTCGCTGTTGAAGTCACCCCTTGGGTTGTAGGCGGGATCGCCTACGACGTGACCATAGGCGGTTTTGAGAAAGTTGAAGTCGTATAGCGTGAATTGTGCGCCTGGGAGAGGCATGTAGCCGGTCCTGTAGTATGAGGTTATGCCCAGGCGGAGGTAACCGCCGTCGTCGTCGGGATAGCTAGCCATCATATTGTTGCCGTTGATGGGTGTTGGGTTGGTTATACCATCGTTGCTTAAATCGTAATAGTGGCTTTGCGAGCCTACTCCCGCCCCGAACATTATACCCATAACGCCCTGATTGGCCCATTCAAGCATATGGCTCCGCCCGCTAGTGGGATTCAGGAAATATTCGGGCCTGTTGTCCTGATAATGCCCGTTGGAGTTGCTCTCCGTCCGGTACAGACGATTGCCGTTGGGCACTTGCCACATCATAGCGCGCTTCTGCGTCAGCGCCACGATACGGCCCAGCCATGCGCCCATTGTGTTAAAGGTCGGCTGCCTGACGTTGTTGTCGTCCCACCATCTGTTGCTCCCATAGGCGATCTGGTAGTAGGCGCTGTCGCGGTCGAGCGGTGAATAGAACAGCATGTCGAAGCCGGGGCCGAGGCTGTTGATGTAGTTGGCCTCTTTGGTAGCGTGGAGGCCCCAGTTATAGTTGGGGTCGTTCCTGAGCGAGATCACCACGTCGCCTTCCTCGGTGAAGGGCGACACGTCCAGGCCGAGCGCCACGTTGGGCGCGTACAGGTTCCGAATATGGGCAAGGGTCTGGTAGAAGCCCCGGAAGGTGTTGGGATAGCCCGCAGCTTCGGGGAAGCCGGACGACGCCACCGAGGATGGTTGGAGAGACGAGTCGTCGTTGGTGTTGCTCGCGTTAATCATCATCACGCCGTTCAGGTCGGGTTCGATGTCAATCAGCACGCGGCCCTGGTTGGCGCACTTCTGCATGAGGCGCTTCCAATCCAGGTAGTAGGCGTTCATGGCGGCGGGGTCTTGCAGGTTCGAGTATTCGTCGTAGTTGGGCGCGGATTGGAGTATCTGGTAGTAGATGAAGGCAGTGCTGACGGAGATGGCGTTTGAGGCGGCGATATAGTTGGTCACGTATGCGCCATTCGCGCTCCATGTGTACCAGCCATCGCCCGTGTTCACTCCACCCGCCAGATACTGGTATCGCCACTCGATAGGTATACCGGCTGGTATATTCGATGTGGTAGCATTGAACAGGCCATAAGTGAAATGCTGGGGCAGGCCCGACGTCATAGGCGGCATCGGAGGCAAGGTGGGCGACGGCGTGAATGTGGGCGTGATAGTAGGAGTATTGGTGCGCGTGGGGGTGGCTGTTATATCGAGCATGTTGAAGGCGCTGGCACGGCGTTCCAGGCCGTATTGCGTGCTGAAATTGGCATCGAACAGACCCCACCGCACGGTGTAGGGACCTGCGGGCCAGCCAGGGGACAACACGCCCATGTTGAACACACGGGTAACTATATTCATTCCGGCAGCTATGCTGACCACTCTATCGTTGTTAGGGTCGTTGGTGAAAGTGCCCGTGCCGTCGGGGGTCATGTCCGCGCCCAACGCGACCTGTTGTGCGACCGGGCTGAACACGGTGTAACTGAGCACGATGGTGCTTGCTCTGAAGGCCGTGGTAGGCGCGAGAGCAACGTCAATAAGCGTAGGTGTAGTGGGAGTGGGCGACGGCGTAACCGTGTTTGTGATGGTAGTTGCGACGTTTGGGTTGGCCTGGCGGTGGGTTGACGGCAGGCCTGGCGTAGTTATTCTAATGGATGGTTTGGCGTTTGCCGGTTGGGCCGCAGGTAATGACAAAGTTGTAAGCAGTAAAGCGATTACTGGCAGTGCAATGACAAACGGGTGGCCCTTCTTTTCCTTCTCTTTAGGTGTCATCTGTGCTGTTGCTCCTCGTTTTTCCGTTGCGTGGAAGTGCGTCGGCGCCCACAAGGCACAGCTATAACCAGCTCCTGGTATAAGAATGGCCCTCTTTCTTCGCTCATAGGGCAATACAAGGTGCTGTTCGTCTAAGAGTGTAACAGAGGATAAGGGCGATTCGCAAGTATTTATGGACGTGTTGTAAGACTTCCAGTAGTCTTTTTCTATGAGTATTGGTTCATATAGCCCTGGTAACGCCGACGCCGTCAGGGTCTATTCAAAGTCGCTGGTGTTGGGGTTGAGGAACCAACTAGTACAGCTTGGCTCAAATAAGTCCATAGTATGGAGCCGTGCTGCTGCCTACGAAACCGTTGGTTTATTTAGACCCTGCTGTACTAGACCTTGTCATTCTGAGCGAAGCGAAGAATCTCTAACCTCAGCACAGTGCCCGACGACCAGATTCTTCGCTTCGCTCAGAATGACAAGGTCTAGTTGGTTGGTCTTTCGCTTGCATTTCCGACTTTGAATAGACCCTGCCGACGCCGTAGAGCGTTTGACAAGCAGCCCAGTGCCATGGTATAATTATCAACGCATTGGGGTGTCGTCTAACGGTAGGACAGCTGATTCTGGATCAGTAAGTTGAGGTTCGAATCCTTGCACCCCAGCCCCACAATTTAGGCGTGAATAGGGCCTGGATACTTACTTAGTTATCCGGGCCTTTCGTTTGGGTTGGAACCCAATTCTCATACCATTAGGCTATTGCCGAACTTGGCTTAGACGGTTATGATACTATACGGTATCCTTCGTACCGCCTCTACCCACACATTATAGGGTAATTTGCTCATGCAATAGCAAGGCTAGGCTCGGCTCGGCGGCAAATCGAAGCTCTCATCGTTGGTTGAAACGTTCATCTGATAGCGGCACTATATATATTCTGATTAGAAGACGTGTCGCAAGAATATTACAAGAGGGGAATAAATAAGTGGCGAAATATCTTGTTACAGGCGCAGCGGGTTTTATCGGATCGAATATAGTCGGGGAATTAGTAAAGCGCGGGGAAGATGTACGCGCTTTTGATAACCTGGCGACGGGCAGAATGTCTAATTTGCATAGCGTTATGCCAAGTATTCAGTTCATCAAGGGCGATATAACCGACCCAGGCGCGGTTGGCGAGGCTGTCATGGGGGTTGATTATGTTTTGCATCAGGCCGCACTGCCCTCGGTTCCACGCTCGGTGCAAGACCCTTTGAGGTCGCATGAAGCTAACGCTACGGGCACACTGAATGTGCTACTTGCCGCCCGCGACGCAGGGGTCAAGCGCGTAGTCTACGCATCGTCATCCTCGGTCTACGGCAACAGCCCTACTCTCCCCAAGCATGAAGCTATGCCCACCGATCCCCTCTCGCCCTACGCGGTCAACAAACTGGCGGGCGAGCAGTATTGCAAAGTTTTCACGCTGGTCTACGGCTTGCCCACGGTAGCGTTACGTTACTTCAACGTCTTTGGGCCGAACCAGGACCCGACCTCACAGTACGCGGCGGTCATCCCTGCGTTTATTACGGCAATGCTCGCAGGCAAAAGCCCAACTATATACGGAGACGGCCTGCAATCCAGAGATTTTACTTTCATTAGCAATGTAGTGTCGGCAAATCTCTTGGCCTGCCAACGGGAAGAAGCCAATGGCTCTGCCATGAACATAGCCTGCGGCGACCGTATTTCGCTTCTTGACCTGGTTGCCCAGATAAATAAGCTGCTAGGCACTAACATCGAACCTGTCTTTGAGCCGCCACGACCCGGCGACGTGAAACATTCAATGGCGGACATCACACAGATTCAGGCTAAACTCGGCTACAAGACAATTGTCAACTTTGACGAAGGCTTGTCCCGCACTATAGAATACGTGATGCGTGATGCGTGAAACGTGATTATCGTAATTCACGTTTCACGCATCACGCATCACGCATCAGGAGGGGTCACAAGGGTTGGAGTTTGAAGAATTCAGGATCATGTACGAAGCCGAGAATACCCATTGGTGGTATCGGGGGCTGCGTGGGGTGATGTTTCAATTGCTGGGGTTGCGGAATCCACGTAATCGCTCCATAAAAATACTGGACGCGGGGTGCGGCACGGGCGGTACCCTGCAAGCGTTGATGAACCAGGGCTTCACCAACCTGGAGGGATTCGACATCAATCCGCCTGCCCTGCACTTTTGCAAGCAAAGAGGTCTGCGCAACGTTAAACTTGGCTCCATAACCGATATACCCTTTGAGAGTGATAAGTTCGATGCAGTCATATCCAGCGACGTGATCTGCGATGCAGGCACCTCGAACGAAGCGACTGCCTTGCACGAGCTTTACCGTGTGCTGAAACCCGGTGGGCGGCTCTTTCTCAATCTTCCAGCGTTCAGTTTCTTGCGAAGCGAGCACGACCGGGCAACTGACGTAGCACGGCGCTACACAAAAGGCGAGATTTCCTGCAAACTTATGGAGGCGGGTTTCGCGGTCAGGCGCGTCACGTACTGGAATATGTTCCTCTTCCCAATAGTGTTGCTGGTACGTATCGTCCGCCGCGAAGGTGAGAATGACCTGAATAATCCCGCCCGCTCGGACATCCTCCTCCCGCCTAAGCCTGCCAACAGCCTGTTGACTTCCGTCCTTTGGCTGGAACGCCGTTTGTTGCGGCGGACCAACCTTCCATTCGGCTCGTCGGTTGCCGTGCTGGCAATCAAGCCCAGGAAGTAAACACACGCGCACGTTGCGTGATGTCAAGCACTTGAGTGTGCTGTATATCGTCTCCAAAGGGTGTGCTTGTTCTATCGGGCTGAGATAAAATAGTGGTATGAGTTGTAAACTGCTTCCAAGTGAGAACCGGGCATGATGGAGCGCAGGCTGTCGCGCCGCCAGTTTCTGAAAAAAACGTTTATGGTAGCCGCCGGGGCCACCCTCGCGGGCACAAGCGGCGTAAGCTATGCGCGCAACGTCGAGCCTGGTTGGGTTGACGTAGAACCGGTCAAGTTGGCGCTGCCCCGGCTCTCTCCGGCGTTTGACGGCTATCGCCTCGCCCAGATAAGCGACCTCCACATGGGCGACTGGATGGACCGCGAGCATTTAGCAGAAATAGTGGAGATCACCAACAACCAGCACCCCGACCTCATCGCTATCACGGGCGACTTCGTAACCAAGCGCGCCGATCTCTCCGCGCAAGACCTCACCGACGTTCTTAGCACGCTGCGCGCAAAAGATGGAGTGGTAGCAGTGCTCGGCAATCACGATCAGTACGGCAACAGGCCAATAATTCAGAAGGTGTTGCACGATAGCGGCATTATCGAGCTAAGTAACGGCGTTCACACCCTCAAGCGCGGTAATGAGCGGTTCCACATAGCAGGCGTGGACGATATCTGGCACGGCCTGAACAGGCTTGACCTCGTGCTTAGTAAGTTGCCCACGTCAGGCGCCGCCATGCTCCTGGCCCACGAACCCGATTTTGCCGACACCAGCGCGTCCACCGGGCGCTTCGACCTCCAGATTTCCGGCCATTCACACGGCGGCCAGGTAATCGTGCCCTTCCTCGGCCCGCAGAGGTTGCCTCCCTACGGGCGCAAATATCCCCTCGGACTTTACAAAGTCGGCGATATGCTGCAATATACTAATCGCGGGGTTGGGATGGTCAAGCCCTACGTGCGATTTAACTGTAGACCTGAGATCACGATGTTCACACTGGAAACATTAGAGGCTCTCTGAAAAGATGGTGATGTGTCATTCTGAGCGGAGCGAAGAATCACTCTCCCTGGCAAAGAGTCTAAGGAAAGCCCTGGTGATGACCCTGACCCCTATGACCCCGTAGTGATTCTTCGCTCCGCTCAGAATGACACAGGTTAGTTTTCAGACAGTTTCTTATAATGCAGTAGGTGTCAGCAGGGAGGACTCAATTGTATGAAGCGGGTAACTGAGGGCATCCGGTGGACCCCACATCAAGACCAATACACTAAGTTTAGTTCTCAATTCTCAGCTTCATACATGAGTAATGCTAAATGGCGCAAAGTCTTCACAGCTATTGCTGATGCCATCGCAAATTCCAGCTTGCGTGTTACAATTGCGGAATGGAAATGGTTAGATTCCGATAAAGTGCAGTTAACAAGGGTGCCACATCACAGTGACATTCTGTATCAACGCTTCGCTGATGGGGAGCTACAACCCGTTGAATACAAATGGATTGAGTGGATAAGGTTTCCACGCGTATACAAGCCACATAAGGGTATAGGTCTTACTGTGGACCAGGATATTGATGCCTTGTTTCATTTACTCACTTCTTGCGCGCAACTTCAACTCGAAATAGATAGTGAGCAGCTTACCCTGTTTGCGTATGGCCGAAAGATAAGCTAAGGGAGCGAGACTTAGAACTCACTTTAAAAGCTCGCCGACAGTATCTTACCTGATACGTGGTACACTTCTGGAAGATATAGAGGTCCACAATTGCTTACTCCTCAAGATGAGGCGCCGCAGTCCCAACCCAACGATACAAAACGAGATAACCTTATCTTAGCGACCGAATCTCTTTTTACAGGCGGTGGCTTCGTGATAGGAGTATTTGCGTCTCTGGTGATGTTTAGGGTGGGAGAAAGGATTTTGGGAAATCCGCATCTGTCATTTATTGGCTGGACTGGCTGCTTGCAGATTATTCCAATTGTATTAGGTTTTATTATATGCATCTCCGCGGGCATACTGCTTGGATGGTGGTTGTGGCTACGCTTATTTGCTAAACGTTTGGCCGTGACGAAGCAAGAAGCCTATTGGCTTATTACTGGCCCTTCTTTTCATGTACCGATATTAACACGCTTGGCCCTTCGCATGATGGATATAAGCAAAGCCGAAGAGAAGCAATTTCGCAACGCCCGAAAGAAGCGCCACTAACCTCTTGCTTGCGCTCAGTTTTAGACCATCTCTCAGCATGAGTTAATTACAAAGGGGCTCATATTATGTCTTCCAACAACCCAATCGCAAACCTGCTCCAACAACCCCCCACCGTCCTAAACGTAGGCGTGCGGCAATTCGCCGACACCTTACAACAAGTAGGCGCGCCCCATCTGCACGTTGACTGGCAGCCCCCCGCGCAGGGCGACCCGACCCTCGGCAGCATTCTCGCCGCCCTCTCCGACGACCACACTCCCGGCAGCATAGGCGCGCGCATTTTGGCAGCCAATGAAGAAGCCCTGCGCCGCTTCTTCGCCGCCGATCCCGTTTGGGTGGACATACTCCCCGCCCGCGAAATCTGGCCGGAGATGGACGACCGTTTACTCTACCACGCCGGGCCGCCTATCGCCTGGGAGCGAATGTGCGGCCCCATGCAAGGGGCAATCATCGGCTCCATCCTCCTAGAAGGTTGGGCGGAAGACGAAACGGGCGCTCGCAAGCTGGCCTCCGAGGGCGGCGTGCGTTTCGACCCCTGCCACCATCACGGCGCGGTCGGGCCGATGGCCGGGCTGGTCTCGCCCTCGATGCCTATGTTCGTAGTCCATAACACAGACGCGGGCAATTACGCCTATTCGTCGCTCAACGAGGGGATGGGCAAGGTGCTGCGCTACGGGGCGTTCGCGCCCGAAGTGCTCAAGCGGCTGCGCTGGATGTGCGATGTACTTGGCCCTACGCTCCAGGCTGGCATACGCGCTATAGGCGGCGGCATCCAGCTAAAGCCCCTCATGGCCCAGGCTCTGCAAATGGGCGACGAACTCCACAACCGCCACGTCGCCGCCACTTCCCTGCTCTTCAAGGCGCTGGCCCCCGCGCTGGTACGCGCCCTCGACGACCGAGAGCGGGTGGCGTCCGCGCTCGACCCGATTGCCGCCAACAACTACTTCTTCCTCAACCTGGCAATGGCCTCCTGTAAAGTGGCTTTAGACGCCGCTCATGGCATCCCAAATTGCACGGTAGTCACTGCTATGGCGCGCAATGGCGTAGATTTCGGCCTCCGTGTGAGTGGAACCGGCGACCAGTGGTTCACAGGCCCCGCCGCCATACCGGAAGGCGTCTATTTGCCCGGCTTTACCGAGGCAGACGCGGCTGGCGACATCGGCGACAGCGCCATCACCGAAACAGCGGGCCTGGGTGGCTTCGCTATGGGAGGTGCGCCAGCAGTCGTCAAGGTCGTGGGCGGCACTCCAGACGACGCCGTAGCCTACACGCAGGCCATGTACGGCATCACCCTGGCCCGCAACCCGAACTGGACCCTTCCCCCGCTCTCTTTCGCGGGCACGCCCGCAGGGATAGACGTGCGTAAAGTTGTAGACTCCAATGTGCTGCCTATAATCAACACGGGCATCGCCCACAAGGAAGCGGGTATCGGGCAGGTAGGGGCGGGGTTGGTCCACCCACCTATGGCCTGCTTCACGGCGGCGTTACAAGCCCTCTCTGGGTAAGAGTTCAGAGGCCCCGTAGGGGCGAACACAAGGTTCGCCCCTACGGGGCCTCCCCAAGTCTGAACTCTTACCTCTCTGAGGAGATAATAAAGTAACAGACAAAAACCCTCGACCATCATGTGATCGGGGGTTTTTGTCTGTTACTTACGCAATAGAACTATTTTTGCATAGTGGTGAATAGGGCCGCCTTATTGCCAGTCGGGTCGGTAAAGATGGCGAACCAGCCCATGTTCGGGATCTCGGTCTTGGGCATGATTGTCTTGCCTCCAAGGGATGCGACTTTGGTAAGGGTCTCATCTATATCGTCCGTGCCGAAGTAGACGAGCATGTCGCCTGCCTTTACGCCGTTCTCTCCAACCTGTACAAACGCGCCGCCAGGCCCTGGGGAAGCCTCGAACTGCAAGTAATTGAAGTTCGGATCAAGTTCCAGCTTCCAATCAAAAAGCGATGAATAGAATTTGCCTGCCGCCTGAGGGTCATTTGCCGATATTTCCAGGTGAACGATAGGGTGGTTTGCCATTGGTGAATGCTCCTTTTATTAAATGAGATTAGTTGGGTTAGAGTATAATGGGGGTCAGTACTCAGCAATTATTATAGCACAGACGTTCTGTTCTGCCAAGGGGCAAATGACCGATTTTATGCACAATTTAATCCCTGTGGCAAGGGATAGCGGCTCGCCTGACATCGCGTGGCGGCCCACCCCCTTCTACGTTGAACGCAGCCGCTTGCGCCATTTCATGGACCGCCAGGGTATTAGCTCAGTAGCCGAGTTACTTGCGTGGTCTACAAACGATCCGCCCTGGTTCTGGGACGCGGTAGTCAAGGACCTGGAACTTGAATGGTTCAAGCCATATAATCAGGCGCTTGACATCTCGAATGGTATTGAGTGGGCGCGCTGGTTCGTAGACGCACAGTACAACTACGTCCATGACGCGGTTGACAAGCACGCCCTTCGGCTGCGCCCGCAAGCCACAGCCCTCGCCTGGGAAGGCGAAGATGGCGAGGTCCGCACGCTTACTTATTCCCAGCTTTACGCGCAGGTAAACCAGGCGGCGAATGCCCTCAAATCACTGGGCATAGTCAAGGGAGACCGTATAGGCGTATTCATGCCCATGATACCGGAGACAGCGATTGCCACGCTAGCCATCTCCAAGATCGGGGCCATTTTCACGCCTATCTTCTCCGGCTATGGCGGCGCTGCGGTCGCTTCGAGGCTCAGAGACTGCGAAGCCCGACTCCTCATTACAGCAGATGGTTTCTATCGAGCAGGCAAACAAATAGCGATGAAACAAGTCGCCGACGAAGCCGCGTCAGGTAGTCCCAGCCTGGAACATATGCTGGTGGTTCGCCGCGTGGGGAATGAAGTACCCTGGACGAGCGGGCGCGACGTATGGTGGCACGAACTGGTCGAATCGCAGAGCCAGGAGTGCCCAACCGAGCACACGGACGCCGAAGACCCCTACATGATAATCTACACGTCCGGCACTACGGGTCGCCCAAAAGGGGCGGTACACGTTCACACAGGCTTCCCCATCAAAGCCGCCCAGGAGCTAGCCCACTGCTTCGACCTGCACGCAGGAGATACGCTCTTCTGGATCAGCGACATCGGCTGGATGATGGGACCATGGGCTATCGCGGGCGCACTGATGCTGGGAGCGACCTGCTTCCTGTACGAAGGCGCTATCAACCATCCGCAGCCCGACCGCGTGTGGGCATTGGTCGAACGCCACCGCGTCACCCACCTCGGCATATCGCCCACCGCCGTGCGCTCGCTCATGGGGCAGGGAGGGACGATGGACGATGGACGATGGACGATGGACGATAGTAACCATCGTCCATCGTCCGACCAATGGGTGCGCGCCCACGACCTGAGCAGCTTACTCTTCCTGGCGGGCGCGGGCGAACCCTGGAACCCCGGCCCATGGCGCTGGCTGTTTGACGTGATTGGAGAAGGCAGACTTCCGATTATCAACTATTCGGGAGGCACGGAGGTATCGGGGGGTATCCTCAGTTGCAACCCTCTCCTACCTCTGAAGCCTTGCGCCTTCAGCGCCCCCGTGCCCGGCATGGCCGCTGACGTGATAGACGAAGAAGGCAAGCCGGTACGCGGCGCGGTGGGTGAACTAGCCATCAGGCAACCCTGGCCCGGCATGACGAAGGGCTTCTGGGGTGATCCAGAGCGCTACCTAGACACCTACTGGTCGCGCGTCCCTGGTCTGTGGGTGCATGGCGACTGGGCGCGGGTTGACGAAGACGGCTTCTGGTATATCCTGGGTCGCTCGGACGACACCATTAAGGTAGCGGGCAAGCGCGTAGGCCCTGCGGAAGTGGAGTCGGCGGCGGTCGCGCACCCTGGAGTAGCGGAAGCGGCGGCTATCGGCGTACCCGATGCGCTCAAAGGCGAGGCTCTGGTGGTGTTCGTGGCGCTGCGTTCCGGCTACGCGGAAAGCGAAAAGTTGCGAGCCGAAGTCGAGGCGACAATCATCGCCCATTTGGGAAAATCACTCAAACCGCAAGCGGTAAAGTTCGTAAGCGACCTGCCGCGCACCCGCAACGGCAAAATCCTCCGCCGCCTGGTGCGAAGCAGCTATCTCGGCGAGCTACCAGGCGACCTGTCGGCCCTGGAAAACCACACAGCCCTTGCGGCTATCGCTGAAGCAAGATAAAGCAGGAAATAGGAACACCGGTAGGGGCGCACGGCCGTGCGCCCCTACCGGTGTTCCTATTTCCTCACCCTACTCTCGCGTAGAAACCGTCGCGCGGGCCAAAGCTTTTGTGGCGTCCTTCCTGGTAGCCGTGAATATCGCGGCTACCATGGCTGCATGAAAGCCTGCGGCAGCCAGGTAGGCAGGTGTGTTAGGCGAGCCTATAGCAGAGAGCGTCTGGATAAATACGATGCCTATGGAACTCCACAGTATGACATAGCGTCCCAAGCGAAAATTGAGCCACATAAACGTGGCATAAGCTATACAGGCAGCTACCAGAACGAATGCTTCCGGCCAAGACGTAATAAACGAAGACATAAAGAAAACCAGCCCTTTCATATAAGGATTTGCGTGGAACTATTTGGTTCTACTAATCTTCGCCTATTCTGAGCGAATTGTCAATGGTTCATTTGGTAATGTCTCGAATGGTTATATCTTCCTATGTTCCGTTGTTCCGTATTTCCTACGTATTTCCCATACGTAATTTGCGGTAGTATTGAGTTACGCAATCTCTTGGAGGATGAGGACCGAACCAGCTGTGTCATTCTGAACGGAGTGAAGAATGACACTGGTTACCCTGACTCTTCCATTCAACAGGCTGCGTAGGATAAGTTACCAGCTTTCGCGGTGGACGTATTCGGCATCGGGTGTGCGGCCACGCTTCAGCGAGGGCGAGGGTACGTCGGGCGCGCGGTGACCAACGGGGATGATGCCGACCGGGGTGACTTGAGCAGGGATGCCCAGGACGGCGCGGAGGGCATTGAGGTCGTGGGCGCCTGTGAAGCCTGCGGAGAGGCCCTCGTTGACAATGGCGAGGAGCAGTACCATTACTGAGCATCCAGCGTCCATGTGCCAGTAAGGGACGGGCCACTCTATCTCGCTGCCGTCAGACTGTGTTTTATCGGGTTCGCTATAGCGGCGATGGTAGGCCTCTTCGCTGGTGCAGGCGACGATGAGGACTGGCGCTACCGAAATCCATGGGTCGAAGCCGCGAGCGACGTACTCCCCTTCGTCGCAGAGATCAGAGATGGCCTTTTTGAGGTCTGGGCGGGTGACCACGACGTAGGATTGGCCCTGTGTGAAACCGGCGCTAGGCGCGTGGCGGGCGAGGTCGAGTATGCGGTCTATGACTTCGGGTGGGACTGGCTCATTGGTGAAGTTGCGTACCATGCGACGCTTCAGCACTACTTCTGTGAACTCCATTATTTACCTCCTCGTTTATTGATTTATGACTTGAGTAATTGCGGTGGCTACCGCCAGCAGGTGTTCCTCGCCCCAGCGCCGACCGACGAGTTGCACCCCTATGGGAAGGCCGTCTGGGTCGTGGCCTACGGGGATGACAACTGCCGGGTGGCCGGTAAGGTTGAAGGGCGCGCAGTGGCCTATGATGCGCCAATAATTGACTTGCTCGCCGTCTACCTGCAAGGGAGCGCCTGTTTCGCAGTGGGGGAAGGCGGTGGTCATGGCGACGGGGCAGAGCAGCACGTCCCATTCAGTGAAAAAGCGTTCCCATTCATGGATGAAGGCGTCACGTCTCTGTAGAGCGGCGAAATAGTCAGCCAGGGTAGGCATTGGGTCTTCTGATGGTGGAATGGAGACCGCGCCGATGGCTTTTGACAATTGCACTCTCACTTTGGCTTGCTCCTCGAAACTAAGGTTAGGCAGTTGCTCTTCCACTTGCGCGCCCAGGCGGTCTAGCTCGGACGCGAGGCGGTCCAGGGCACTGCGGATGGGGCCACTCACGGGCACACCGGGGAAGGTGGGCGTCCAGGCGATGCGGAGGTCTTGCAAGCGGGGGATGGGCACACCTGACCATGCCAGCGGAGGCACATCGGGATCGTGACCATCGGGACCAGTGATGATTTGGAAGGCCAGCGCGAGGTCGTCCAGGCTGCGGGCGAGGGGGCCAATGGACCACAGGATGCGGTTGGTTCGCACAGAGCCGGGCAGGTCCGGTATGTGGCCGCGCATGGAGACGCGGTGCTCGGTGGGCTTGAGGCCGTAGACGCCGCAGAAGTGGGCGGGGATGCGTATGGAGCCTGCGAAGTCGCTGCCTATATCGAGCGGCGTCATGTTTGCCGCCAACGCCGCGCACGCTCCGCCGCTCGAGCCTCCTGCCGTTTTTGAGGGGTCGTAGGGGTTGTTGGTGCGGCCAAAGATGGGGTTGTTGGACTGGAGGTCCATCAGCAATTCTGCGACGTTGGTCTTGCCCATGATGATCGCGCCCGCACCCTTCAAGCGGGCTGCTACTGTGCCGTCTATGTCTGGTATATACTCGGACAGTGGAGGGTAGCCAGCAGTGGTGCGCATACCTGCGGTGGAGTGGCAGTCCTTCAGCGTGACGGGTACGCCGTGCAGAGGCCCCCATAGCTCGCCCCGCGCCAGGGCAGCGTCGGCCTCCTGCGCCCGCTTTCGTACGCCTTCTTCGTCAAGGGTAACGATGGCGTTGAGAGCGGGATTGCGCGAGGCTATCTGCGCGAGGTGGGCGTCTACTACTTCGAGGGATGAGACGCTGTGCTCGCGGATGGCGGCGGAGAGTTGGGTTGCGGTGAGGGAGGTTAGGGTTTGCACATCTAATTCTCCCCGAATGTACGTTTGAGCGCCTGATATATTTCCCGTTGAGTAGAACGAGGGGTGCGCCGTATTCTTGCAATTATGTTAAGCGCGCTTTCACTTGGAGTTTGGATGTTCGATCTGCCTTGATTACACGCCGAGCAAACGGCACGCAAATTCTCTGGATCATCGGTGCCACTCTGGCTGATAGGGATAATATGATCAACGTGAAGACGTACTTTTCTATTGGGATTGAATGGATCTGGGTCGCCCGCACCCGCACCGCATAACTGACAAGTGAAACCATTTCTCTCCAAAATGAGGGTTCGTAGCTGAGGAGAAATGCTCCTCCCTATTGCAGGGAACCTATCAAGGCTTTCAAGAATATACTCACCAGGCTTCAAATCATGACGGTCAACGTGAGACTTTATTTGCAGGCCTTCTTCGTCACGCAACTCCCTTATACGTCGTGCATACTCACTGATGCCCCCTACCTCTCTGACCTGCTGGGTAGTTACGACTTTTCCTACGTTAGCCTCGAAAAAAGACCTAATGCGGTCACGGGCGCTCATATTGCTGTTGCACTCTCTTTAGGCTTATTGCGCTTCTCTGTTTCTTTGAAAAGGCATTAGGCAACTTGTTGGTTTTCCTTCATTAAAAGAAGTGAGTATACACAACTCGCAATGTGTGAGGCTAATAACGGCGGGACTGCATTTCCGATCTGTTTAGCGATTTCAATCTTACTACCGCAAAAATGGAATGAGTCCGGAAATGACTGAAGCCTAGCGGCCTCACGATGGGTGATTGGGCGATGTTGTAATGGATGTAAGTAGCGCCCTTTCTCCGGCTTGAAGAATTCCGTCCTAATAGTAAACGCGGGTCGATCCCACCACAGACGCCCAAATAGATCCGTTCCTCCGCTCTTCTTGCGAATCCAGCATGAGGGTGTTAGTTCGAGAGCGCGTCTCTGCAAGTCAAAGCGATTCATTCCTTCATCAGGCACAGCTTTATAACGCTCTAAGCTCATTTGGGTGGGCGACCGACCAAAATGCAAGTCCAACGGAGGCGGTTCCTTACGTATCTCGGTACCAACCGGAGCGGTAAGGTCCCCGATGGCATCTCGAACCGTACTCCAAGGTTGGAGACGGTGGGGATGTCCATCAGATGTGTCATATACGGTAATGGCTATGCCAAGCTTTGGATTATGATGCGTAGCTGGTGGTGGGAATATAGAGGAGGGGTCTGCAAAGCGGCAGCCAATAATAAAAGCTCTCCATCTAATTTGAGGAACGCCAAAATCAGCCGCGCATAACTTTCCCCATGCCATTTTGAAACCAAGCGTTTTCGCTACTTGGATTATTTCCTTGTGCTCTGGCGAGCCTAGCAACTGAGGCACATTTTCCATTATGAATAATTGAGCATCAGCCCGTTCAACCACTTCAAAAAATGGTCGCCACAACTGCTTCCTAGTATCAGTTTCTCGATTCTTATTTAGTAAGCTGAAGCCCTGGCAAGGTGGTCCCCCAACTACCACATCAGCACGGGGAATGGTGACCACTGGGTTGTTAAGAATGTCTACAATATCTCCATAGGTACAGTGCTCACCAAAATTGCTGTTATATGTGGCGACAGCATATTTGTTGAAATCGTTTGCCCAAACAGGTTCAAAATCATAACCGAATTCTCCTGTGAAGCCCAAAGTTAATCCGCCTGCCCCGGAGAACAGGTCTATTAGGCGGAAACGATGATACCTATTGCGGTGTGGAGCTTCTAATTGAAGGGAATTGAGCATTAGTAATCCTTGCTTGGGAGCACTTGGCGCATAGTTTTCTGTATAATACCACAATCGTAGCTCGGAGGAAGTGTTATTCTCCAAAGCCACTGGGGTTAGGGATTGATTGACCCACTCCCCTCCACCAACTCCCACAACCTGCTCGGACTCAACGGTATCTCCGTTATCTCGAACCCCTCTATACCCAGCGCGTTTTCCAGCGCCTGGACGAACAACGGCCCAACAGGTATCGCCCCGGCCTCGCCTGCGCCTTTGACGCCGATGGGGTTGAGGGGAGAGGGGGTCTCCTCGTGGCCTACTTCTACGCGCGGCACGTCGGTGGAGGTAGGCAAGAGGTAGTCCATGAAGGAGGCGTTGAGTAGTTGGCCGCCCTCGTCGTAGATTAGCTGCTCGTAGAAGGCGTTGCCGATGCCCTGGGCCACGCCGCCATGCACCTGCCCTTCGAGGATTAGAGGGTTTATCACCCTGCCGCAGTCGTGGACCACCACGTACCGCAATATCTTCACCTTGTAAGTTTCGGTGTCAACTTCGACTATCATGGCGTGCGCACCTGCTGCGGTGGCTCCCATTGGCGGGCCGAAGTAGGCGGTGGCTTCCAGGCCGGGTTCGGTTCCGGGTTGGACGGCCCCACGCAGGGGATTGGCTTTGGCTGCCAGGTCTGCCAGGCTGACGCGGGCGTTGGGCGCGCCTCGCACCTGGGCGTAGCCACCCACTAGCTCGATGTCCTGCTCAGAGACCTCCATCGCGTCGGCGGCGAGCTTTAGCGCCTTCTCGCGCACCCTTATTGCCGCCTCGTGAACGGCGGAGCCTGCCACCGTCGCGCCTCGGCTGGCGAACGTCCCTGTGCCCCAGTTGAATTGCCCTGTGTCGCCCGTGGAGACGAGTATTTCTTCTACACGCACGCCCAACACTTCGGCTGCTATCTGCGCGAAGGTGGTGTAGTGCCCCTGTCCTTGCGTGCCCACGCCCGTGACGACAGTGACCTTGCCGCTAGGCTCGATCTGTATGCGCGCGCCTTCGTAGGGGCCGATGCCGGTGCCTTCGACGTACATGACGAGGCCGATACCCACCCGCTTGCGCGGCGACGATGGACGATGGACGATGGACGATGTGTTTTCGCTTTTGGGACTATCGTCCATCGTCCATCGTCCATCGTCCTTATGAAAGTCGTCCCACCCTATCATCTTCTTGGCTTTGTCGAGGATTGGCTCGTAGTTGCCGCTGTCGTAGGTGAGGTGGGTGAAGTCCTGGAAGATAATCTGGTTGTTGTATGGGAACTGGTCGGGCGGGATGAGGTTGCGGCGGCGCAGTTCTAGTGGGTCTATGCCCAGTTCTTTGGCGGCAAAGTCGAGTAGGCGTTCAATGACGAATACGCCGTGCTGCCGTCCCGCGCCCCTGTAGGGGGTGACGATAATCTTGCTGGTGAACACCGCCTTGAACTCGGTGTAGTAGTTGGGGATGACGTATGGGCCAAGCAGTGTGCATTGAGTATTGAGGGGCACGGTCAGGCCGTAGGGGTCGTATGCGCCGTTGTCGTGCAGGAAAACGTCGCTTACGCCAAGGATTTTGCCGTCTCGCGTCAGGGCTATCTCCGATTGGTGGATTTGGCCGCGCTCATGGGTCATGGCTGTGAAGTTTTCGAGGCGGTCTTCGATCCACTTGACGGGACGACCCAGGCGCATCGCCGCCCAGGGCACAAGCGTCTCCTCTGGATAGAACATCATGATCTTCGGCCCGAAGCCTCCACCCACAAACGGCGCTATCACGCGCACCTGCCGCTCCGATAGGTCGAGCATGGCGGCAAGACCGTTGCGGATCGGGATGGGGGCCTGCGTTGAGTCCCACACGGTGAGGTGGTGGGCCAGGTGATCGAATTGCGCCACCACGCCCCGTGTCTCCATGGGCGCTGCTGTGCCCCGGTCGTAGAGGAGGCGGCGCGAAATCACCAGGTCGGCGTGGGCGCGGGCGGAGTCGTAATTGCCCTTGGTCTGGATGACGTGGGCGGCCATATTGGAGCCTACGTCTTCGTGTACCAGAGTGGCGCTCTCTTCCAGGGCGGCTTCGAGGTCCACTATAGCGGGAAGCGGCTCGTAATCAACCATGATGGCATCGGCGGCGTCCTCGGCCAGGTAGCGGTTCTCGGCGATGACCATGACTACAGGTTCGCCAACGTAGCGCACCTTGTCCTTGGCAAGCTGCCCGGCGGTGCGCTGGTTGAAGACGATATGCTGGGTGGGTGGAGGTGGAACAAGTAACGGCGATGGCTGCCAGTAGTCGCCCAGGTCCTTTGCGATATAGACCGCGATTACGCCCGGCATAGCTTTCGCGGCCTCAACGTCTATACCCAGTATCAGGGCATGGGCGTAGTCGCTGCGCTTGAAAGCTACGTGCGCCATATGGGGCAAATGAACATCATCTACGAACTGAGCGCGGCCCATCAGCAATCGTGGGTCTTCGTTTCGCTTGACGCGAGCGCCGAACATTCCGGTCATGGTATGTCTCCCTTCGGGAAGGGTGAGGGAATAGGATTTAAGAACTACTCCCTCACCCTACTCCCTCACCCTACTCCCTCACCCTATTTCCTACAATACTCCCCCCACCTCCGTGCTCTCCTGCCCCCGCATCTTTTCTGAGGCCAGCTTCACCGCGTCAACGATGTTCTGGTATCCGGTGCATCGGCAAAGGTTGCCGGAGATGGCCTGGCGTATCTCTTCCTCTGTGGGGTCGAGGTTTTCTTTGAGGAAGGGCAGGATCGTCATCAGGAAGCCTGGGGTGCAGAAGCCGCATTGCAGACCGTGGGCTTCCCAGAATGCTTGTTGGAGCGGATGCAGGTTGGCGGGATCGTTGGACAGCCCCTCCACGGTCATGATTTCGTGCTCGTTGGCCTGGACCGCGAACGTCAGGCAGGAGCGCACGGGCACACCGTCGAGCAGTATCGTACAAGCCCCGCACACGCCGTGCTCGCAGCCTACGTGCGTGCCCGTCAACTCTAGCTCGTGGCGCAGGAAGTCGCTGAGGAGCAGGCGAGGCTCCACGGTGCGGGTGTGGGTCTTGTTGTTGACGATTAGGGTGATTTCATGTTGCATAGAGTTTCTCCTCGCAGATGGACGAACCGCAAAGACGCAAAGAGCGCAAAGTTACGCAAAGAACAATCAAATGATCATACCTAGACTTGTCGCCTGTTGTACAGTCTATGTTGAGGCTCAGTCTTACTTCTTACCTCGACGAAACAGGCTTTTGAGTGCGCCGGTACATGAACTGCGTTGGCTGTAATCAAAGTTTACCAGTAATTTTTGGTCCGTAATTTCCGTATCTGCAATGAGGTGGTCGGCTATGTGCCTGGCGTACTCCGGCCACTCATCCTTACGCAGGTTGTAGGGACTCATAAAGTTGTGATCACGCGCATAAATCCACTCATCGTAGAAGTTCCACGCGATACCAAGCTGATGGGAGGCTCGGGGCCACAGATAATCAATCTCTTCATAATCCTCTCCCAGGAGTTGCAGTTCGCCTTTCTCATGCAAATTGGCGTCTCTTCTCAGAACTTCGACCATTAGTTGCTTGCTGGCTTCAACTATATTGTCTTTGAGTTCCTGAATTCTTTCTTCACTCACTTATCAATCTCATCTTCTTAGTGAATTGGGGAAACTACGATTACGAACTCAAAACTCACGACGCTTTTTCCGTTTTGGGTTGTATCCCCATCTGCGTGTTGCGGATGTCGGCGTTTAGAACAACTACCACCGCCAGGAAAACAAGCCACGCTGAGAAGGCCAGCACTGCCGGTCCGGCCCCGAACTGGCTGACCAGGAAGCCGCCAAGCAGCGCGCCTATGGGTTGGAAGCCATATATTATCAGGCGATAAGTGCTGTTTACCCGACCTTGCATCTGGTCGGGTATGAGTGGCAGGCGGTAGGCCAATTGGGTCACGGTGAACACTGGAGCCGTAATGTATGCCAGGGCGGTGATGGCTCCGAGCGCGATTATGTTGGGTGCGATAGCGTACAAGGGAAACAGCAGCGCCATGAGCCACACGCAGCCTATAGTTATTTGCCTGTAGGCGAACCGCTTCTGCACCCGCCCTGCGAAGGTCGCGCCTATTATCGCCCCTATCGAGCCGATGCTGAATATGAAGCCTATCTCCGCTTTGCTCACGTTCATGCCAAGCGCCAGCCCGATAATAAATATCTCGGACGCAGTGAACACTACGTTGACCGCGCCCGTAAGAAAAGCTACGAAACGGATGAGCGAGTGGCTCCAAAGCCAGGCCAACCCCTCCTTTATCTCGATGAGGAGGTGGCGGTTGGCGGCGGGGGCGCGTTCCTCCTGGAAGGGGGTCTTGATGAAGAAAAGTGAGAACACCGACAGCGCGTATGAAATCGAGTCTATCAGGAATGGCACGGTTCGTCCCAGGAACTGGTAAACAATGGTGCCCAGCCCCGGCCCTGCGAACTCGGCTATGGCGGTGGTAGCTTGGTTCTGCGCTCCCGCGTCGGGCAGTTGCTCCTTGGACACTACCCTGGGCAGGGCGGCCACCTGCGCTACGTTGAAGAAGACCGAGAGTGTGCCTTCGATGAGGGCTACCAGATACAGTTGCCAGATGCTAGGACCGCCCAGGGCCATCGAGAGCGGCACAGTGGCGAAGGCCAGGCTCCGGAGCGTGTCGCACCACATCATCACGCGCTTGCGGTCCCACCTGTCTATCAGCGCGCCCGCCGGGAGGCTGAACAACACCAGGGGAAGCCTGTAGCAGGCGACCAGTATGCCTGCTGGCAGCAGAGACCCCGTGATGTCGTACGCCAGCAGGGGAAAGATTATCTCCGAGAATCTGCTCCCCAGCACGGACACCACCTGCCCGCTCCACAGGAGCATGTAGTCGCGGTTGTGCCAGAGTGAAGGTTTGTTGTTCATTACAGTATATACAGTATACCTTGTGTAATTGACAATGGATAATAGACGATGAGCAGCCTGTGGATTAGTCCATGTAACGCTCCTAATAATGTTACTTTTCGGGTTGTGTACTGTTGATAATAGGTGGTAGATCGAAATGAAAGACCCACGGTCCTGACGAACTCGATGCCATACCCCCGAAGGCGCTTATCCATGTGTCCACGGTCAAAGTCCAATCACCTTGCTTATCTATGAGCGAAGTTTGAGGATAGCGATATGAGCAACGCCCATTGCTCGGCCAGCTTTCCACAACTCCTGATAAATCGGTTAGTGTACTCGTCCAGGTACCTATTTGCAACTTCCCAAGTAGCTGACTACACCTTAAGATATGAGTATCTGATTCCGGGTACCGCCAAATAATACGAGTTTCTGAGGTGGTCACGATCACCCGTTCAATTGTCATTATCCATCCTGACGCATCAACGGTCTGATTTACCTCGGCTACGCGGCGGGTAAGGTCTACCGGCATCGAAAAGTCGAAAGTGAACGGCCCTGGCATGGGCGTCGCAGGCTTTGCTGAGTGGGTCGGCAAAGCGAATGGGCTTGGCAGCGTGGCAGGCTCCGATGCACCAGAAGGCAAATTGAAAGAAGGCGAATTGTACACATTCAGGTCAACAACCAAGTGCAACTTCACTTCAGGTGACAGTGCCTTTAGCGGGTTGGCATCAAATGTCGCTTCTATAGCGCCGGAGGGCGGATTGCCTGATGCAACCTGAGGATAACCAACATCAATCAAGGGCAACTCTCGTCCACCCGTAGCCGACAATCGAGGCCCCGTAACAGTATAGTCATCGTTGCGCTGTGCGCCGAAGCTATGCAAAGACTCTCCACGCGGGCTGTTCACAATATAGTACAGGGTAATGCGATTAGTGTCCGCAGCTATTGGATAGAGGGCAACCGTATAGCCGCTTATCGTTTGGTGCAAAGGAATAAGACTCGTCGGAAAGATTGGGCGAAATGGAGGTACCAACGTTGAGGTAGGTGTTGGGCTGGGCGGTAGAGATGCTAGTGGAGGAGGGCTGCCGACAGGGTTGGGCTTTCCCGCAGGGAAAGCGCCTCCTTGCATAAACAGTGGATAAGGCCCCGCATCAGATTGCGACCGAGTAGGTAAGGGTATAGGCGTGGGTATTCCTGGCGTTGGTGTCGGTTGAGGTGGCGCGCCCAACGGTGGAACCGTAAAATGGAATACCGGGCCTGGCTGTGGAGGATAATATGCATTACCCCAGGAGGGATACCACGTAGATATGGTCCATTCGCCTTGCTCATCAATAAGAGCGGCATCTATGAGACCCTCCCAATCTACTTGCCTGCCCGATTCGGATGAGGGCGTTGATGACACTGCCCCAACTTCCAATCTTGAAGAGCACCCGCATCCGGCCACACTCTTGTTTGAGTCGGCGCGTCGCCAAAATATACGGGCCTCTCTGCGTGCAACGACCACCTTGTCAATGGTGATCGTTCCACCATACGTAGCAGCTATTTGGTGTACTTCTGCAATGCGACGTGCAAGGTCGACTGGCAACAAGAAATTGAACATGAAAGGCCCTCTAATCCCTAGCGCCTTGTAATCGTTAGGCTCCTTGGGCACTGCGACATCAAGGGCCAGATGCAGATCGAGGGTTTCAGGCAAAACGGATAGTGCGGCGCTATCAAAAACAAGTACGGAGCCACCAAGACTTTCATCGAGTTCTTTTGAAGGGTAAAGCATGGGAAACGTTCTTCCTTGTGCGTCGCTGAGGCGTGGTTGGGGAACTTCACGCAGATTGCCCATAATGTCCGACAAGGGGAATGGGGGTACTGCACGAACGTCATTCTGTGAGTTCTCTACCGTATAAGTAAGTACGATCCGGTTGGCGTCGGCATATACGGGGTACAATGTAACTGTATACCCATTCACTGTCTGGCTGAGAGGCTTTGCCGGAGCAGATGTAGAATAGTTGCGAGGGTTTAGGATTGCGCTTGTAGAAGCATTTCGCTGCCTGCCTATTGCGTTGGCATTAGACACAACGTTGTTACCGATTGTTTTGGACGTGCGGGCACTTTGCTCTTTGCCCGATATTGGCGCGGGATTGGGAGAGTTCATCGGCCAGGTCTGCGCAAATACTCCCATCCCTGTTAATACTAGTAGCGCGAGAACTCTATGAATAACCCTAAGTCTCTTATTATTCATCACTCTCCTACTTGCATTGCGCACCTGATTGAGCAACTTGATATTCGATGCTGCTTGGTTCGGTGACACGCCTGGACGCATCCAGGATTTCTAACCCCACCAAATTCCCGGCGCCATCGTAGTCTAGAATCACACCGGGCTTATCTTCGTCGCTTTCAGCAACGAGTGTATCATTGAAGATTACCGTCAACGTGTCGGTATCGGGCTTGTAAATAATCTTCATTGCATTTCTAATGTGCCTTCTCTACCGCTCGCGCCAACGTCCTGCGCGCCAACACCTTCACCAAATGCCTGCGATAAGCAGCTGTCGCGTGTATATCGGATGGCGGGTCAATCTCACTATCAATGGCTTCTGAGGCAGCGCGGATAACATCCTCGGTGGGCTGCGTGCCGCGTAATACGTCGCTGGCAGCAAGAACTTGGACAGGGCCGTCGCCGATAGAGAAGAAGACCAGCTTGCTTTCAGCAACCGTACCATCGGGCGCGAGCGTGACGACCGCCGCCGCGCCTGCGAGGGCGTAATCACCGTGGCGGCGGGCTACCTCCTCGAAGGCCGTGCCGGTTCGCTCAGGTATGGGCGGGATGATTACTTCCGCCAGTATCTCCTCCGGCTCAAGCGCGGTAGTGAATATGCCCAGGAAGAACTCGGAGGCGGGGATGAGGCGCTGGCCCTGGCTGCTTTGCGCCTGCATCTGCGCGTCCAGCGCCAGCATTAGCGAGGGCAGTTCCGCCGCAGGATCGGCGTGGGCCAGGGAGCCGCCTATTGTGCCTCGATTGCGAATCTGAGGGTGGGCTATGTCGGGCATCGCCTCGGTGATAAGGGGAGCGCGGCTCGCGACGAGCGTGCTGCGCTCTACTGTGCGGTGTCGGGTCATAGCGCGTATACGCAGCCCGCCCTCTCCATCGGCATGGACGCCGAACAGGTCGGGAATACCGTTCAAGTCTACCAGTATAGAAGGCTGGGCAAGTCGAAAGTTCATGCTGGGCACAAGGCTCTGTCCGCCTGCCAGCAGCTTAGCCTCGTCCCCGTACTCGGCAAGCAAGCTTAGAGCTTCGTCCCGTGTCACCGGAGCGTAATATTCAAAAAGAGACGGTTTCATACATAATCCAAATTAAGAGAAACCGCGAAGACGCAAAAACGCTAAGTTTACCTTAAGAATATTGCACCGCAGAGGCGCAGAGAACGCAGAGGACCAATAATAAAGGTCCTCTGCGTTCTCTGCGCCTCTGCGGTGAATAAACATAGCAATTCTTTGCGTCTTTGCGTCTTCGCGGTTTCTTAACGTTCTTCTACGAACGCCACTATCCGAGCAAAGGCCGCTTCACCACCCTTGAAGCGGAAGGGGAAGCAACCCAACCATACGCGCTGGTTGAGTACTTCGTCTACCTGGCCGCCGACGTTTTCGGCGTGGAATACGCCCCTGGGGAAGAGGAGGGTGTGCGTGCATTGATAGTCTTCCATCCATGGGAAGGCTTCGTCCATGCTCATGCCTATCTTGGCCTCTACCTCCGGGATGAGGTCGGGGCGGGCTACGCGGACTTTGGTGTTGAAGGGGTGATCTGTGGAGATAGCGTCAATCGCCATCCAGCGAATGCCCCTGTCCAGCACCCAATCGCAGAAGGCGCGCTGCGGGCCAGGGTGACGCAAGAAACAGCGCGGCAGGTCGGGCTTTTCGTCGTTATGGACTTTGTACCAATCCTCGTTGTAGTAGTGGTGGTAGCCGGTGTGGATCACCAGGATGTCGCCGCGCTCGATCTTGATGCCGGTCTTTTTCTCCCACATCTCGAAGTGCTCAGGGCCATAGATGTCGTAGTCGCCGATGCCGAATTGCGAGAGGTCTACTATGCAGGCGGGGCCAAAGAGGGTGTCAATGGGGATGCCCGAAATGTCCGGCCCTGGATCATAGAAGTGGTAGGGCGAGTCGAGGTGGGTGGCGATATGGTTGGTGCTGGATATGTGCTGGGCGTTCACGCCCTCGAAGGCGATCTTCTTGACCCATTTGATGGTTGGCCCTTCGTAGAAAGCGAAAGGCGGCGAGTCCATGCTGAAGTTCTGCGAGAGGTCCAGCACTTTCACCTTGCTCAGGTCATACGGTACGTACATTGTTACACCCTCCGTTCAGGTAAATGAAGAATAGGCTGACATAAATAGACGCAGCCGGGAAACGTTGAGTTATTATACTAGAGAAACGTGAAACGTGAAACGTAAAAGGAAGTATTGCCTTTCTGTAGCCCTGGGTGCTATACTGAGGTCGGTATTCGTGCGCCGTATAATGTCTGTGGTCAACTTGACGGCTTATACCTTTTTCGCTAGAATAGAGCGACTACACCCAATCGTAACACCTCGAACTTTCAGGTCAAAGAGAGCATATGATTGGATTTGATCTATTTGAGTTGGGGCATAGGGGCCGCACGAATGCCCCGAAAATGAACACAAACAGGTAGCAATACGCCGAGGTAGCTCAGTTGGTAGAGCATGCGACTGAAAATCGCAGGGTCATCAGTTCAAGTCTGATCCTCGGCACCAAAATTAGGCACAAAAATAGCTCAGATGTTCCGTATTCCGAGCTATTTTATCATTATGTAGCCAAATATGTAGCCAAACTTATGCTATGGCTACATTGGCTACAGTATATTTATCGCCTTTATCACCAGTGGTTTGCGATGGGACAGGCCACACGCGGCCACGCATATGCAACTTGTTGGTGTTAGCAATTTCTAACCCACACTGTTCACGGGGATTGACGGATGTGGTATTATTAGGTATGGACATGGAGCTACAACCTCCTTGTTCTAAGGCGGTCCGGTGATAGAAACACCGAGCCGGATTCGAACCGACGATAGTCGCTTTGCAAGGGGACCGCGTTGGACCACTTCGCCACCTGTGCCTGGATGGAAGATAGGGTAGCCTCAGTTTCCAGCGAAAGCTACCCTATTAATTATCAATAACAAAGTTAGGGCTTCCCCTCCGAGTTCGGTCCATCGCCCTGACCTTGCTGTATTACGTTGAACATTGGACTAGGAACCACACGAAACGTTGTACGGCCCTTTTCTGCAAGTTCATGCGTTTTCTCATCTGGCAATAGAACCTTAACAACGTAAGTGCCAAGATTTTCAAACTGCATGGGTGTCGGCACGACTAGTTGAACACGTTGTGATTGACCGGGTGCTGTACCAGGAGGTCTACCCATTTCAAAGCCGCCTTCTACTTTCACAAGCTGCTTGCCGTCCTGGTCATCTATATATAGTTCAACCTTATGGGGTTCGTTGGTCTCGGTCCAAGCGACCTCAATACCAACAGCGATTGCAATCATTTGTGCGGCAGGAAGAGTATTGACAAGGACTGAATCCCAACCACCCCCCAAAAGGTAGAGTTTGCCCCCTACGATTTGGGCCGCATCTGCCAAAATTAACCAATCGAGTTTCACTATTGACAACCTCCGATTTGTGTAGTATAATAATTAGACTTATGTAGTTTACTAAGTCAACGGCTGTAGCCCCAATTGTAGTTGAAACTGTAGTGCAAGACTATACGTATTGTAATATATTGCTTTAATTTTGTCAAGACCACGAGTTAGATTTACGTATGACGACGCCAACGAAGCTAAATTTGCTTCGCATGGTTTGACTGCCGACCAAGTTGACGATGTATTAGATGGGCAGTTTACAATTATGTCGAACAGGAAAAATCGAACAGGCACGCATTTAGTAATCGGGCGCGACAGCAGTGGCATATGTCTGACCATTCCGATTGTACCAACACAAGAGCCGGGGTTATGGCGACCAATCACGGCTTGGCGCTGTAAAAGCTCAGAGCAAGCAAAACTCAGCAAAGCAAAGAAGGGAGTAACAGTGTGAACGACAAAGACATCGAAAACTTAGAGAACCCTGAAAACTGGGATTGGGAGAATGCAGAAACGGTATCTGGTACAAAGAATCGCCGCACAATTGTATCAGTGGCATTCCCACGTAGCGATTTCAAGAAAGTAGCCGAATGCGCGCGGCAGATCGGGATGAGTGTATCCGCCTTTGTTCGCCATTCAGCAGTGGATACAGCGGAGAAGGTTTCAAGCGCGAACAATAAAGCCAAACTGATTTCCTCAGAACCTGGCACTTATGCCTTGCCAGGCAATGTAGGACTAACAACGTGGCGAATGTCAAACGCGAAAGAAAGTAATAAGCCGCTAGAACCTTTCACCACAGACGCTAAGCAACCTCGTGCAATAGAGTTAATCAGTAATTAATCGTCAAGTGCAATAAGTAAAGACTGGCGTATTACGCCAGTCTTTACTTATTGCACTTTTCGGGCAAAATGGGCAAAGCCCCCCTAACCCCTATCCCTATAGCCTTCGCTCCACAGCAAAGCGCCCATCTTGTCGGCGGCTTCTTGCTCTTGGCGGGGTAGCACATGTGCATATATATCGGCGGTAGTGGCAATCTTTGAGTGGCCCAAAATCTGGCTCACTACTTTCAATGTGATGCCTTGAGCCAGCATCAGAACGGCGGCACTATGCCGGGTGTCGTGGAATCTAATCTTAGGTAGTCCCGCCTTCTCCAACAACCCTACAAGTTGGCGATTGAGATTGCGCGGCTCTATGCCTGTGCCGACTTCACTGGTAAATACCAAGTCCCATTCGTTACCCTTCCATGCCGTGCCCGCTTTCAGGCGTTCCTCAAGCTGGCGCTTCCTATGGGTGCGTAGGGCGTTCATCAGGGGCTTGGGTAGGCGGATGGTACGATTGCTTTCCTCAGTCTTTGTGTCCAGACGTTGCAGAGTAGAGCCCTTGCCGATGCGGAGTAATGACCCGCATACGTGGATGGTAGACTTCTCAAAATCCACATCACACCAACGCAACCCTAATGCTTCGCCACGCCGGAGGCCAAGCGCAAGGGCAACGCTATATAGCCCCTCTAGTCTATGACCCTTGAGTACCGTCAAGAATGCCCTGGCCTGTTCCTCATTCAAATAGGAGCCTTTGAACTTTGGCTTGGAGGATGCCGTTTCCTTTTGCCTCACAATCTTCGCCGGGTTACGATAGACCAGGCCATCCTCTACGGCCATCTCCAACGCCCTGCGTAAGACGGCGCGTGCTAGTTTGGCAGTGGTAGGCGATAAACCCGCTTCGACTTCGGCGGCTTGGAACTCGCGTAGGTGCTGTGGAGTGAGCTTCGTAAGTTGAATGCGCCCCAAGCGCGGGGTCAGGTGACAGCGTACCGATACTTCGTATTGAATATAGGTTGCTGGGCGCACTTCATTCTTTACAGTCTGTAGCCACGAGTTGAGAAACTGGCTTATGGTTAGGCGCTCATTACTAGAAATGGGTTTGCCGACCTGCTGATCGGCAAGCACAGTTTTCAACTTCTCGCTTACTTCCTTGCGGGTCTTGCCATAGAAGACCTTGCGCTTGCGC
The DNA here is from genome assembly GCA_038324555.1 of Chloroflexia bacterium. Taxonomy (GTDB): domain Bacteria; phylum Chloroflexota; class Chloroflexia; order QHBQ01; family JADMIH01; genus JADMIH01. The sequence continues at coordinate 34,818 of JBBQIC010000002.1, forward strand.
TTGCCGTCCGGCCCATAGCCCAGATTGACGCTCCCTACCCACTTTCCATCAGATGCGCGCTGATAAATACCACCTTCGTTGTGCCCTCGCCTCGTGTCTTTGCTTGCCATAGTTGCTTCTCCTAACTGTTCCTCCGACTAAACCTCTGAGCGTATGTACTGTACTGTGCTGTATCTTTGCTCTTGGCCTGCTTAGGCCGCTTGAAGCCAATGCACAAAACCTTGCTCTTGTAGGTTGCGCGCCCACATGTTGGCGAATGAGGTTTGCTCCGCCTGCTCTCGCATATCAAAGCGTGTAATCTCCCCATCCTCTACCCATGAGGCTTGATGATAAATCCCTACTGCCATTTGGATGCTTACCGGAACCCAACCATTGTCAACTCCATAGCCAGTGAAGAAGACCATATCAGGGTCGGGCACTAAGTCGCCGTTTTGCTCGTAATAATGGGCTACACTTGCCAAGTTCTGAGCGATAACCTCGATGCACAAGGGCATAAAAGGCGGGTTATCAATCCTGACGTGCGCGCCAACTTTGTCCAGGTCTATCCCGCTCTGTTGCGCGATCTTGGTGATAGCGCGGGCCATTTGCTTAGTAGTCTTCATTTCCTGAGTCTCCTTCTGCCTTACGGATTTATGGTACTAGGTCATCGTACTTTAGAAGCCAGCGCCCGGCCTCTATGTCGTTGTGAGCGCCTACGCTTTCAAAGATGCGGATGACTTCATCCGGGTCACTCTCTTTGGCGTAGACGGCCATGTACTCGCGTGTGTATTGCCACGCCTCGCGGCCAGCCTTGCGCCCGTACTTGGTCTTATCGCCTACGTAGGTGGTCAATCCTACTAAATCGAGCATTTGACTAAGCCGCATAATAATAGACCTCACTTCCGATGTGTTCATGTCCGATGTGTTCATATAACCTCCAAGTCTTGTGTACTGCTCTGTGACATTTTACACATAGAGTGCGAAGGTTGGATAGTTCGTTCGTGCCGCCTTTGTAAAGTGGTTGGATATGATGGACTTCGAGCCTGCAATTCTGAGTGCCGCAGTCCTTGCAAATGTGGCTGTCTCGCCAAAGAGCCTTCTCACGGACCATACTCCAATCCCTACCCCTAGCGGCCCGTCTGCACTTGTCCGAGCAAAAAGCGTGTACGTGGCTCTTAGGTGTGAAGTGGTTATTGCACTTTGGGTTGACACACTTTTGCATTGTCCCGGTCCCCTTTGCTCTTGTTAGTGCCTGTGAGCATGAGGGCTGCTTACACTCAAACTTAGCTCTCTCATCTGGGTTCCCCGCTAGGCTTATCACTCACACTTGGCTCTCATTCGTCCGGGTTCCCCTCAATCTTGCAGCCCTCATATTCACTTGTCTATAATCATTATAACATATGTTATATAACTTGTCAAGAGATTTCTAAGATATTGTAAGAAATTCGATATAACATTATATTGACAAGGTATATAACAAGAGGTATAATGAGGGCATGAGCAGCAAGCCGCCAAATAGAATACCGGGTCTATCAATTTACCTGGGGCCAGAGCCTGAGCGGTCCCGCCGTGTTGCTGCGCTAAAGCAACTGTCGGGGAACCTACACGTTACAACGTCGGAGATGTTTAGGATGCTGGCAGACGGAGAACTGTCCCTAATGGTTGCACCGAATGGTCGGAGCGGCCAGCAGAGCGCCCTAGAAGTCCAAGAGAACACATAGCCCGCGCCAATCGGCAACTCAGCTGACCATCCAGTCCCTTTTAGGTGTCCGTTGTGTCCGGTTGTACCTCTTTTTTAGGTGTTGCTTTTGTTGCATTGATGTGTACCCAACTTTTCTCTCGTATTGACACAATCCCCGCCTTTTTCTATACTCTAAGCTACCTTCCGGTACGCTGGCGTCTCCCTCAGTCACGCGCCATGCACGCGCCGGACGTTCGCATACTTCCGATACATCCCGAAAAGGATAACGCCCATGCCCCGTACCAGAAGCAATACGCAGGCCGGACGGCACAAGCCGATTGAGCAATACGAGCACGCCGACAAACAGCGCGCCAACAATCCGCCCGTTGGCCTGGTCACGCCTGACACCGACCCCGACATAGGCAAGCAGACCTATGCCTATGACCCCCACCTTGACCCCCAATTGGTGTGGGCGAGCAAAGCGGAGCATACGTCCTTCGAGGTTGATACCGTCTCTCTCCATGTACACGAGCGCATAGACCCGCGTACCATCGTTGAGGCCGTTCGCAAGCGTGTCGCCGTTGGTGGGGGCATAGCCGAGGAGTTAGCAGCCTACGTCCAAGCGTCGCTGTTTGAGACCCCTACGGAGAACCCGCCTCTGCGCGAGGCTATCGAGTTCTACAAGCACAAGCACGGGTGGAGCAACCGCCTGATTGCGGGCGACTCGCTCCTGGTGATGAACTCGCTGCTTGAAAAAGAGGGCATGGGCGGGCAGGTGCAGATGGTGTACATTGACCCGCCTTATGGTATCAAGTACGGCTCCAACTTTCAGCCGTTCATTAACAATCGTGATGTCAAGGACGGCAAAGATGATGATTTGACACAGGAGCCGGAAACGATAAAAGCGTTTCGGGATACTTGGGAACTTGGTCTACACTCGTATCTAACATATTTGCGCGATAGGCTCCTTCTTACCAAAGAGCTATTGACGGAAAGTGGTTCGTGCTTCGTACAGATTTCGGACGAAAACTTACATTTGGTGCGAAACCTAATGGATGAGGTATTCGGAGTTGAGAACTTCGTAGTACTACTTGCGATTCAAAAAACTGGGAGTCGAAGTGGTTCGTTCGTGCAACGTAATTGCGATTACCTTGTGTGGTATGTAAAAAACCGTCAATTGGCTGAAAGGAAGTTTAGAAAATTGTTCCTACAGCGTCGGCTCCGTAGTGCGGGTGGCACGGGTTATACGATGGTTGAACTTCCAGACGGGACGGACCGAGAGTTGACCGAAGCCGAAATAGCGGATTTACGTCTGTTGCCACTTGGCAGTAAGATATGGCGAGCATATCCTCTAACTTCTGACGGTTATAGAACGACAACGACAGTAGATTTCGAGTTCAACGGAAAGAAATATCACCCTGGAAATAACAGGCATTGGGGGGTCACTATTGAAGAACTCAATGTTGTGGCCCAAAAGAAAAGGATAATAAAACGTAACTACTCAGCCTAAGGGCAAGACTGCGGCACGATTAATGTAGATAGAGGGAATATGTCAAGCATAGTGGGTCCGCCAAGCACAACTGAAGAGATCGAAGCTATCTACGCCGCTGGGCCTGATGCCGTAGTCGCC
>JBBQIC010000003.1:0-38001 GCA_038324555.1 Chloroflexia bacterium
GGGGGGGGTGGGGTGTGGGTCTGTGTCGCGTGCGGCTCGTGGTGTGTGTGGTGGGTGGTGGTGGGCGGGGTTTGGGGGTGTTGTTGGCGGAGCCACCCCCCCCCCCCCCCCCCCCCCCCCCGACTCCCAATCCAAAATCATATTGACTCTCTTGTTGACAAGAGCCTTCTTCGACAAGAAGAACAGGGAGACGGACTCAGGTTCAAGATGCTGGAGACGATACGGGAGTATGGGCTTGAGAGGTTGGTGGAGAGTGGCGAAACTGAGAGTGTATTCAGGCTCTTTGCCGATTTCTTTTTGGACCTGGCCGAGCGGGCGGACGCACAAATGCGTGGGCCATACGAAGCCGAGTGGTTGGACAAGCTGGAATCGGAGTACGACAACCTTCGCGCCGCGTTGCGCTGGGCAAGTACGTCTTCCAGTGCAGTGAAGGAAGCGTCCACCGAGGTGAGCGGGGATCGGGGATCGGGGATCAGGGATCAGGGATCAGGGGTCGGGGGTCGGGATTTAGAAACTGATCCCCGATCCCTGATCCCTGATCCCTCATTCGAAACGGCCTTGCGAATGGCCGCCGCCCTGGGGTGGTTCTGGTTCCGACGTGGCTATCTTAGCGAAGGGCGAGGGCGTCTAGTAGAGATATTGTCGCGCACGAAACCGTTCGGGGTCGAACAATCTGAAGTGAGGGCGAAAGCTCTCATCGCCGCAGCCAGGCTCGCCGACCACCAGGGCGACAACGCGATGGCCCGCTCTCTTTACGAGGATGGCCTGGCTGCGTTCCAGGCGCTCGATGTCGCCGAGGGAGTGGGGCACGCGCTGTGTGGCCTGGGCTTCACCACCTTCCGCGAGGGCAACGGCAACCAGGCGCGAATCCTGTACGAGCAGGGCCTGGAAACGTTCCGAAAGCATGTGCCTGGACGCGAGCGAACGCTGGGCATGGCTATTGCCCTCCGGGGCCTGGGAGACGTTGCCTTGCGGGAGGGAGATTATATGTCAGCCCAGTCTCTCTATTCGGAAAGCCTGGCGCTATTCCAGGAGATAGACGACAAATACAGCGTCGCTACCTTGCTCAACGGCCTGGGCAACGTCGCCCTCGACACGGGAGATTATGCTTCGGCCCGCGCCCTTTACGAGGAAGCGTTGGCTATACTCCAGGAGATGCGGTACAACTTTGGCGTCGCCATATCGCTCCTCAGCCTGGGGGAAGTAGCCCGATGTCAGGGCGATTATCAGGCGGCCTGCACGCTCCACGAGCGCAGCCTGGAAATATGGAGGGAGTTGGGGGACAAGTGGAACACGGCGATGGCGATGCACAACCTGGGCCATGCCGTACATCACCAGGGCGATTTCAAGCGAGCAAGTGCGCTCTTCGCGGAGAGCTTGATGCTGTTCCTGGACGTGAGCGCGAAAGCGGGTATCCCGATGTGCCTGGCAGGGCTGGCGGGGGTCGCAGGATCCATCCAACAGGCCGAACGCTCGACCAGGCTTTTTGGCGCGACGGAAGCGTTACTCGAGGCTGCGGGCGCGCCGTTGCAAGGGGCGGACCTGGCCGACTACGAACTCAACATCACCGCCACCCGCAACATGCTCGATGAAGCGGCGTTCGCGGCGGCCTGGTCGGACGGGCATGGCATGACGGTTGAACAGGCCGTTAGTTATGCACTCGAGGAAGGCTAGGTTTATCCTTGAAACTCGGCCCTGTTACTCTTGATATTACCCTGTTCACAAGTAAGAGTTCAGAGTTAGGATACTCCGTAGGGGCGAACCTTGTGTTCGCCCTCTTGACTAAGCGTTTTGCAGTTTGGGCTAAAAAATGTTTCGACCCTACGGTTAATCCTAACTCTGAACTCTTACTTTCACAAATAGCGTATTATAAGTGACGGCAAGTGTTATAATAGCTGTGCCTAGATATTGAATTGTTCTGCGCATCAGGAGGTCATCCCATGCCAACTACAAATATCCCAGATTTGGATCAACTCATCAATGACGGCGTCATCCGGCTGGAAATCACCGGAGGCGTGCCGACTTGGGAAGCCTTTCCGGGGGTGCTCCACCAGGAAACAATAGACCTTATTCGCGCTTCAATCAAGCCAATAGAAGATAGCGCAACTGGGTGCGCCTGCGTCCATTTCTCAGACATACTAATTCGCTTCAAAGACGGTTCCCTAAAACGCCCCGACATCGCTATCTTCTGTACGAAACCACCCAGGCAGGACGAGGCGCTGACAGTAATACCCGACGCTGTTATCGAAATTATCAGCCCCGGTTACGAATATAAAGACCTGTCACTCAACCCGCAATTCTATCTCGCCCAGGGCGTCAGCGACGTGGTTATTGTTGATCCTCGTTCCGATTTCATAACACACTATCGCACGACCTCTGCCGTAAACCATCGTGCTCCCATAGCAATCGAGTTACAGTGCGGCTGCCAATTCGCAGTGCCCCAGCTTGGGGAGATAGGCTGACCGGACGGCGCGTAATTTGATAACTAAAACCATGTCTGATCTACCAGTTGGCACGGTCACCTTTCTATTTACTGATATAGAGGGGAGCACCACTCTGTGGGAGTTGCACCCCGAGGAGGCGCGCGCTGCCCTGGTCCGCCATGACGCGCTCATCGAAGACATGGTTAGCCAGCATGACGGTTTTGTGGTGCGACCACGCGGAGAGGGCGATAGCCGCTTTGCCGTTTTCGCCCGCGCCACAGACGCCGCGAACGCGACCGTCGCCCTGCAAAAAGCCTTGTATGCCGAACAGTGGCCCACGCCCACTCCTATCAAAGTACGGATAGCTCTGCACACGGGAGAGGCAGACTTGCGCGGGGGGGACTACTATGGCAGCGCGGTCAACCGTTGCGCTCGGCTGCGCGCTGCTGCTCATGGCGGCCAATCCCTCATCTCCCACGCTACCTACGACCTGGTGCGCGACGCCCTACCTTCGGGCGCGGAGATCCGAGACCTGGGCGAGCACCGTCTCAAGGACTTGCAACGACCGGAACACGTTTTCCAACTGTTGACCTCCGGCCTGCCTTCCAGTTTCCCACCTCTGAAGACGCTGGATAACCGCCCCAACAACTTACCTATGCAGCGCAGTTCTCTCATCGGTAGAGAGAAGGAGTTGGCTGCCGTCCAGGCGTTACTGCTGCGCAAAGATGTTGGACTGCTCACACTTACGGGGCCGGGCGGCGTCGGCAAGACACGCTTGTGCCTGCAAGTCGCCGCTGAAGTGATTGAGCACTTCGAGGACGGAGTGTTCTTCGTCGCCCTCACCCCGGTCAGCGATCCCGACCTGGTTGTACCCACAATCGCACAAACCCTGGGGGTCAAGGAAACAGGAAATCAACCCTTACTTGGCACTCTCAAACAGCACTTACAAGACAAGCAAATGCTCCTGGCGCTTGATAATTTCGAGCGAGTGCTGGAAGCTGCGCCTTCTATTTCCGAGCTTGTGGGGGTGGCGCCGCGCGTGAAGATACTGGTCACGAGCAGGGAAGCCTTGCATCTTTATAGTGAACATAGGTTTCCCGTCCCGCCGATGGCTCTCCCCGATAGCAAACACCTGCCAACGCTGGAAGCCATGTCCCAGTATGAAGCAGTACGACTGTTTATCGAGCGCGCCCAGTCCGTCAAACCCGACTTCATGGTCACAAACGACAATGCCCCTGCCGTTGCCGAAATATGCCATCGCCTGGACGGATTGCCCCTGGCGATAGAACTGGCCGCTGCTCGCATTACGATCCTCGCGCCGCAGGCGATGCTTGTGCGTTTGCAGAGCAGACTCAAGCTGCTTACGGGCGGCGCGCGCGATGTCCCGGCCCGTCAACAGACCCTCCGAGGCACATTCGAGTGGAGCCACGACATGCTCGACCCGGCAGAACAGGTCCTCTTCCGTAGGCTAGCGATCTTCGTGGGCAGTTTCTCGCTGGAGGCTGCGGAAGAGGTATGCAATCTAGGGATCGGGGATCAGGGATCAGGGATCAGGGGTAGAGAACTGATCCCTGATCCCCGACCCCCGATCCCTTTAGACATTGACATCCTGGACAGGGTAATGTCGCTGGCGGGCAAGAGCTTGCTGCGCGAGATAGAGGGAAATAGTGGGGAGACCCGTTTCGGTATGTTGGAGACCATCCGAGAGTATGCACTTGAGATGCTGTCGGAAAGCGGAGAGGTCGAGGAACTGCGCAAGCAGCATATGGTCTTCTTCCTGAGGCTGCTGAAGATAAATGAAGACCTGCTGTTCGCTATTAACCTACCGGCGGTGCAACAATTCATTACGGAGTTCGACAACATACGCGCCGCAGTGGACTTGCCGTTCGAGCAACGCGATCTCGGAAGAATAGCCGACTTAGCTTTCTCTTTGTATGGATTCTGGGATATTGGGGGTTATTTTAGCGAAGGCCGGGCAAAAATCGAAAGCGTACTGGCTACCCTACAAGGGAGCGGGGAGGGGAGTGGGGGCGCACAAACAGCCAGTGAGCAAATACGCGCCGGGTTGCTCTACCTGGCCGGGGCAATGGCCTTTTTGCAGGGTGATTATCCAGTCACTCGTTCTCGGCTGGAGGAAAGCGTGGCGATTTTGCGGCAGCATGGGGATCATGTCAACCTGGCCGGAGCACTGCATATCTTAGGAATGTCCGTCCATTTCCAAAATGACTACACGGTTGCCCGTTCACTGCTAGAGGAAAGTGTGGAGTTATTTCGTAGGATAGGGGTTAAGGGTGGTCTCGCCATAGCCCTTTTCTCTCTTGGAGACGTTGACCTTGCATTGGGCGATGATGCAGAAGCGCGAGCCAGGTATGAAGAAAGCCTGGCAACCTATCGGCAACTAGGTAATACTGGGGGCGATACTTTTCCGCTGACCAGCCTGGGCCGACTAGCCTGGCTGCAAGGCGATTATCCTACTGCGCGATCCCTCGTCGAAGAGAGCCTGGAGATAAGGCGTGCCATTGGAGGCTCACTGGGGGGCATCAACTGGGTGACTGCCATCTCGTTGGACAGCCTGAGCGATATAGCGCGATGTCAGGGCAACTACGCAGAGGCGGCGTCTCTCGCTAAGGAGGCTCTGCATATATACAGAGAGCTAGGTGACACCGGCGGCATAGCATGGTCGCTTTCCAACCTGGCCTACGTCGCACGTTACGAAGAGGACTACGACCGAGCGGCGCAACTTTTCAAAGAGGCGCTGTCCTTGAGAAACGAGCAGGGCAGCAAAGGGGATATAGCTCTCTGCCTGGCGGGGGTGGCAGGAGTGAGCGGGTTGCAAGGGCAGCCGGAGAGGGCAGCGCGTCTTTATGGGGCTGCGGAAACTCTGTTCGAGTCAGTAGGCGTTCGCATGTCCCCTTATGACCGCGCCGACTACAATCAGAATCGTACCGCTGTGTGTTCTCAACTGGGCGACGACAAGTTCAAGGCCGAGCGGGAGGCGGGTCGAGCCATGAGTACGGATCAGGCTATCGCTTACGCTCTGAAGGAGGCTTAGAAGGAGTCAATCATGGCGATCACCAAAATCTCAGACCTGGACCAATTGCTCCGCGAAGGAGCGGTCCGCCTTGAGATTACGGCAGGCGTCCCAACCTGGGAGGCTTTTCCTGGGTCGCGCCACCAGCGCATGATAGACCGTATCAGGGCGTCCATCGAACCTATAGCCGAGAGCGAGAATGGATACGGTTGCTCGCACCTTTCCGATGTGCTGATTCGTTTCCAGGATGGTTCGCTCAAACGCCCCGATATAGCCATCTTTTGCACGAAACCACCCAGGCAGGACGAAGCGCTAACGATAATACCCGACGCCGTTATCGAAGTTGTCAGCCCCGGTTACGAATATAAGGATCTGTCACTCAACCCCCAATTCTACCTTGCCCAGGGTGTCAGTGACGTGGTTATCGTTGATCCCCGTTCCGACTTCATAACGCATTACCGCACGACCTCTGCCGTAAATCACCGCGCCCCTACAACCCTTGAGTTACAATGCGGGTGCCAATGCACAGTGCCGCAGCTTGGGGATATAAGCTGACCGAACAGGCAGACAAAAAGAATCACAAATTGCCCTCGAAGTCAAAGTCCTGATATAATAACCCCGCTTATCTAATCAACCCAGGAGAAACTCAGATGAACGATGCTACAGGGCGATACCCTGAACCTAAACGGCTTGATTGGGCGCTGGTGCTTGGCTCTTCTTCGGGCTTTGGCGCGGCCACCTCTGTAAAGCTGGCCGAGGAGGCGGGTCTGAATATATGCGGGGTACACTTACGCCGCCCTACCGACCAGGACGCTTTCGAGAGCACCAAAGCCCGCATAGAAGCCGCAGGGCGCAAATACTTGCCGTTCAACATGAACGCCGCCAACCCGGACCGCCGCCGAGAGGCCCTCGACAAGATGGCCGAGGCTATGGACGGCTCTGGCTTCCGCGTGCTGCTCCACTCGCTGGCCTTCGGCACACTCAAACCCTATATAGCAGATAAAGCCGAAGACGCTATCACCGAGGAGAACATGGACATGACTCTGCGCGTGATGGCGCACTCCCTCGTCTACTGGGTGCAGGACTCGCTGGCGCGTAACCTTTTGGGCCGGGGCAGCCGCATCTTCGCTATGACTTCGGCAGGCTCGCAGCGCATAGTGCCTAACTATGGAGCGGTGTCGGCGGCCAAAGCCGCGCTGGAGTCGCACATCCGCCAGCTTACCTACGAATTAGCCCCTCGCGGCGTCACAGCCAACGCCATACGCGCAGGCGTGACCGACACCCCAGCGCTGCGCCGCATACCTGGCAACGAACTGCTCATAGAGGGCGCGCTTGCCCGCAATCCACATGGCCGCCTCACCACGCCGGAGGACGTAGCCCAATTCATCGCCATCCTCGCCAAACCCGGCCCCGCCGCCGATTGGCTCACGGGTAACGTGCTGGGCGTTGATGGTGGAGAAGATATTGTTGGGTAGCCCTGCCCGGCGGCTAATGAAGATTTACAAAATAATCATCACATAGAATTGGCTGCTGTAGGGGCGAACCTTGTGTTCGCCCTCTCTACATACCGCTTCGTCAAGAGGGCGAACACAAGGTTCGCCCCTACACAGCTATCTCCTCTACCCCTATTCTTCTGAAAATAGGGTGCTCCCGTAGGGGCGCACGGCCGTGCGCCCCTACCCCCACATTTTCATTCCCGGTTGGTGGCCCGACAGGTCATGGATTAGTCTGAACATTAACATTCAAAACTACCGTTGACAGTGGTCTCGCAATCGGATACACTAGGAGTACGCGACAGCCCATGTCGCTGGATTCGCCTATCTCACATATATAAGCATAATAAACGCGGCTATTTAGCTTCCGGGGTATAAGATAATGAGCAAAGCAGCATACAATAACCTTAAAGTCGTCCCTGGTGTTCCAAAAGACGAGGAAATTGAGGCATATAGTGACGAAGCGGACGACCCATACGGGTATCTGTACGAAGACGAGCAAGCGGTAGAGAGGGTAGGGCTTTTCAGCACTCCTGCTCGCGCTATCACCCTCGGCTTTTCGATACTCCTGCTCCTCGGCGTGGTCGTCATGGCAGCATGGCTCCTCGGTCAGGCTGGTAAGAAGCCCGACACCGTCCCCGCGCTTGGCGGGAATAATGGCGAGCAAGCGTACCATGCGACCTCCGCAGGCAGCTTGAAAGCAGTGCCCGACATCAACAACGCAAACGCCTCCTACACCAGCAAGCCTGCCGGCCTGTCGGAAGCCCCAAAGGTGGGTTCGCTTCCGCCTAACTTCCAATGGGCCGACCAGAAGACCGGCCAACCCGTCACCCTCGAGTCGTTGCGAGGCAAGCCCGTGCTCCTCAACTTCTGGGGTACGTGGTGCCCGCCGTGCCGCGCCGAGATGCCTGAAATGCAGAAGATATACGACCACGAGAAGGGCAATCTGACGTTCCTTGGCGTCTCAATGGGGCCGCGTGACGAGCCTCTGGGCGTCGCTCAGTTCGTCCAATTGGGGAATTATACCTGGGACTTCATTCACGATCCAAATAGCGACGTAATGACCCGCTATCAGGTTACAGGTATCCCAAGTTCGTACTTTATTGATAAAAGCGGCGTTATTCGCGCTATCCATGTTGGAGGCGCAGACGCTCAGATCATCGAAGACAATCTGAAAAAGGCCCAGCAATAGGTTACTAACCAACCCGGCAGAGCGGCTACTGCCAGCCCATATGGCGACATCGCCAGCTAATCTACATACATCCACCCAGACTGAGGAGGAAGCAATAATTTAATGAGTCAACCCCCAAGAACCAGACCACCAGCTCGCCGTGTAGCTGGCGGCTCCCAACCACCGCCACCGGCTCGCCGATCCAGCGCCCCGGCCCGGCGCGACCCGTTCCCATACATACTCGGCGGGATACTGACGGTCGTACTCGTTGGTATCGTTTTCGTAGTAGTATTTCTTCTAAGCCAAAACACTAATCCCAACGGCGTTGCCCAGGTGCCGCCGGTCGCAACAGGCACGAGCATTGGTGATCCTCCTGTCAAACCAGGTGTAACCACGATTGATCCCAACGTGACGGCAGGACCGACCTCTGAGCCGCCCCCGCGTATGCCCCTGGCGGAGTTCAAAGCCCTGTACGATGATCCTGCGAAGCGCCCGCTCATCATAGACGTGCGCGCCAAGGAAGCCTTCGACGCGGGCCACATCAAGGGATCTCAGTCCTGGCCCGAAGCGGATATAGATGCTACAAACGTAAAGCTGCCAAAAGACAAGCTCATCGTAGCCTACTGCCAATGACCGGCTGAGAATGAAAGCGCCCGTGTGGCGCAAAAGCTTCACGACACCTACAAATTCAGCTACGACAAATTGAAGGTACTTCTCGGCGGTTGGAACACCTGGAAGCAGGAGAACGCCAAAGATGCGGCGGCATACCCGATAGAGATCACCGCAGGATCGACCACTCCGGGAGCCAGCACTCCGGCCACCAAGGGTGGTGTACCTGCCACAATAGAGTTGCAGGCCGCCCCGGCCAATACAGTAGCGCCAAACGGCGCTGCTCCCCCGCCGGGCCTTGTGCCCATACCGGGTAAGACGCCGTAATAAACAGATCAGAAAGCCAACAACAAAAAATCTGCCCCATGTGCGGGCAGATTTTTTGTTCCAATCTTAATCGTTGCTGGCAAGTACACGGAGCAGTCCCCCAAGCCTACGAACTACCCTCTACCGCAGTACGCCTATGGGCAGGCACGGAGACCTGCCCATAGGCGCGAACTTAAGGGCAAACAAACCCTCTGACCCTTGTCATTCTGAACGGAGTGAAGAATCTCGTCGTGCTCCAGGATGCTTGGGATACGATAAATCAGGCATCTACGCGAGGGACGAGATTCTTCACTCCGTTCAGAATGACAAGGGTGAGTGCAATGACACGGGTCAGAGGGTTTGTTTGCCATGCAGACCCCTTAAGTTTGCCCCTACGACTTTTCCTCTACTCCAAGTCTGAACACTTAACCCAATTACGCCGGGTTGCACAAACGCAAGTGATTTGCTATAATTTGCTCTGCATGTTGACGGGGCGTAGCGCAGCCCGGTAGCGCACTTGAATGGGGTTCAAGAGGTCCCGCGTTCGAATCGCGGCGCCCCGACCACAATTTACGCACGAAAATGGCCCGGATGTTGTATTGTCCGGGCCTTTTCTTTTAACTCTGTAGTCAATTATTTACCCAACCACACTTGCCTTAATTACACCCTGGCTTGTTGCTTGCGGCGAGGCATACGATCTTGGAGATCTGCGCCCGCGTGGCGTTATTAGCTGGCTGGAACGTATGGTCGGCGTAGCCTCCGATTATTACGTGGCATATCGCCGTCTCAACATACTTGTAGAACGGGTCAGTTGTAGGCACATCGCTGAAACTGGGGGCCTGCGGATTTCGGAGCGACCAACTATACGCGACGATAGCTGCGTTGACTACTATTTTTGACAGCTGCCCCCTGGTCACGTTATCGCCTGGGCGAAACGTGTGATCGCTGTAACCGCTGATCAGACCGCCGTTGGAGGCAGTCTCTATGAAGCCATAGAATGGGTCCCTAACAGCAACGTCGGTGTAGTGCGGGCCGCCTTTGGTGTTGATGGGTATAGCGAAGGCCAGCACGACTATCTTACACATCTGGGCGCGCGTGGTATTGTTGCTGGGTTGGAACGTATGGTCGGCGTAACCGGAGATCGCGCCGTGGCAACTCAAGCATCGCACCGAGTCGTAGAACCAATCTGCTGGGCGCACATCGCTGAAGCTTATAGGGCACTGGGTTGCGATGCCGGTCGGCGTGGATGTGGGTGTAAATGTCGGCCTGGTTGTTGGCGTAGGAGTGCTGGTCAGAGTGTCGCAGGGCAGGCCCAAATAGGACATAGTGAGGCTTTCCCCAGGGTCGCGGGAGGAGCCTACCGCCCACAGGTCTCGGCCCGGCGAGACCCCAACCCCGTACAGGGTCGCCTGCCACGGCGTGGAAGGGCTGCGACCGACCGCCCATTGCGCGCCATTCCAATGTAGTGTCAGGGTCTGAAGCAGCACGCCCCGAGTGTAATAGCCCACAGCCCATATGTCGTTGTCGGCGACTGCGGAGATAGAATACAGCCTGGAGAAGCTGGACGGAGTAGGGCCTGCCACTTGCGCCCAATTGCGCAGAATTAGCGTATGAAGGCTGCTGCCATCGGAATAAGAGCCTACAGCCCACACATCGCCGCTGGGTGCAACTGCCACGTCGTAAAGGGTACTGGATATTGAGCCGGGGTCGGGAGTAGACACTCGAGTCCAGCTATGACCGTCCCAGCGTATGGCAACAGTATCCTGCGCGCCTCCCACAGCGTATACTCTGTTTGAGGACACCGCGGCGACCGCTGCAAGCAAATTGTTTCCGGCGCTGGGGTTGGGACTGGGTACAATAGACCACTGGGAGCCATTGTAGTGCATTGTAAGGCTGCTATATCCTGTGTCCTCTGTCAGGGTCGAACCCACCGCCCATATGTCAGCAGCAGCGATTGCCGTCACACCTGACAGATAGTTGCCTGATCCCGCGACGTTCGGGCTGAAGACGCTGGTCCAACTGCCGCCGTCCCAGTGCAATATCAGGGTTTGCGCCATGCTTGGAGAACCCACAAAGTACTCGCCCACAGCCCAGATGTCATTGGCCGACAGAGCGGTTACGTCGTGTAGGGTGTTCGAGTCCGTGCCGACGTTGGGGCTGGCAACTTGCGCCCATTCCGAACCGTTCCAATGCAATATCAGGGTTTGCGTCACACCTACAGTGTCTACATACCCACCCACAACCCAAACATTGTTGGCCGATAGCGACGCCACGCCTGTAAGAGTGTTGGCTCCCGTCTGTATATTGGGGCTGGGAATGACGCCCCATGCCCCAGGCACGCAGCCTCCGACAGGTGTGACAGTGGGGGTGCGGGTCGGTGATGTGCCGCCAAACGGATTGCGAGCCGGCAGGGTCCCCGCCGCAGCCTCCGACGGCAGCGCACCTACCCACATCAAAATGCCTATGCTACCCAGCAAGAGCATGACCAATAAGGCTAACGTGAATATAGCGCCCGCCATATAGTTGCGTCTTGTATTTATCATTGCTATCCTTCCCCGCGATATGAAATTCGTGCTGCTAGTATATGTTTGTATGGCCCATAGTGCAAGTGTATATCCAGGGCGGATGCAAAGTCGGGCATGGCTGCTAGTTGACGATGGACGATGGACGATGGACGATGGACGATGGACGATGGACGATGGACGATTGAACAGGCATCGTCCATCGTCCATCGTCCACAAAAAGGAAGCACCACTATGCTGATAAACGTGTTTGGCGCGCTGGCTTTTCTCGGAACTGTCCTGGGACTGGTGATCGCTCTACTTGCTGTGGTTTATCTGCTGGCGACTCGGAAGGTGGGTCTTGCTTTCGCGGTGGCTAAGTGGACGCTGGCGGGGCTGGCGGTGTATTTTGGCCTATTGGTTCTGGCGTCTGTTACGAGCGCGCAGACGGTTCTCAGCTTGAACCAGGAGCAACGGTTCTGTGCGGCGGACTGCGACCTGGCTTTTTCGGTGACAGGCGTCAGGAGAACGCAAACGCTAGGGAATCCGCCCAACCTACAGAAGGCGCAGGGTACATACTACGTGGCAACGGTGAAGATGAGCAGTGACGCCGCCCGCGTGACTATGCAATTCAACGACCCCGTTTATATTAAGGTAGTTGACGCCGATGATAGAAATTACACATACTCACCGGAGGGGCAGAGGGCGCTGGACCGCTCCCAGGGCAGGACCGGAGATTTGGAGCTACCCTGGGCACATAGTCTGCACCCAGGCGAGTCGGCAAGCCGAGACATCGTTTTCGACATCCCCTCGGACGTGAAAAGCCCCGCCCTGGTTATACAGGAGGGCGGTTGGGAGAGCACGCTCGTCATAGGGGACGAGAATAGCTTGTTTCACAAGCAGACGAAGATCAGGCTCGAACCGTGAGTAGGATATAAATCACAAACACGTCGCTCCGCGACGTGTTTGTGATTTATATCCGAGTCTAGTCTTTGCTGGTGATCTGGGCAAGTGCGTCCTCTACTATTGAGCTTACTACGCGGTCGTTGAGGGCGAACTCCGCGCCTGCTGCTTTGAAGAGTTCGGGCAAGGGGCGGGAGCCGCCGAGGGCCAGGGCGCGCTTGTAGGCGGCGACGGCCTCTTTTTCGTTTTGGAGCGAGTTGAGCCAGACGCGGCAGGCTGCGAGTTGGGCTATGCCGTACTCTACGTAGTAGAAGGGCACGCTGAAGACGTGCGGATACTGCCAGCCGATGTCGCGGTATTGTTCTAGGCCGGACCAGTCTACTCCTGGTCGCAAGCGCTGCTCTAGCTCGGCCCATTTTGCGCGGCGAGCTTTAGCCCCGTGATCGGGCACGGTGTAGACCCAGTGCTGGAAGGCGTCTATCATCGCCATGAAGGGGAAGAAGCTGAGGCCCTCGCGTATCTGCTCGTCTCGCAAGCGGGGGATCTCGTCTTCGGTATAGAACTCGCTCATGTAGGGGCGCGATAGCAGTTCCATGCTCATAGAGGCTACCTCGGCGAATTCGAGGCCGGTGTGGTGGTAGCTGTTGAGAGGCAGGTCGCGGGCCAGGAAGTAGTGGAACGAATGGCCCCCCTCGTGTAGCACGGTATCTACGTCGCGCTTGGTTCCTACAGCGTTCATGAATATGAAGGGCACGCGCCTGTCGGGGAAGGACATCATGTAGCCTCCTGGCGACTTGCCGGGGCGGTTTTCGAGGTCGAGCAGTCGCTCCTCCATCATCGTGTGGAAGAAGCCAGCGAGTTCGGGATCTATCTTCTGGATGATGCGCTCGCAGCCTTCTTTGAGGCGGTCTACCGTGTCGAAAGGACGCAAAGGCTCGTTGCCTTCGGGGTCCACGCTGAGGTCCCATGGGCGTAGCGTTTCGAGGCCGAGGAGACGCTTGCGCCGCTGCTGGTCTTTGGCGACTACGGGCACCATGTACTTCTCGATGGAGCTATGGAAGGACAGACAGTCTTCGGGGGTATAGTCGAAGCGTTTCATGGCCTTGAACTGGTAGTCACGGTAGTTGCTGAAGCCCGCGTTGGTAGCTATCTGTTTGCGTATCTCGTACAGGCGGTCGTAGAGTTCGTCCAGGGCGTCGGCGTCGGCCAACTTGGCGTCGGCGCGGGCGCGCCACGCCTCTTCGCGGGTGGCACTGTCGGTTTCTTCCAGGTAGCGGGCCAGTTGCGGGAGGGTGTAGGTCGTGCCTCGAAACTCGGCTTGCTGACCGCCGCTTATCTTCTCGAACTCCTGGTCCAGCTTCTGCTCCTCCATGATGAGGGGTACGTTCTCTTCCTTAAATATCTCTATCTCGGCGCGGACGTTGCGCAGGAAGACTACATAGTCGGGACCAAGTTGGCTGACGGCGGGAGATTTGAGCAGTTTTTCTTTGAGTAGGAAGCCGCGCTGCTCGGTGACGGGGATGATGTTTTCGACGACCTTGATGAAGCGGGCCTCGTAGTCGGAATTGGTCGTGTCGGAGGTCATGTCAACGTAGGCGTCGGTGTAACACTCGGTGAGCACGGCGTTGAGTTCTTCCCAGTCGAGTATCCAGTTTTCGAGGGCGCTTCGGGTTGAGACGTCGCGGGCGTCGAGTTGGTCGTAGAGTGTGGCTACGGCCTCTGGGTCGGTGGCGTCGAGCACGTCGGGCGCGAAGCGGTGCGGTTGGGTGCGTTTGGTGGCTATGTTGGGCATATCAGTTCCTTCTCATGGTGTGGTTGGCGCGAGTATTTCCTATAAGGATAGTATAAACGTGGTCGGGGCGCAACCTACCGGAACGGATGTAGCTGTATCTCCCACAAGCACCGATGTTGCGCAGCTAACCCTCACGCCAGTTGCCTCTGCTACTTCTGTTGCCACAGCTACCAACGTTTCTGCTTCAGCTACCGTGGTGATAGCCACCCATGTAGCCTATGCCACAGATGTAGCCCAGTTCAGGGAGCAACTGCGCACCTCTGTAGCGTTGACCCATGCTCCCACTATTACACCAGGAACGCCACTACCTATGCCCTCTCCCACGCCAATATTAGGAATGCTCCCAGGCTGTGGCAACATCAGCACATATGGGCCACAGGCTGTCAGTTGCTGGCGAGGAGTAGTAGATGGGCAGATGGTGGAAGTGTATGCAGGTAGGGAAGGCAGTGAGGGAGACCCTACACAGGGTATTGTGAGGGTGCATATTCGAGGGCAGCAAGGGAGTGACACCATCTACCAGACGCCAGATAGGGTAGGGGCAGTGCGGATAACATCGGTATCGGTAGATGGCACAGAGTTTACACTGGAAACAGTGGAGCGGCCAACACCCCAGGTGTTTGTGTTCGATTTGGCTGGCAGGAGGTGGGTGTCACCGTAGCCACAGGCTGTGGTTGTATAAGTGTGGTAAAATTAGAATAGTAAAGGTAGTAGCAAGTAGCAATCAACTACGTGTAAATAGATGATGCATAGAGTGGACACACTCAGGAGCTATGAGCGTATCCGATCAAGGGTAGGTTCACCATCCACGTTGGATACAAAGGCTCTGAGTGTGTCCATTTCTGTGGCATCGTTGATCGTTCTGCTGTTGTTGGCGGCAGCGTCATCATTGTATGTCCAATCGTCAATCGAAACTGCCAATGCACAACCGCAATCTATCGCAACCAGAGCCGACCCAATCTTATCCAGCCGAAGAAATGCGTTCGCTGACTATCGCCACCACAGCATAGCCCAAAGCAAGAGCATACCCCAGATCACACCAACAGGTACATGCATTCCATCGTGGCAAGCAGTAACCAGCCCCAACTTCGGCCAGGATACTAATTACCTTCAGGGTGTGAGTGCCATCTCAGCTAATGACATTTGGGCGGTTGGTACAAATGACTATGGCGGTACTTATCCTGGTTGTGCAACACTAACGCTGCATTGGGATGGGCAGGCGTGGACCCGCATCCCCAGTCCCAATGTGGGCACTTTCTATGATTGCAGCGCCCTTCTTGGTGTAGATGCAGTTTCTTCAAATGAAGTATGGGCGGTCGGTTATGTGGATACCACTGCTCCTGGCACACTCACCCTTATAGAGCACTGGGATGGGGTGCAGTGGAGCATCGTGCCTAGCCCTAGCTTGTCTAACACTGACAACGTGCTAGAGTCAGTTACAGCCATCTCCTCCAACGATGTATGGGCTGTGGGATACTTCACTGCGGTCTCAGGCACTACCGGCTATCCACAAACACTGGCATTGCATTGGAATGGTACTCAGTGGAGTACAATACCCACCCCTAACTCTCCTTCCGATCACGACAGGTTCTGGGCTGTCTCGGCGATCTCCTCCAACGATGTGTGGGCTGTAGGGGCTACTGCCCAAAATGCGAATGGCGCGCTGATCGAGCACTGGAATGGCAGCCAGTGGAGTATTGTGCCCAGTCCTATCCCTCCTTGCACCGATTGTGGTTACATACTGTATGGGGTAGCTGCGATTTCTAGCAACGACGTGTGGGCAGCAGGGACCGTTGTATATTTTGGGGGTGGGGAGTACACGCTGATCGAGCACTGGGACGGCAGCCAGTGGAGTATTATAGGTAGCCCCAACACGAGTTCCACTCACAATGAATTAGCTGCCATTAGTGCCGTCTCCCCGACCGATGTATGGGCTGTGGGCTATTCGGGAATGGGAGTACTCATTGAGCATTGGGATGGCAGCCAATGGAACCTTATTCCCAGCCCCAACAGCGGATACCTATGGGGGGTGGTAGCACTATCAAGCACAGACGTATGGGCAGTTGGGTATTTGCACAGTTGTCAAGGCGGTCCATGCGGCTGGCATACACTCGCCGAGCACTACTCCAGTCCTTGTGGGTCTGGTACGCTTACTCCTACTCCTACTCCATCTCCTTCCCCTTCACCCACTATGACACCGATCCTGACCATCACAACAACGCCTACTGTCCCACCAATATTAGTAGGCCACGTCAATTGGGAGGCTCGTCCTGCCCAGCCTAACGCCCTACAGCAGCTACCTATCACCCTCACTCTAAGGTCAGGCACAAACGAGATAGACTACCCAACCCAACTGACCGACCAGTACGGCTTCTTTACTGTAACGCTTGGCAGTCTGCCTAATGGCACTTACATCTGGCGAGTTGACGATGGCGCATCAGGATCTCACTCACCCAACTACCTGGCTAACTCTGGTTTTGTTGATATATCAGTAAATCCAAGCACTAATGTGGAGATGGGCATGATGAGGACAGGAGACGCCGATGATAATAACCGTGTAAACATCAGCGACTTCAACATGCTCAAAGTATCGTTTGGCTCTACATGTGGAAACCCAACGTATGACATGCGTACCGATTTCAGTGGGGACTGCTTTATCAACGTTTCTGATTTCAACCCTCTCAAGCGCAACTTCGGGCAGGCGGGCGCGCTTCCCGTCGGGCCAAGGTGAGGTCAAAGGAGATGAGCAGGGTCTAGTCTAGCAAGATTCAACATTTTGTGGAAAACCTTGCCTCGCACACATAAATCATGTACTGTGAATAGTACATGATTTATGTGTGCGAGGATAACAGATGCCATTCGACGCAGCCGAAGTTGCCAGGCAAATAGAGCAAAGCCGCAGCAGCGTTCATTTCGAGGCGCGGGCGCGAGAGAACGCTATCGAGTTGGCGTTGCGGATATACAGGGCGGTCGGCGAGACCGAATGGGAGCAGCGCGTGCAGGACGCTACCCTGCGGCGGTGGGTGGGGCTGCCTCTTTCGCCAATCAGGGACGGGGCGCAGGTCGCGCCGTCGGCTGGCAATTACTGCGTGGCGGCGACAGACTCGTCGTTCGTGGCTCCTGACAAGCACCGAGGCTCTTTCTCGCATCTCATCAATGTGGGCCGGGTGATGGTGCGTTATGGCGAGAGCCAGGCAGCCGAGTTGGACAACACTCCCAACCACTACACCGATATGCTGGTCGAGGGCGAAGAGCAGACCTCCGGCAAGCTGCTGCAAACCAAGTGCGCCTTGCGAGAATTGCAGGAGCTGTTGAATTGGGCAACCGAGTATAGGCCGCAGATCGCCCTCGTTGACGGCTCGCTGATGCAGCTTGTGCTCGTGCTCTCTAAGGACGAGGAAGTCAAGGCGCTCATGGAGGAGTATTTCAAGACCTTGCACGGTTTCCGGGATATAAACGTGCCCGTGATCGGCTACGTCAGCCAGCCCGAAAGCCAGATGGTGATGCGGGCGATCAGGATGTTGGCGTGCGACCAACCCACGCCGTGCGAGAAGCGGCCCAACGAGCCGTGCGGATGCCAGCCGCTTTGGAGCATCA
Organism: Chloroflexia bacterium; assembly: GCA_038324555.1. Lineage (GTDB taxonomy): Bacteria > Chloroflexota > Chloroflexia > QHBQ01 > JADMIH01 > JADMIH01. Next base: position 17,824 of record JBBQIC010000003.1, read on the forward strand.
ACGACGCGGACCTTTTCTGGGCATTGCTCGATACGGGGGAGCGTTCAGCGATATTCGGGCCGGAGTTTTCGTATCTGGCGGGGCAGGATGTTTATGGCATCAAACAAATGGGATTTGCGTATGTGGGCACCGAGTACGAGGTGGCGCGCCTGGAGTTTCCGCAATGGATTTGGGAAGAGGGACAAATGGACAGGACGATCTCCATAATCTTGCACCAGTGTAAGCTGGGCCAGGGCTACCCCAATTGCTTAACGCTGGCTCACCAATTTGCCGCGTTGCACAACACCGACCGCGAGAGCTACTATTTCCTGTTGGAGCGGGCGGGCTTGCTAAGGAAGACCTCGGAGAAGGCGCGGGGGAAGAGGGCTATTGGGCAGGCTATTTAGTAGGGTGAGGGAATAGGGTGAGGGAGTAGTCTTTATTCCTACTCCCTCACCCTATTCCCTCACCCTATGGGGGAGAGCACTGTGGACAACCACACACAACACCGCAAGCAGCTTGGTGAGGTTATCGCTACCTCTTACAGCAGCTTTACAGCGGAGAGCTATGAGTTGAACAGCACGCCGCCTCTTGGGGGGCTGGTGGTAGCGGAGGACGTGCTTGGGGTTGTGTGTGCGGCGCGGACCGAGGGGTTGGGGCCGATTTCGGCCAAGGGGAGTATTGAGGACGAAGACGGGGGCGTTTACCGCAATTATCCTGATTTGCAGAGGACGCTTAGGACGCAGTTTACGGCGCTGGTTGTGGGTTGTTATGACGGGGCGGCGGGTGATGGGCATGGGCGGCGGGTGGCTGTGTACACTTACCCTGAATGCCCGCCCAGGGTGCATTACAAGTGCTGGTTGGCGTCGGATGAGGAACTTATCAGCTTTACGGCGAAGCCCGATTATCTGCGGCTCCTCCTATCGTCCACAGAAGCGACCAACGTGGACCAGGTGCTCATACACCTCATAGTGAAGACCTTCAAAACCAGGGGGCGCGACCACGAATGGCTATCCGCAACTGCCGAGTATCTAGGGCGGCAGTTGAAGGGGCAATATGACCGGCTGCTGGCTATTCTGAAGACGCTGGATGCGCTGACTGAGGAGCGCGTGGCAAGCCCCGGTGAAGTACAAGACTCCATAGGGAAAGTTAGGCTCTAAAAAGGAATAAATCCTAAAATAACATACTCAGTGCGTGATTATGTTATTTTAGCAAAAGAAGGATCGATCCTTATGAATAGCAACGGCAGCAAGAGTCTGGTATCACAGATAGTAGAGCGCAATGGTCATAACAGCCACACCAGCGCACACATCGAGCGCACCCTGCTTGGGCAGGTCACGGCAGCTGATACCGAGCGCGGGGTGACGGTCCACCTGCGGCGCGAGCAGCCCGTAGAATTGTTGCGCCAGGGGCAGTTTGTGGTCGTAGAGGGCCACCACGTACGCTTCTTCGGCACTATCAACTCCTTCCGGCTGGCGACCACCGACCCTGCGGTGGGGATGGACCCGCCGGACTCCGGGTCGGCGCTGGTGCGCGACACGCTGTCGAGGGCGGCTACATACGTGGAGTGCAACGTGCGGGCGGCGTTGGAGCTTTCGCAGGAGGGCACGCCACGCCCGGCGAGGACGATACCGGGGCCGTTCACGCAGGCATTTGTGGCGGGCAGGCATGATTATGAGATCGTCTTCGGCAGTGAGGACAAGAGCCACTTTATTATGGGTTCGCCGCGTGAGTTGCCGGAGAGCGAGGCGGCGCAGGCTCCTATTTGCATAAATTTGTCGAGGTTCGTAGAGCGGTCGAACGGCATATTCGGGCGGTCGGGGACGGGCAAGAGCGTGCTGGCGAGGCTGCTGCTGTGCGGGCTGATAAAGACAAATAGCTGCGTCAACCTCATCTTCGATATGCACTCCGAGTACGCGAGCGACAAGCAGATGGAGTCGGGGCAGGCGGCGAAGGGGTTGAGAACGCTGTTCGGTAAGGGCCGCGTGGCCCTCTACACGATGGACGAAGAGGCGAGCCGCAAGGGCGGAGGGGTGGACGGCACGATACGTATACCGTTGCGCGACATCACGATTGACGATATAGAGGCGCTGGCGTCAGAGTTGAAGATGAGCGAAGGCTCGGCGGCTATCATTACGGCGAGGCAGGTGTATCGCAAGTTCGGCAAGGGCTGGATCGAGCGGCTGATTGACATGTCGGCTGAGGACCTGTCTGAGTTCGCCAAAGAGACGGGGGCGCACCAGGGATCACTTGAAGGGCTAAAGCGCAAGCTAGAGACGATAGCCGACCTGGGTTTCGTTGTGCGCTCTACTCAGGCCGAGGGAACGGGGATTGACGGCCTGATAAGCGACCTGCGGGCGGGCAGGCACGTTATCCTGATGTTCGGCAAGTATCGCGGCACGCTTGCGTATATGCTGGTGGCGAACATACTGACCAAGCGCATACACGATAAGTGGGTGAAGATGATGGAGGACCACGAGGAGGACTCCGGCAAGCACGAGCGACCCAGTCCGCTGATGATTACCATCGAGGAGGCACACAAGTTCCTGGGCAAGGACAGCGCGACGATATTCGGGACGATAGCCCGCGAGATGCGTAAGTACCTGGTGACGCTGATGGTGATTGACCAGCGCCCGTCTGGGATAGACGACGAGGTGATGAGCCAGATTGGGACGCGCATGACCCACCTGCTAAACGACGAGAAGGATATTGACGCGGTCTTCACGGGGGTGCGCGGGGGCAGTCAGCTAAAGGCGCTGCTGGCTACGCTGGATAGCAAGCAGGAGGTGATGGTGATGGGCCACGCTGTGCCGATGGAGGTGGTGATGCGCGTGCGCTCGTTCGATACGGAGTTTTACAAGAGTTTGCAAGACGGCGGTTCGCAGGTGGCGCGGGAAGTCGGGGAGAACGTGGTGAAGGCGGAGAAGGGGAAGGTCAAGTTGGAGGATTTGTTTGGGGAGTAAAATGTTTCCCATACCCAAGTCTGAACGCTTACCTGTGCTTGTATGATTGACACTTTGCAATGACTGCGATACAATGAGGACACGTATGTGACTACTACAAGTATGAAGGGGTGGAGCAAATGCAAACTATCGGAATTAGAGAGTTTAAGGCGCATCTAAGCGAAGTGCTGCGCGAAGTGGAAGAGAACGGGAAGATAATAGACGTGACCAACCGAGGCGAGGTAGTTGTCCGCCTGGTGCCAATGCGCCGCCACAAATTGAGCGAACAGCAGGTGAACGCCATAGTAAGCGACTTGGACGCGATGGCAGACGAACTAGCCGAGCATTGGCCGGAGGGCGTGAGTGCACAAGACGCAATTGACGACGTAAGGCGTTAGCCTAGATGTTGCCTTCGTATACAACCGTTGCTGTCGTTGCTGTAGATGCCAGCGCATGGGTCAGCCGAATACTAGCAAGCGACGACAACCATGAGGCAGCCAGCGCATGGTTGGACAAGCATATAGCCGACGGCGGGAGTTTGGTGGCCCCGGAGTTGTTGGTGGTTGAGGTTGCGGCGGCTATCGGACGGCAGACTGGGCGTGCAGCAATGGCGCGACAGTTCGCCCACAGGCTGTACGATTTGCCCATAATGAGTTTGGTGCCTACTGACACAACTTTGTTGAAACAATCGGCAGATATGGCCGCGTCGCTCAGGTTGCGAGCGGGGGATGCGATATACGCGGCGGTTGCTGCTCAGTTAGACGTTCCGTTAGTGGCGTTCGATAAAGAACTGCTGGTTAGAACGGAAGGTGTGATTACGACGATGCGGCCTTGAGATAGAGTTCCCTTACCCGTTCCTACAAACGAATCACAAGTTTGCACTGGCGACGTAGCAAAACACGAACTTCGTTGTCTTTCTCGCCTGGCACGTCCGTATGCGCTCTATTATCAGGCGTCGGCGTGTGTTCGACAGACTGTCTGGGTATTTCGCGTACATTGCCAACTATGAACGCGCCAACAGCATTATCTTCAGGGTTCTTCCCGTACATAGCAACCTCATCCCGCGTCTGCTCTGCTGTAGAGTATTTGGACCAATTCGTAGACATACCGCCGCCATGGTTTTGGAAGGCTTTGGGGATAATTTTGTTGTCCTCATCAAACCAGGTGCGATGAATACGCATATAAAGCGTATCTTCGTCAGGAATGTGCTCTTTGGGCCAGCCTGTTAGTACTTCGCCAACCACAAAAGCAACCACTCTGCGTCTGCTGTAGTTTGTAATGTACCTTTTGTCGTGCTGCGAGGGGAGTCGCCGTAATATGTGATGGGGTCTGCCGGGTCAGGTGGAATAGTGACCAGCAATTCATGGTCGTCAACTTCCCAGTGGATGTCAATGCTTCCATTAGGACCCGGCAGTATCTTTGGAATATCCATTACGGTTGAGTACATGTTCCAAAGGCGTGTCGCGTTGCTGGTTAGAAACTCGGCTGCTCGCTCAAATGTAGCCGCTTCGTAAGGCTCGCTCCCCTCTCCGTCCCAATTATCCGCGAGGCTCAAAATCCTGTGTGTAGCCTTCTCAATGGTAGTTTGAAGCTGCACGAGATGCTCTGGTTCGGTAGAGATTCGTGCGAGTGGAGCAACATCTTTTAGAAGGTTCAAGCGTCGTCTTATCGCCATTTTCTTATCCTTGCTTGTTCCATTTGAACGTCAGTCCTATATAACCTATTATACCCTGTCATACAGTATTATAGCATAACGCCATCTAGAATTATCACTTTGCAGGGTTCCACGCGAAACGTAGACAAGTGCAGAAATGGCAGCGTTATCTGCCCTTCTGCACTTGTTTATAACGTGATAGATCTATTTAGAGAGTGGGTTCGGAACAAGATCCTTGAGCGGCTGTTGTAGCATGAAGCCGATCACAGGGCAGTTGATTACGAAACCCGCCGAACCGTATGGCATACCATCAGGCCCGGTTATCAGGCCGTCTACGGCGAGCTTGAGTATCTGGTTCTCGTCGTTCTGGCGCTTGTTGAGGCCTTTGGCAATTGCGTCCTTCGTCCACACTCCTACCTGCGCGTCCCATAGCGGACTGTAGGCATTGGCGTGGCGTGGGTCGCCCTGGGTGGGGAAGTCGCCTTGGGTGTTGAGCGCATCGCCTCCGTTACGCAGGGCCGCTATCAGCGCGGTGTTGTCCACGTTAGCGTCCTGGTCGCCATAGGCGTCAAGAATAGTATGGGCGAAACCCTGGGCCTGCGGATTGTCCCTGCCGGTCTGCCCATTAGCGAATGGGAAGATGCGTTCCCGCGCCGAACCGAGGAAGTCATCGCCGCCGAGGAAAGGAGCATTTTTGAGCAATGGCACGAAGACAGCGCGCTCTATGGCTGCGGCCATTGGATCAGACGCCTCGGTGCTGAGGTATATGATAGGTTGCCCCGAGTCAAAGCCCCGTATGAAGAGCATGTCCACTTTCTCATCGCCCGGCTTGAGGTCTACGTTCATAGCGCGGTCAGAGGTGTTGGTGTGGTGCGTGACGTCGAATCCGCCATCGCCGACCGCCACAATAGGGGCGTTGTAGATGACGGTAGAGCCTTGTATGCGGATAAAGGGGCTATATTTCGCATCGCCTACCGCGCCAGGTTGCACAGCGGCGGGCGGGAAGCCTGTAGGCCCGGGGCTGAGTACGCGCATGGGCGAGAAGTCGGGAATGCCCTGGAAGTTTACGATGGCGTCGTTGAACTTGTTATCAGCGGGTACTGTAAGAGTAACCTCTTGCACACAAGCGGGGCAACCGATAGCCATGTTGGCAAGCTTAGGGGCGTAGTTGACGTCGAGATCGTGCGCCAGGCCAAAATCGGAGGCGTCGGTGATGATAAACCACACGGTCTTGCCATTGAAGTTGCCTTTGTGCAAAGGCAGCGCAACTATCTCTTTGTTCAGGTCTACAAGCTTGGTGCTATTGATAGTGAGTTTGCTTGTGGGCAGGTATCCGGTGTTCGGTCCAGACGAGGTGGTTGACGCCGCCCGCGCAGGGGCAAACGCCTCCGTCGGCCCGGCCAGCGACTGGCGTGACAGGGCCAACGAGCCGAGTACGATCAGTGCAGCTACAGCTAAAAGTAAGGTGCGTGTGTAATTTGTATTGGGTTTCATTGTTGTTCCTCCATAATTTGATATTATCTGTGGCGTTGCCCAGGAATTGGGCATGATACTCACCGATTTTCAGTCTGCAAGTATCATGCCGGAGTCAGCTTTTAGTACACTTAGAATCATTACAAAAGTATTACATCTTTATGTGTCAATTTGTGTAAGTTGGGTAGATATGAAAATGGTAGTTGGGGGTCATATCAATGTTGAGAATGTCAGTAACTCACGTTACGCAACCAGGCAATGGGACAATTGGTTGGGGCAAGAGGGCGCGATAAATCACGCCCTCTTGCCTTACCTGCCAACCTACCATTCTTTCCTTGACACATTCGTCTGATTTGCATTACAATCGTCCTATTCAGGCTGTTGAGTTGCTGTCTAATATTGCCCGTTGGAGTTGCACTCTCGGCCTAGGAAACGTGAGTTCAAGAGTAGGTTGCCTTTCTATTCCTCCGCTCACGTAGGGGCGTGGCTTGATTTCGTTGGAAGCTCTCTGTACGAACTTAGTGTTGTGCTTATTGACAATCGCAAAAGCCGGTCCTATAATGAGCAAGCCCAGTACAGTTACCCCCGTACCACACACCTGCTTGGGTGTCGCCGTACCATTTCGCTGTGCTTTTATCTACATCATCGCGGCATGTTTTGTTAAACCTCAGTTTACTATAGAAGGCAACTAGAAAGGCTTATATCATTGAGCATCATTCGATTTAGAGGCAACGAACGGCTGTGGGTACTGCTGACTAGCGTGTCACTCGCCGTACTGGTTGGCGTTGTTCTCTTCTCTAATAGCGCGCAGGCAAGCATATCGTCTGGGGGCAGCGTATCAGTGCCTGCCGCACAACTGCAAGAGGTACAGTATTCGTCCGGCTCCGGCGGCAACACGCAACAGAAGGTGGCCTCCGGCAAAGCAGCAGGCGGGGCTACCGCCACACCTACCTGCGGACCGGGCTATAGCTACGCCACATCTACAGCTACAATCGTGCCAGGCGTGGACGACATTGGCAACCACTGCGACGATTGCACTACTATTATTACTCTGCCGTTCGCTTTCACCTTCTTTAGCACTTCATACATCACCGCTACCGTAAGCTCTAATGGTAACTTGCAGTTCACAACTGATAACGATACCCAGTATAACGACTGCTTGCCTACTACTACCATACCGGGACCTGCCATCTTCCCACACTGGGACGACTTGCGTACCGATGCTTCAAACCCCAGCCCTTGCACGCCAGGACCGTGTGGCATCTACACATCGGTAAGTGGGAGTGCTCCCAATCGGATATTCAATATCGAATGGCGCACCAGCTATTACTCTGATCCAGGCAACGCTTATTTTGAGATACTGCTGTATGAAGGCTCAACTGGCCCTAGCCGCTTTGATGTAATCCTGGGCACGTTAGACGGCGGCGCGGCGCTCGCCACCATCGGCCTACAAGATGGGACTGGCGCATTCACTCCGTTCTCATGCAATAGTTTTGTTCACGACAACACCCAGATCGCTTTCACATACTCTACAAGCTGCGTGCCTACCTCTACAAGCACTCCTACTCCAACAATATGTGTGGACTGCACTTCTACGCCGACGCCTACTTACTCGACGGATTACAGATACAGCACCTCCACAGCGTCTATTGTGCCAGGCACAGATGACACAGGCAATCACGGCGATGAAGTAACGACGACCATTGCGCTTCCCTTCCCATTCCAGCTATACGACCAAAGTTATACTAATGCGACTGTAAGCTCCAACGGTAACTTGCAGTTTGTGACGAGTGAAAACAACTACTTCAACAGCTGTTTACCTTACGCACTACTAGGACCGGCCATCTTTCCGCATTGGGACGACCTGGTCACGGATGACACGGGCGCCTGCACCCCAGGACCGTGCGGTATTTACACATCGGTGAGTGGCAATGCTCCTAATCGAGTATTCAACATTGAATGGCGCGCATCCCTCTTTCGTGATTCTATCAGCGTCAACTTCGAGATACGACTGTATGAAAGCTCGCCTAGCCAATTTGATATAATCCTGGGTGCGATAGGGGGAAGTGGAGGTAGCGCCACCATAGGCGTGCAAGATGGGGCTGGAGCCTTCACCCAATTCGAGTGCAACACATCAGGAGGAGCTCCAAACAACACCAGGATCGCCTATATCTGCGATAGGTGTGTTCCTCCTCAGCCAACCAACACTCCCACTAATACGCCCATCAACGGGCCAACCAACACACCCACAGCCAGGCCCACGGTTCCGGCCTGCGATGTTAACTTTGCGGACGTGGCATCGGACAACAACGCTTTCGCTGCTGTGAGGTATCTGTACTGCGCTAACGCTATCTCCGGCTATACCTGCGGAGGGAAAGACGAGCCTTGCCCTGGTCAGTACTTCCGCCCGAACAACGATACTACCCGCGCCCAATTGTCCAAGATAATCGTGCTGGCGCTTGGGTGGCAGATAAATACTTCAGGCGGGCCACACTTCCAGGATGTGCCGTCTGATAATGTCTTCTATAACTTCGTGGAGACGGCGGTAAATCACGGCATTATCTCAGGGTACGACTGCGGAGCAAAAGACGAGCCTTGCCCAGGTCAGTACTTCCGACCGGGCAATAACGTAACCAGGCTACAGTTGTCTAAGATAATTGTGCTGGCAATGCAGTGGGCGATAAACTCTCCAAGCGAGCCGCACTTCAAGGATGTGCCGACAGATAATGCGTTCTATGGCATAATAGAGACGGCGGTAAGCCACGGCATCATCTTCGGGTATGACTGCGGAGCGCGAGGTGAGGCTTGCCCAGGCCAGTACTTCCGTCCAGGCAACAACGCCACGCGCAGCCAGATTAGCTTGATCACGTATCGAGCGCTCACGAATAACCCATAGTCGACGGTGCAAGGTTGAAAGGGCTAGACATACCTAGCCCTTTCGACAACGGCAAATAGATATTTATCAATGAAAACATAGAGGTTAGGTACAAATTATGGAAGGAATATGGCTGATCAGTTATATAGTGCTTTGGGCGCTGGTTATAGTGCTGATCCTATTGGTGATATTGCTCTATCGCCAGTTGGGGATAATGTATCTGGGCAGCGCGGAGGGCGTGTCGCGGGACGGCCTGACGCCGGGCGTTAAGGCCCCCGACTTTAGCTTGAAGGACCAGTATGACAATCCGCAAAGATTGAGCGACTATCGCGGTCGCCCTACAGTGCTGCTGTTCGGCTCTCCGCACTGTAGCCCCTGCCGCATCTTGCTACCCCAGCTGCACGACTGGTCTAAGGCACACCCCGAGGTCGGGGTGCTATGGCTCAACGCAGCCTCGGAGGAGGAGAGCCTCAAATTCGTATCCGATACAGGGTCCACACTACCCATCGCGCCCTATACCCCCCAGGAGAACCTCATGGACAAGTATAAAGTGCGCGTCACACCGTTCATGTTCCTGATTGACGAAAGCGGCGTCGTGAAGGTAAAGGGCCTGGTAAACACCAAAGCCGGTATGGACCTCTATTACAAAGAGTTCAAGGACATCAAATCCGGCAAACAACCTGAGCAGACTGTAGCGCAAGAGGCAAGCTAATCGCCCTCACGCTGAACCGGGCGCGCTACGTCGGCAAACGTGGAGACTTGCATGAGTTACTGACGATAGACGATAGACGATAGACGATGGACGATGGCGATTAGTTACCATCGTCCATCGTCTATCGTCAATAATCCACGCAGCCTCACTTATTATCTAACAGTTGCAAGGAGGTTCTACATGATCGAAAGGGCGACACGTATTATCAGTGAAAACCTGGCCCGCGCCCTGGATAGGCGCGCTTTTCTGAGGCGGGCGGGCGAGGTCACATTCGTGGGGATGGCGGCGCTTGCGGCAGGGCGCATCACCCCCGCTCATGCCATGGCAGGCGTCGGTGGACAGCCGCCACAGCCTGTGCCCCTGGTGCCGCGCTGCGCTCCCCCAGGCCCATACTGCAACCTGAACGGTGTGAATGAGCCGAACGGCTGTCACGGCGCTTCATGCTTCCAGCACCGCAACAGCAGCCAGGTTGTCCAATGCACCTATTACTACATCTACCAGGCGGGTTGCTGGACGACCCCCGACCCGGCCATCGGCGGATACTGGACTTGCTGCGACTGCCGGTGCTCGGACAACTCGACTTGCGGCTGCGCCCAGCACAGTTCGCAACCGATACCGCGACCCGACGGGCCACAAGGCGGCGTTGGCATCGGCGGCGGCAAGGGGTAAAGTTGATTGGACGATGGACGATGGACAAAGGCCGCATCGTCTATCGTCCATCGTCCAGAAACGCTCGGAACCGCGGGGCAGACCTCTTACTTACCTGGCCCGCAGCACAGGTACGGCGCGTAAGAAGGATCGCGGTTTCGAGCAATCGTGTACTCATCACTAGTAGGTGAGTTAATCCGTAATTTTTGCGCTCGGATGCCGCACGACTTGCCCGGTTACGTGCTTATAGGCGTCCTGGGGGCGAAACTTACAACATTATATCATCATAAGGAAGGGGATCAAGATTCATGAATAAACGTATTTTAGGGTCAGTACTCTTTGCTTGCCTGTTCATGGCAGTTGCTATTTCATCAGCCATGGTGTTCCTCAGCACTAGCACGCAAGCCGCAGTGACCATAGCCCCAGCCATCGGCGCAAAAGCAAAAGCGCCGGACGCCGGGACCGTCTCCACCTGGATGGACGTTGCGCCATTCCCAACAGTAAGTATTCCCCCCACGCCGGGCAGCTACCCACTCAAACTCAAGCGAGCCTGCGCGGCGGCCTATCCCTCGAACGGTAAAGTCTATCTATTCGGCGGGCGACACGGCACGGATGGTGAGGACATCACCCTCCAGTGGATTTGGGAACTTACACCCGGCGACCCAGGCAGTTGGGTACGCAAGAACGCCCTGCTCGACGGCTCCCAGCCGGGCAGCCGCTTCACGGCGAACATGGCCTGCGCTGCGTTGAACAATGCCAACGGGGACTCGCGTATCTATCTCGTGGGCGGCAGCAGCATCAACAGCGAGCCTACTCCGTCGGTGCGTGTATACGATCCCAACGCCGATCAGGTAACGGCTCTAACCACCGACCCGTGGCCTGTCACTCCGGTGCATGTGCCCGGCGCGTATGCGGTGTACAACAACAAGCTGTACATCGTCGGCGGCTTCTCCGCCCTAGGGTCGGGCGCGGTGTTCGCCGATACATGGGAATTCGACCCCACGAGAGCGGACGGGCAGAGATGGCGACGGCTGACCAGCGCCGACCTGAACACGCCTCGCGGCTACATGGCTGGTGCGATACTCGATGGCAAGTTGTATGCCATAGGCGGTGACACCTGGAACCCTACGACCCACACGCTAAGTCCTGTAAACAACGTGGAGCGGCTAGACCTGACCCAGGCGAACCCAACCTGGACGAATATAGCATCGCTGCCCACGGCGAGAGGCGATATGGGAGCGTGGGCCTACAATACAGGCACGGGCTACGAAATATCGGGCCACATTGCCATCGCCGGTGGAGGCTACCCGGAGCCTGACCCGACGGGTTACTTATACGATCCGGGTAACGACAGTTGGGGTTCATGGGCCAGCCTAATGCACGCCACCCGCAACTATGGGGCGACAGAGATGGACGGCTATCTGTACGCGCTCGGTGGTTACGATTACACGAACCACACGCCCACCGGCGCTAACTTCAGCCAGGTCTACGACGCCACCTCGCCAGGGGGCACTCCTACACCCACGCCAACAGAGTGTACCATCACCTTCAGCGACGTGAACCCAGGCGATTTCTTCTATGAGGCGGTTCAGTATCTCGCCTGCCATGGCGCCATTAGCGGCTATGACGATGGCACATTCCGCCCATACAACAACACCAAGCGCGGGCAATTGACCAAGATAGTGGTGCTCTCCGAGGGTTGGCCCATTGATACCACAGGCGGGCCTCACTTCACCGACGTGTCCGAAGACTACGTCTTCTACGTCTACATAGAGACCGCCTACAATCACGGCATCATCAACGGCTATGGTGACGGCAGCTTCCGGCCTGAGAACAACGTAACCAGGGCGCAACTGTCCAAGATAATAGTGCTCGCCCAGGGTTGGGAGATAGACACAACAGGAGGTCCGCACTTCTCGGACGTGCCAACAACCCACCCGTTCTACGGCTACATCGAGACAGCCTACAATCACGGCATCATCAACGGCTACAACGACGGCACTTTCCGCCCTGACAACAACGCCACCAGGGCCCAGATAAGCGTGATCGTCTATCGCGCTATCACGGGCGCGCCGCCACAACCTACCAACACACCTTCAGCAAACACGCCCACCGCCACGTCGGTAGCAGGCACAGCTACCCGCACGCCCACTCGCACGCCCACTCCTGGCCTGTTCGGCGTCCAGATTATGAACTTTGCCTTCAACCCGCAGAACATTACTATCCCGGTGGGGTCTTTCATACGCTGGACCAACTTCGACTCCGCGACGCACACCGCGACCAGTGATACGGGAGTATGGGATAGCGGCAATCTCGGTCAGAACCAATTCTACCAGCGTACCTTCTCCACACCTGGGGTGTTCCCATATCACTGTACAATCCACCCGAGCATGACCGGCACGATTACCGTTACGGGCAGCGCCGCCAGGGACGTCGCCATCCAGGGCTTCGCGTTTGTCCCACCGAGCATTACTATTCCGGCGGGCACAAGCGTGAGGTGGACCAATATGGACGCCATAGGACATACATCTACGAGCACATCGGGAGTCTGGGATAGCGGCAATCTCAACCAGAACCAATCTTACACACACACTTTCAACACGCCAGGCACCTACTCCTACATATGTACACCACACCCGAACATGACGGGCACGATCATCGTTACCGGCTCTGACGTAGGTAGAAAGCAGTAAACGCCCAACCGTAGGGTGAGGGAATAGGGTGAGGGAGTAGGAATAGAAACTATTCCCTCACCCTAATCCCTCACCCTATGTTATTCACGTTCCTTCCCATCTTTCTTGAAGCTCCCGGCGCAGGATTACGATGGCGCTGTGCAGAGTCTTGTCTACTTCGCGCCTGGTGTGCCCGGTGAGGTCCGCAATTTGCGCGCTGGTCAGGTCGTCGTAATATCTGAGCTTGAGGGTTGCGCGCAGATCGAAGGGCAAAGATTTTATGTGGTCGCCCCATTGCGTTGTGCCATCTACGTCGTCGTTCATGCGTGGCAACAAATATAACTCGTCACCGTCTCCATGCACTTCCAGAGGCAGAGTTTTCTGCGATACGTCGCCCCGCCTGCTAACGAGGGTGTCATGCACGTACTCTCGCAAGCGCCAGGGCATCCTGCGCTTCAGGTATTTCATAAACAGTTCGGATTGCGGTTCCCAGGACGCAAGTAATTCGCAAAAAACTACAAATGCCTGCTGCTCGATGTCATCGCCGTCAATAATCACGTTCACCCTCCCGCTATATATAGCAATCCTGAGTATCTTTTTGGCGTAGCTTCCCAATCTTTTTATCAGCGCCCCGTGCCGCATATAAAGCACATTGCGCGCTTCATGGGAACCGACTTTCCCAGCATTCGCTAACTCTTCATCGTCGTAACATTCAAATGGCTCGGTCTCTTTACTACTGTCTGTAAACTCGTCATTCACACTCATCACTCTACCCCCCAATCGTAACAGTTCAGATTTAGGGTACTGTGTAGGGGCGAACCTTGTGTTCGCCCTCTGCATACCACTTCGTCAAGAGGGCGAACACAAGGTTCGCCCCTACACAGTACCCTAAATCTGAACTGTTACCCCCAATCGCACTCTATAAACACAAACGGCAAGACGACACCAATAGTAGATGTCATCTCAATAATAGAACATAAGTTCGTATAATACGAGTGGCTAAATGGTCAGAAACCCGAGCAACAGGTAAACGTATAAGTCAAAAAGACCTGTAACGTGGAAATATCCAAGTCACAAAAGAGGTCGCAAGCGAGAGGGATCTGCCTATCTACTTGCCTAATTCGGTGGGCGGTTGCTTAATACTGCCTATGCCGCCTGTCCCCGCGAACTCCTCGTCAAGGGTCGTAGTACCTGGGTTGAGGATGTCGGCGTAGTCATCGGTGATCGGGCCGGAAGTGGTGGTATTGCCCTCCTCTTTTCCCTCATTCCAGGGCGCTTCCTGGAACGCGCCTGCTTCATTCAGCGCATCGTCAGAGCCTGCCATCTTATCGTCCGGCGGGTCTGATTGGGGATCGTCAAGATTGCTCGAGTTAATATAGTTGCTCATCGTTGGTAAGCTCCTTTTTTAGGTACTCACCTTACGCAGTCTCTTACAGGAGGAAGATCAACCAACCCGTGTCATTCTGAGCCGCAGCGAAGAATCACTACGAGGTCGTAAGTGTCAGGAATGGAGATAACGGCGCTGATACTGATCTCCAAACAGGTTGGTAAGGTGAGTGATTCTTCGCTGCGGCTCAGAATGACACGGGTTGGTTGGTTTGTTGCCCTCATACTTTTGCTTTCGATTTGGCGGTAACCCTGCTACTCGACTGCGTAACGTGAGTTAGGTATATTCACCGTTGTGCAAGAAGCGTACCTCATGGCAATTGGGGCATATGGGGGCTAACCGATGACAGGGATGGTATAATTGAATCACAAGCTCCGAGCTATTGAGCCTCATAAATCCCTAAACTCAGAACTTGTAGCTCATACAAGCCAAAAGTACCGAAGATTGGTCGGGGAAAACCAATTGTGCAAGGCTTCACCATCAAGTATAATATGGCTCACAGGAGAAAATAATGAACACTAATTTCAAGTCAGAACTCTGGTCGCCAATCCAAAACTCAAAACTCAAAACCATGCCCTTGAACGAAGTGAAGGGTCAAAACTCAAAACTGGAAAGCCCCCAGGCTATCATCCCTTACGTCGTGGAGAGCAGCAATAGGGGCGAGCGCGTATACGACATCTATTCTCGTCTGCTGCGGGACCGCATCATCTTCATCGGCACTCCCATAGACGACCAGGTAGCGAACGCCGTGGTAGCCCAGTTGCTCTTCCTTGAGCACGAGGACCCGGAGCGAGACATCCAAATATACATCCAGTCCCCTGGCGGCTCCATCACCGCAGGACTATCAATCTACGACACAATGCAATTCGTGCGCCCCGAAATAACCACTATCTGCATCGGCCTATCGGCTTCGATGGGCACGATCATCCTCTGCTCTGGCACCAAAGGCAAGCGTTATGCGCTGCCCAACTCCACTATCCACATGCACCCGGCGGGTATCGGCGGGATAGGTGGATATGCCCCCGATGTGGAAATCCAGGCCCGCGAACTGCTCAGAATGCAGTCCAAGATTCGCACAATTATGGCGAACCACACGGGCCAGACGCTCGAAAAAGTCTCCCGCGACTTTGACCGCGATATGTACATGGACTCATACCAGGCCGTAGAGTATGGTATTATAGATGAGGTGGTAACGACCGCCAATGCTATCGCCACCAATGAGGTGTCGAGCGCCGACAGCTTGATCAAGACCGACGGACTACGTGTATAAATAAGAACTATGAAGTAAGAATTATGAAAGGAAGGGAAGCGTTCATAATTCTTACTTCATAGTTCATAATTTGGAGGGAAGGCATGGCTAATACCCGCAGCGGTAAGCCCCAGTATCGGTGCTCTTTTTGTGGAAAGAGCCAGGAGGACGTTCGCAGGCTAATCGCGGGGCCGGGCGCGGTCTATATATGCGATGAGTGCGTAGAGCTTTGCAGGGAGATCATTGACGAGGAAGAGTTGACCGTCGGTAAGCCCGACTTTAATCTCGGTCGCCAGATACCCAAGCCCAAGCGTATCGCCGAAATGCTAGACCAGTACGTCATCGGCCAGGACCGCGCCAAAAAGGTGCTGTCCGTCGCGGTATACAACCATTACAAGCGCATCGTCACCAGCATGAAGGGTGACGACGTAGAGCTTCAGAAGAGCAACATCCTCTTACTCGGACCGACAGGCTGCGGCAAGACGCTGCTAGCCCAGACCCTCGCCAGGATACTCGACGTGCCGTTCTCTATCGCCGACGCCACCGCCCTCACCGAGGCGGGCTACGTGGGCGAGGACGTGGAGAACATACTGCTCCGGCTGTTGCAGTCGGCTGACCTGGATATAGCCCGGGCCGAGAAGGGCATCGTCTACATAGACGAGATAGACAAGATAGCCCGCAAAGGCGACAACCCCTCTATCACCCGCGATGTGTCGGGCGAAGGCGTACAGCAAGCCCTCCTCAAGATCGTAGAAGGCACGGTAGCCAATGTGCCTCCGCAGTCGGGCCGCAAGCACCCCCACCAGGAGTTTATCCAGGTGGACACCAACCACATCCTGTTCATATGCGGCGGGGCGTTCGAGGGGCTTGAAGAGATCATCTCCAGGCGCGTCGGGGGCGGCAACGCACTCGGTTTCACACGTTCCAAGCACCCGGAAGACCGCGCCGCGCAATCAGCCGCCCTCCTCTCGAAGGTGATACCCGAAGACCTGCTCAAGTACGGCCTCATCCCTGAGTTCGTGGGCCGCCTGCCTATAATAGTATCCCTCAACCCGCTCGACCGCAACTCGCTCGTGCGCATCCTCACCGAGCCGAAGAACGCTATCGTCAAGCAGTACCAGAAGTTGATGCAGCAGGACAAAGTGGAGTTGGTCTTCACCGACGCAGCCCTGGAAGCTGCCGCCGACAAAGCCCTCAAGCAGAAGACCGGCGCTCGCGGCCTGCGCACCATCATCGAAGAGACGTTGCTCGACGTGATGTACGAGATACCGTCTCAGGAGGGCGTGGGTAAGTGCATGATCACCGAGGACGTGATAGAAGGCACACGCAGCCCGGTAGTGATCTCCCGCAACGACCGAGCAGGGCGCAACTACGAGCGCGATACGGCGGCCAAGACAGCCGCTGCAGATTTGGCGTTGGCGAGGGAGTTGGAAGAGACGGCCTGATCTGCGGGGATTACTTTAGGTTCAATAAAAAGCCAGCCGCAGGGCTGGTTTTTTTATTGAATGGGTGCTCTTTCGCATCTCTTGCTTCGATTGGGGATAAAGTTTGCAGTTTGATAATCAAACACTATGAGGGCGGGGAAGTTAGTGCTATAATGGAACTTGCCAGGTGGAAAGCCACAGCTATCATTACAAAGGTGCTAATAGTTGCCAGGATATTTCGCCGTCATTTCTTTACCTCTTTGCAATGCCTTTAGCGCCTCCTCTTGAGTGCGGCCATATGACGCTATAGGAGAGCTATAAATGAACTCTACAAAACCAGCCTATCCTCTTTCCCGGCGAGTAATTGCCTTCTTCATCCGGCCCCTTATTTTGTTCTTGTTATGCGGGACCTCACTACCAGGGGCAACCCAGTTGACTTCGACGCACGCCCAGGATGTTCCCGTGTCCACGTTTGGATCCACTAAGAGTCAGGAATTAGGGCGACCCACAACGCCCCTGGAAAAGGTGTTGAACAAAGACGGCTCGCTCAACGTAGATAGCGGCTTCAGTGGCAGCCTCGACCCCACAGGCTGGCAGATGGCAAGCGGTCCAGGGGGACAGCCTCGCTTTGTACGGGCAGGGGTAGCTAAGGCAGGTGAGCCGCAGAAGCGGATAAGCCCAACGGCAAATCCTGGCGCTGACCATGCGCAACTAGTTCCAGGCGATGAGAATTGGGACGACAGGTTTTACCTCTCTGGTGCGGATAACGAAGTCTATGCTATAGGGATCAGTGGGAGCGATGTGTATTTGGGTGGTCGTTTCACCTATGTAGGAGGAATACCTGCCAACCACGTAGCGATGTGGAATGGGAGCGCATGGTCTGCCCTGGGTAACGGTGCGAGTAATGGCGTGAATGGCTGGGTCCATGCGATAGGGATAAGTGGGAGCGATGTGTACGTGGGTGGCTATTTCTCACAGGCAGGAGGAATACCTGCCAACAGCATAGCGATGTGGAATGGGAGCACATGGTCAGCCCTGGGTAGTGGCGTGAGTAATGGCGTGAATGACTATATCTATACTATAGGGATCAGTGGGAGCAATGTGTATGTGGGTGGCTCTTTCATCTATGCAGGGGGAATACCTGCCAACCACGTAGCGATGTGGAATGGGAGCGCATGGTCTGCCCTGGGTAGCGGCATGAGTAATGGCGTGAATGACGCTGTCAGAGTGATAGGGATAAGCGGGAGCAATGTCTATGTGGGTGGCTCCTTCACGCAGGCAGGTGGAATGCCTGCCAATTACATAGCCCGTTGGGATGGGAGCACATGGACGGCCCTAGGCAGCGGTGCGAATAATGGCGTGGATGGTTCTGTCTATGCTATAGGAATCAGTGGGAGCAATGTCTATGTGGGTGGCTCCTTCACACAGGCAGGTGGAATACCTGCTAACAGCATAGCAATGTGGGATGGGAGCGCATGGTCAGCCCTGGGTAACGGTGCGGGTAATGGCGTGAATGACTGGGTCTATGCTATAGAGATAAGCGGGAGCAATATCTATGTGGGTGGCTCTTTCTCACAGGCAGGAGGAATGCCTGCCAACAGCATAGCAATGTGGGATGGAAGCGCATGGTCTGCCCTGGGTAACGGTGTAAGTGGTGGTGTGGATATCGGTGTCAAAGCGATAGGAATCAGTGGGAGCGATGTATATGTGGGTGGCCGTTTCACATATGCAGGGGAAATACCTGCCAACAGTATAGCGATGTGGAATGGGAACCTTTGGTCTGCCCTGGGCAATGATGCGAGTAATGGTGTGTATGGCAATGTCTATGCAATAGGCATCAATGACCTTGATGTGCATGTAGGTGGCTCTTTCAATTCAGCAGGTAATAAGCCTTCCGTCCACTTCGGTATATGGCATAACCCAGGCTTGGTATCCCATATGACTTGGCAGGGTCGTCCTTCCCAACCTGACCCACGACTGCAACTACCCATCACCCTCACACTCAAGTCAGGTACGACTGAAGTCAACTACCCAAGTCAGAGCACCAGTTCTAGAGGCTATTTCACGACAGCAGTGGGCACTTTACCTGCCGGAACCTACAACTGGCGGGCGAAGAACCCCAAGTACCTGGCTAATTCAGGCACTGTCACGTTGACAGGCACCGGAACGGTCAACCTGGACATGGGCGTGATGAGGGCAGGAGACGCCAACAACGACAACCTGATAACTGCCCTCGACTTCAACATCCTGAAGCCCACGTATGGCCTGGGTACAGGCGACCCAAACTATGACGACCGGGCGGACTTCAACGGCGATCAACTCGTCACCATCCTGGACTTCAATCTCTTGAAGATCAATTTCGGGCAGGGAGGCGCGCCGCCCATCAGCCCGAACCCTTAGAACGAAGCGCAAAGACAGAGGTAGGGGCGCACGGCCGTGCGCCCCTACCTCTGTCTTTGCGCTTAGTCTACCTTATGCGGCTAGGAACCTGCGCGTTGGGTCTTGTTCAGGGTGCGCAGACAGCGGGTGCATAGCTTCACGCGCTGGTACTCACCGTTTACCATCACCTGGGTGGCCTGGATGTTGGGCATCCAGCGCCGGTTCGTGTGGTTCTTCGCGTGGCTCACGTTGTGGCCATAGTTAGGCTTTTTGCCGCACACTTCACACATTGCCATCTTTGGTCCCTCTCTCTTCTCTTCTATAGCAAGCCCTTTACGAAAGCGGGCTTTTCAGTTATATTAGTCGTTAGTATATTATCAGCACGGTATTCGGCTGCACAGTTTTTTATCTTACCACATCAGCCCCATTTTGGCAAGGTTTTAGCTATGGCTTCAAGACACCGCAGAGATCGTAGCGGCTTTGGATTACAACCGGACGCGGTTTCCTCCAACGGCAAGCTTGCCATCAAGCGAAGCGAAGGGAAGGCGTCACAGTCTGCTGACATGGATGGATACGCGTCTTCACAGGGCAGTGAATCTATAAGCCTGAAAGTCGGCCAGAGCGGCCAACCTGGGAAGATAGAAGTCTCGCCGAGGGCCATCGCCCACCTTGCAAGCCGCGCGGCCCAACGCTCCTACGGAGTGGTAGGGTTAGCCCAACGCCACTCTCGCCCCGGCTGGGCCGAACTGCTGCGGCTGGAAGAAGCTTATAAGGGCGTGGACGT
>JBBQIC010000004.1:0-32364 GCA_038324555.1 Chloroflexia bacterium
CGGCGACCACACAGTGGGTTGAAGCGACTTGTCCACGATTTGTGAGCGAGCCGTGCCGCTATCCGCTACGAACGCATTGATAAAGATAGGCCGCTTGTCCCCCGTCAGCGTATGCTTCTCTTTGTTGAACTGCGCAGCCAGGGGTTCTATCCAGGGCTGCTTCTCCGACGAATACGCGAACTTAACCTCTATCGCGTTGTCTGGCTTCGTAGGCGTGGAGTTGGACGACGACACCCCGCCCATGTCACACCCCGCCAATGCAAGGCTGCCCAACACGTTACTGACGACAAGCACCAACAGCAAGGGTATCCTTGCCCTGGCCGTAACTCGCGTATTCATTCGTCGCCTCCTGTCATAGAGTTGCAGGTTGGAAGGTTGGAAGGTTCTTAACCCAACCTTCTGTATGGAGATTCATCTCGCGCACAGTATAGAGTGAGGGTTCGATTATTGTCAACGGTATGTACGCAGGAGGTAGGGTGAGGGTTGCCGCTAAAGATGGTGTAAGTCTGGCGATTACCCACAAAGTTGTGGGTAATCGCCAGAGAATTGTCTGTTGACAATGCAAGGAATTAGCAGTATTATGCAGCATCCTAACCAAGTTGTAGCCATAAGTCAGCAGGCCCGTTGTAGTATTGCGTCGTTGTCTCGTGTGAATTACGACTGTCTAATGACTGTAATTTGCATGTTGAGCCTGCTTTGTGTAGTTTACGAAGGGAGGTGACGGCCAATCTAGCTTTATGTTTGGCGTTTTGATGTATTAGTATCGTTACCACTCTCCTTACGTAAGTTAAGGGGCGCATTAGCTCAACATGAAAGGAACAGCTACGATGAAATATCTCAAAACGATGCTTGTCAGCATTTTGCTTCTTATAGGCGTGCTTATCGGCTCAAGTGTAAGCCGCATACCCGTCGCTCTGGCGACATGCGGCACCGATGCCTGGTGCATTAATAATCCACTCAACGTTGCTAACGTCCACAACACCCTTTGGGATGTGGATGCTATTGCGTCCAACAACGTATGGGCTGTAGGGTGGGCCCTTACTAACACTGTCGAAACAGCCCTTGCTGAACGCTACAATGGCACATCTTGGAGTATCTCCTCTCTCAGCGTGCCAAACTCCTACAGCAGCAGCCTATATAGTGTGGCTGCTACATCCGGCACTGACGTATGGGCGGTAGGCGACTATACTACCGTCAGCGGTGGCGCTGACCAAACCCTCATCATGCGCTGGAACGGTTTCGCATGGAACAAAGTTACCAGTCCGAACGCGCCAAATTCTGGCGATAATGTCCTCAACGCGGTAGCTGTTGTATCTAGTACGGACGCATGGGCTGTCGGTTATTACATCGATTCTTCCACCAGCAAAAAGAGGACTTTAATAGTGCATTGGAACGGGAGCCAATGGGCCACAGTCAGCAGTCCTAATGCAAGCTCTTATGACAACAATCTACAAGGACTAACAGTTGTAAACTCGACTAACGTATGGGCTTCCGGTCTCTACAATGATATTATAGGGCCCTATACACTAATTATGCGGTGGGATGGCTCTACCTGGAATACAGTTTCGAGCGCTAATCCGGGTACGGTCGATGCACTTTACAAAATAGCCGCAATAACCAGCAACGACATATGGAGTGTGGGCGGTTATGTGCCTTCTGGCACTCGCTATCTCTCACTTACCGAGCATTGGGACGGCTCAACATGGAGTTACGTTTCTAGTCCCAATACGATCACAGGTACAAACTCTCTAAGGGGGCTTGCGCCAGTGCAGTCGAACGCCGTTTGGGCAACCGGTTATGGAGGCACCGGCACGCTGATCGAATACTGGAACGGCACGCAATGGAGCATTGTAAGCAGTCAAAACCAGGTGTCAGGAAGCGGCAATTTGCTGTACGGGGTCTCGGTCACCCCGGGCGGCTCCCTTATAGCTGGCTATACAGCGTGGACTGTAGGCTACTACGTCGATACGACTACGCAGCTAAAGCAGACGTTAGCTTTAGTGTATGATCACCCAGCCACAGCTCGTCGTCCCTAGTTGCTGAACGCCAGACGTGATGCGTGAAATGTGAGTTACCATAACCGACGGTAATCACGTTTCACGCATCACATTTCGCGTTTTGATGATAGCTTACCAAGCCCTCACCAGGCTCATAGTCCAGGGAAGAGTTCAGGGGTTCAGGGGTGGCGCTCCTGCCAGCCCGAAGTTGACCTTCATTAGGTTGAAGTCAATTATGTTCACTAGCTGGTCCCCATTGAAGTCCGCCCTGTCGTCGTAATCTTGCTGTCCACTCGACCTACCAAAGGTTCTCTTTACGATATTAAAGTCGCTTGCGTTTACCAGGTTGTCGCTGTTGGCGTCCCCTACTCTCATCAGCCCCATCTCTACCTGTGTCGTTTGAACCTCCCAACTTTTCCACCTTCCAACCTGCAACCCAAGGCTGCCAGCATTAGCCAGGTACTTGGGGCCTTTTGCCCTCCACTGGTAGTTATTGGGATAAGATGGAGCAGTAACTGTGAAAAAGCCTCTGGCATCCGTTGTTTGCTGGAGGTAGTTGATTTCGTTGCTGCCTGATCTGAGGGTTAGGGTGATGGGCAACTGCTGCAAGGCGTTCGGTTGCGATAGACGGCCCTGCCAAGTCACATGGCCTACAAGCACCGCTGTACCTGTAGGTGTGGGAGTTGGGGAGGATAAAGCGCAGGGGTCGGAATAATGCTCCACTAGCGTCTCCCAGGAACAACCCGAGAAGCAGTTCCTCTTATAGCCCACAGCCCAAACGTCGTGATTGGACAAGACCGCTACCCTGTTCAACTGGTTGTGGTAGCCACCAGGACTAGGGCTTAGGGCAATACTCCACTGAACCCCGTCCCAATGCAAGACCAATGTTTCACCCCTCGTGCCGTTAAGATCGTAGCCAACGGCCCATATATCGTTTGCACCGTTAGCTGTATCGGTGTCCACAGTGTACAAGTAGTTGCCGTGCGTAGTGGCATTAGGGCTTGGCGCTACGGTCCACTCTACCCCAGTCCAATGCAATACTAAAGTCTGGACGCCATCGGTATCGCCGATGTAGTAGCCCACAGCCCATACATCGTTAGTGGTGACAGCAGTCACACCCATCAGGACATTGTCGTTGTAGAAAGTGCCTGCGTTGGGGCTTGGCACAATACTCCATTGGACGCCGTCCCAGTGGATGGTAAATGTATGCTGACCGCCAGGAGCGTTGTAGAAGCCAACAGCCCATATATCATTGGTCGAAATCGCAGACACGCCGTACAGGTAGCTGATAGTCTGGTTAGGCCCAGGGCTGGGGCTTGGAACTATGCTCCATTGAGTGCCGTCCCAGTGTTCCGTTAGAGGGTTAGCATATCCGATGCTGTTATTGTATTCTCCCACAGCCCATATATCGTTGGCGGAAATTACTGCCAGTTGCCGAAGTGTATTATCCGTTGTTGTCCCGATGTTAGGGCTGGGTATAACGCTCCATTGGGTGCCATCCCAGTGCTCGACTAACGTCCGCGAGGGGCCAGACGACGAGTAATAGCCTACAGCCCACACATCATTAGCCGATACTGCCTTTACGCCAAGTAGTAAGTTAGTGGAAGTGCCGGGGTTGGGACTGAGAACTATGCTCCATTGAGTGCCGTCCCAGTGTTGTATCATAGAAGGGAGGGATGGATCGACATCAGAGCCACCCACAGCCCATACGTCATTAGGCGAAACAGCAGCTACCCCGAAAAGGGAATTGGTTGTGGAGCCAGGGCTGAGGCTATCAATTACGTTCCAGGCGAGGCCGCAAGGCAGGGGTGTTGATGTAGGGGTAATAGTAATGGTCGGAGTTGTAGTAGCAAGCGGGTAAGCATAAGCGCCAGCTGTCAAGGCATCAGGCGATGAGCCAGAAGCTTGCAAGTTAGATAAGCCTGGCGTCTGCGCTATACCAAAGAGCAGAAGTGCAAGAGGTAAGTAAACGAGAGCACGCAATACAAATGAAAGACGCTTGGAATGAGGTTTGTGATAGCTCATAATACCATACCTCCTTCTGGAAGGTATTATCACTCTCTACCAGTGAAAAGTCAAGTATCTATTCATCATAAATGCTGAACCACACTCAACAACGCGCTCTGTCAGGCGTGCATTCACGCCTGGGGAGAATCACGAGTGGAATCACACAAGGCAGTACTTCCTTCCCAATACCCCCTTCCCTTACTCCCAGATTTCGACTACAAGCCATTTTTCTATGCTATACTCAGGTCACGGCAGAGCTTTTATCTGCCGGTTTGTATTATCTTGGGACTAGAACGTTGGAACGTTCCAACCTTCCAACCTTCAACCTGTAACTCAAAGAAGGGCACTATGGCTGGCAACAAGTCTATCTACGATACGGCAATGAAGCGGGCGCACGAGTATGCGTGGGCTAACCAGTGGGAACGCGCCCTGAAAGAGTACGGGCGCGCGCTCTCTGAGTTCCCCAACGACCGCACCGCTCAACGCAACATGGCCCAGTGCATGTTCCGCTTGCGGCAATGGCCCCAGGCCCTCGCCGCATACGAACGCCTCCTGAGCGCCGACGCTACCGACGCCTTTGCGCTCAACCGCCTGGCAGAAATCTACTTGGCACTAGGCCAACAGGACAACGCCCAGGCCACTTACGCGCGCCTGGCCGACCTGTATATCGAGAACAATCAGGTATACGAAGCTATTCGTGCCCTGCGCGACCTCTCGCGCGCCATGCCCAAGAATAAGGACGTTCACAGCCGCTTGCTCGACCTGAATCAGCAGGTAGACGACCAGCCCGCGCAGGCAATTGAGCACCTCGCCCTCTCTCAGATCGCCCTTGACCAGAGCAGCCTGGGTGAGGCGCAACAGCACGCCGACGCAGCCTCCGCCCTCGACTCCAACAACCCCGACATCCGACGCTGGGTGTATACGGTGCGTCGCCGCCTGGCAGAGGCTGCTGGCACCGTCGCGCTGTCGGGCGACGGAGAGGTTGCCGACCGCCCCTCGTCTGCTATCAGCACGCAAATGCTCTTCCATTCGGAGCCGCAGCCGCAAGAAGCTACCGCTCTCGCCGTGCAAGCTTCCCAGGCTTCCGAGCAGGGCGATTACGCTCAGGCGCTAGAGCTATACGACCAGGCGGTGCGCACCGGCGCGAAGCAACCTGCCGTGTTCTACAGCGCGGGCGTGCTCAACCAGCAGATGGGTCGCTCAGAGAGCGCAATCGCCTTCCTGGAACGCGCTCTAAGCGATCCAGAGTTCGCCATGTCTGCCAACTACGTGCTGGGGCAATGCTACATAGACCTTCGCAATAGTTCAAAGGCGGTGACGGCCTTCGAGCGCGCGTTGGCCCTCGTCGAGCTTGACAAGATAAGTCGCTCCGAAGTAGACGAACTCATCCAGCTTTACAAAGCGGCTGCCGAAGCCCACCTGTCCGATAACAACCCTGGGCGCGCCGCCTCCCTCTTCTCCAACCTGGCCGCTACTTTCAAGCAGAAGAAGTGGGCGCACCCGCAACTGGCCGAAATTGAGAAGAAAGCCGACGAGTTATACAATCGAAGCATCCAGAGCAAGTTGGAAGGTATCAGCCGTGGAAGCTCGGCGCTCGACCCTGGCAAGGCGCCCGATGTCGGCACGCAGATCATGCGCGCTCCCGGCGGGGAATCGTCCACCGCGTATCTACCCGTAGGCACTGCGCTTCTGGCTGCGGGGACCAATAACGCGGGCGCAGAGATGGCAACCTCGGTCATAGGCAAGCCGGGGAGTAACCTGCACTCTATTACCGAATACTTGAAGGCTTCCGATAATGGCGCGGGGTTATCGGTTGTAGGGGCGCACGGCCGTGCGCCCCTACGGGTGGACCTCCCTAACGACGCTACCTCACTCATTTCTTCTAGCGCCGGGGCAACCGAAATGCTACCCCCACCCGATTCTGCGCTCAATACGGAGTTCGCAACGGAACTTGCCGAGCTACCCAACACAGTGATGGAAGATAAGCAAGAGCAAGACCTGTCTACTCAGCTTATTATCGCGGAGAGTGAGCAGGCGATTGCAGAGGGCAGGTGGCACGCGGCAATCGATTCGTGCTGGATGGTTATACACGATCAGCCAACTTATCTTCCAATCCATATGCTGCTCGGCGACGTTTATCTGCACCAGGGCAAAATCCAGGACGCTGCCACCAAGTATCAAGCGGTGCTGGATACCTACATGGTGCGCGGCGATACTGTGAAGGCAGCCGAAGTATGCGAGCGTCTGTTGCTCTTGCAGCCGGACAATCCCGCGTTGCAATCTCGTCTGGGTACGCTACTCCTGGGAGCAGGCCGGGTAGATGACGCGGCTCGGGCGCTTCTTGGCGTGGCCGACCGCCACTACCAGGCGGGTAACATCGAACGCGCCCTTGACGAAGCCCTCAGCCTGAAGGATAACCTCCCTAACTCATCGGATGTCGCTCTCCACGTTGGCACATATCTATCAGCGTTAGGAAGGGCTGCCGAAGCCGTTGTCGAACTGAGCAAGGCGCTGCAACTCGATCCGGGCAACGACCTGGCATTGATACGCCTCTTTATTTCCCTTACGCAGATGGGCGAGGTTGCCCAGTGGGACGCCCTGAACAGCCTTGTGGAACGCTCCTCACAGGACTCTGCCAATACACGCCTCTTCATGGAGGAATTTCATAAAGCGATAAAGCAGTACAATTCACCGTCTCTACACTATGCCCTTGCAGTGCTGGCGGGGCGCGCAGGACTGGAGGACATAGCCGCCGATACGTTGGACCAGGGCATCTTGTCCATATCCCTCGGCGATGCGCAGCCACCCACGACTGATTCTTCAGCCTCGCCCGGTGCGGACGTTATGGACTCTGAAGCAGCCATGCGGTTGGTCGAAATGCTCATGGCACAGATGCGCGCCGATATGGCTATCAATGCCAAGGAGTGGGGCCTGGCCGTGCGGCATTACACCCGTGCAATCGAGTTGCTAACTATCGGGCGTGAAGCTGATGTAGAGGGCAGGGCAACGTTGGAGTCGCCCAGACCCCAATACGATTTTACGCGCCTGGCCGACCCTGTGCAGCTTTACTACGGACTGGCAGAGGCGTACGCTTCCCAAAGCAACTGGCCTGGGGCTTTGCAGGCGCTCCAGACCCTCAAGACGCTCATGCCGGAAGACCAGGAGGTGAATACTCGCCTCGCCGACCTCTACTTCCGCCAGGGCCGCCTGACCGACGCCCTGAGCGAATTGAATGACGTGCTGGTCACTTACCAGAAGTCCAACGATACCGAAAGAACCCTGGAGACACTGGGACATATGGCGCGCCTGGCACCAAATAATGTGGCTGTTCGCCGCAAATTGAGCGACCTGTACCTGAAGCTGGGTATGACCGACCAGGCAATCGGCGAGCTAAACACCCTGGCCGAATTACAATTGAAAGCAGGGCTGCTCAAAGACGCTATGCAGACCTTCCAGAAGACCGCCGATCTGCACTACACGATGGGCCAGCATGAGAAGGCGATCAGTATTTACGAGAAAATAGTGCGCATCGCTCCAAGAGACCTGGACGCCAGAGACCAGCTTATCAATATGTACATCCAGTCTGGCAGGCTTGACGACGCAATCGCGAGTGAGCGCGCTCTGGCCGATCTCTTCATCCAGGAAGGGCGCACCGAGGAAGCTATCGCGGCGCTCCATCAGATACTCGCGCTCTCGCCCGAAGACGTACACGGGCATTATGCGCTGGCAAAGCAGCTTACTGCTATGGGCGAATACGGCCAGGCAGCGCGTCTATACGGTCGCCTGCTTCGCCTCGACCCACAAAACGAGGACCTACCCACCCTGCAAAGCGAGATACAACGTCTGGCCGACGAGAAAGAAGCCGGTGCGAAGGCTGAAAAAGAGTGATGCGTGATGCGTGATGTGTGATCAGGGGGAGTTATCGGGCGCAGGTCATCAACACTACTGACCTCCCGTTACAAGCCCTAGGCAAGTTTGGCGGTAGGTGGCGTCGCCCATATACTGCCGCCATTCTACAGGGGTGAAGTTGCGGTTCGCCATTGCGCAGGCGGCTTCTATCCAATGTTGTGGCTGGACATCCCATAGGATGGGCGGGCCTGAAGGGTGGCCCGAAGCCAGGGTTTTACCGTCGGGGCTGAACGCCACGCTGGAAGTCTCATTGACGACCTGTGGGAATGGCGCTTCGTCGGGTGACGTGCCCTGTGTTGTGTTTTGGAATGCAAAGCCCGGAAGTAACGAGCCAAGTGGCAGGTTCAATTGAAGATTCCACAGGGTAATACCGCCGGTGCCCGCCGAGGCCAGGGTTTTGCTGTCCGGGCTGAAAGCCAGGCTACCTACCGATTTAACGTCCCCTATCAAATCTGGGTTGCGTGGCTGGTATGTGGCGGCGTTCCATAAACGAATGTCACCTTGAACGCAGTTCGTGCCCGAATCGGAGCGTCTTGCGCAACTCCCTGACGCCAACAACGCCCCATCCGGGCTGAAAGCAATGCTGGATACCTGGCTAGCGTGCCCGCCGAGCGTGCCTACCTGTTGGCGAGTAGCGATATTCCATAGGCGCACCTCGCCTTGGTCACACAATCCGGCGACGATTTGCACGCAACCCCCCGCCGCCAGGGTCTTGCTGTCAGGGCTGAAGACTACGCTGGTGA
Source organism: Chloroflexia bacterium (assembly GCA_038324555.1). Taxonomy (GTDB): domain Bacteria; phylum Chloroflexota; class Chloroflexia; order QHBQ01; family JADMIH01; genus JADMIH01. Next base: position 8,657 of record JBBQIC010000004.1, read on the forward strand.
GATATTGCATATCGGTCGTGATAGGCAGGAGGGGTTGGTATTGGACGCCAACATCCCATATGTTTATCTCATTACCGCCGACCGTAGCCAACTTCTTACCATCCAGACTGAACGCAAGACTTTGCACGGGAGTACCGCGAGTGGATAGCGTCCGGTTGAGAGGCACGGTCGGGCGCAGATCCCATAAGGTGATGCTCTGGTCCCCGCTGCCCGATGCCAGCGTCTTGCCGTTCGGGCTGAATGCCAGGCTCTCCACGGAAGCCTGGTGGCCGGTGAGCGGTTGGCCGAGCGGCTGGAGGGTGGTGGTGTTCAACAAGCGTATCTCGCCCTGGGCGCAGGCTCCAACTGAGGACGGCGCTGCGCAACCACCGGAGGCGAGGGTCTTCCCATCGAGACTGAAGGCTACCTTTGCCTGAGCGCCAGCTTTATCTCCGTTGACGGGCCTTCCGATGGGATAACGCCTGTCCAGGTCCCACAGGATTATAGCCTTGTCATCACCGCCTGACGCCAGGGTCTTGCCGTCTGGGCTGAACGCCACGCTGCGAACGGTCTCGGCATGGCCTGTGAAGGGCTGTTCGCGCGGCTTGCGAGTAGCAGCATCCCAGACCTGCACTTCGCCGCGAGCGCACTTTTGCCCCTGCCTGTCGAACACGCAGCCACCTACCGCCAGCGTCTTGCTATCCGGGCTGAACGCCAGGCTGAGTACTGGGTTGAGGTCGCTGTGCAGGGATTGGCCCGTAGGCTCGCTCCCCGAACCGATACCGCTGACGTCCCAGAAGATGATATTGCCGTCGTCCCCACCTGAGACCAGGGTTTTGCCGTCCGGGCTGAACGCCACGGCGCGCACGTAAGATCCGTGGCGGACGAGGGGCTGGCCGATTTGCAGGTGCATGCCTACATCCCATAATCGTACCTCGCCTCGCTTACACGGACTGGCAGCGTCGTTTCCGCAGTCTCCCGAAGCCAGCACCTTGCCGTCCGGGCTGAAGGCCAGGCTCATCACCCAACTGACAGGAGCCTGGTCTTTCTGGTCTTTCAAAGTGAAATCAGGAGGGCGGTTGCTGACAATATTGGCAACCGAAGCGCCTGTGACATCCCAGAGGTAGACAGCGCCATCCTTGCTGCCCACAGCCAGTGTCTTACCATCGGGACTGAACGCCACGCTGCGAACCTCGGAACGAAGTTCGAGGGTGTGGGATGGTACACGCAATGGTTGTCCAATCGGCCCACGACCGGCAATATCCCATAGGATTACAGATTTGTCCTCACTGACGGAGGCCAGCGCTTTCCCATCGGGGCTGAATGCGACGCCGTATACGGAGCCGTTATGGCCGTTTAGCGTGGGGCTGATCGGCTGGTGCGCAAGGACATCCCACAGGCGCACTTCACCACGATTGCACTGTCCGAAGTTGTCCAACTGTCCACAGCTACCGGAGGCCAGCACCTTGCCGTCGGGGCTGAACGCCACGCTCCGTACTGAAGCTATGTGGCGTCCCAGGAATGCTGTGAGGTAAGGGCTATGCTGTAGCCCAGTAAGCAAGCTATCATCGGCCTCTATAGTGTCGTCTGCACGTTCAGCCTCTACACTGAGCAGCAAAGCCAGGTCAAGCTGGTCGTCCAGGTGGTTGAAGGCTTGCGAAGCCAACTGGCGTGAGCGTGCCAGGCTGCGCTGCTCCGCGAGCGCGGTGACTTGTTGCCGTTGGGCCACCGCTGTGGCCTGCTGCTGGACCAGCGCCTGCTGTTGGACGGCGATGATGGCTGTTGCCTGGCTCAGGTTGGCATTTTTTACCGCCAACTCAAGTCGTTGCCCTTCCACTTCAAGTCTTTGCCCTTTCAACTCAGCTTGTTGTCTAAAGAAAATGATAAGCCCGAGCATTGTAGCGACCACAAGCATCCCCACGCCGATGAGGGCATAACGCTGCCTCTGCCTCTCCTTCTGCGCTTGACTACACTTCGCCAGGAAGTCCCGCTCTCCACTCGTCAATTCGTCTTCGTGGTCTTTTGCCCACCGCTCCGCTTCTAATAACTCGCGGCGTCTCAGCAGATTTCTAGGCGTCTCTGGCTTCCCTTCACTCTCCCATAGCGCCGCCTGCTGTTGCAAGGTATTGTAGTGCTTCTCACGCCATAACCTATTAGCCTCTCTTACTGGATTTATCAGACGGTCGTGGGCCAATTCGTACCAGGTGGCCCCCCGACGGTCGTCCTTGCGCACCAGATGGGCGTCCACAAAAGCTAAGATAGCCTGGTTGTCCAACCCCTCGCTTTTGCCATGCGTCTGTAATACCTGCCATCTGACGCCATCTTTAGTAATCAGCTTATTGTCGAACCAGTCCCGGATGCTACGCTCGCTCACTTTTGTCTGAGAGGCGATCTCTTCTACCCGCTCGTTGTAGTAAGAAGCCAGCGCACTATCTACGTCCTTGACATCCTCGATGTCTTTTTCCTCTATTGGCCCTGGGTGGAGGCGCGTCTTTTTCCATAACTGGTCGCAAACCACCTGCAATTGCACAGGCTCTATGTATTGCCCCAACTTAGGCTGGAAAGCGCCATCCGGCTGCTGTACCTGCACGGTGCGCAATTCATTGACCAGTTTGATGGCCGCCGCGTCGGTGAATATCTCGCCTCCTGGGTTGTTGGGCTGTTGGATCGCCAGTTGAGCATCCCTCTCGCTCAGGAGATCGAGGCGGAAGCGGTTCTTCAGTCTGGTGGGAATGCTGCGCCTGTAAGGGTCCAGGGCAGCCAGGTAATCTTCTCGCAGGGAGAACAGCGCCCAGCGATTGCGGTCGCGCAGGACTTCTGCAACCTGTTCAAAGAAGGCTTGTCTGCCCTCCTGGTCGGTGGGGTCGAGGGTCAGCACCTCCTCGAATTGGTCGAATATGAGTAACTGGCATTCGTAGTTGACGTTGCCCTTGCCTTTGCCTTTGCCCCCGCCATTTCCGGCGCTTGTTGTCGCCGTCATCACACTGGGCAGCCGCTCGTTCAGATAGTCGGCCAGGCCCATGCCCGCCAATTCAGCTTCCGGTAGTTGCTTCTCATGTGGCAAATCCTTCTCCAGGGAGAGGAGCAGGCTGAAGATGTAGCGGTTGTCTGGGGTGATCGTGTCGGCGGAGTCGCCCTGCACCGACGACGGTGGGATCAGGTTGACGCGCATTACTGGTAGCACCTGGAACTTCTCTCTATTGAGCATGTCGGGGATGAGGGCAGCCTGTATGAGGGAGGTCTTGCCAGCGCCGGAGGGAGAGTAGAGGAGGAGGATGCGTTCGGCGATGAGCAGATAGCGCAGGTTGGTTCTCTCCCGGTCCCGCCCATAGAGAGTCTCTCCCCTCTTGAAGGGACGCGGCCCCACAAAGGGATTCGGGTTGGTTTCCTTGTCGCTAACCATGCTAGCCATCTATGGCCCCTCTCTTATTCCGTATTCCGCGTTCGGGCGCGTTCCCCCCTAATCACGTAAATGTTCAGGGTTGGGATGCTCTGTAGGGGCGAACCTTGTGTTCGCCCTCTCCGCATACCGCTTGGTCAAGAGGGCGAACACAAGGTTCGCCCCTACGGTGCACCCCAACTCTGAACATTTACCTAATCACACCCCTGGAACCGTTCGGCGCAACCATTGCTGGACCATTGCTTTTGCAACTCTGCCAGGAAGTCTTCGACGCTGCCCCAGTAGATGCTGATGTTCGATGTCTCGAAGTACTTCTCCAGGTAGCGGCGCGCTCCGGCTGAGTTGATGAACTGGCCTTCTTCGGGGTCTATCTGCACGGCAACATGAGCGAACTGTGCCAGGCGCCTATTCCCCTGCTGACTTTCGATACTGCGCAAGAGCACCCGGAAGTCCCACTCTTCCATGTGGAAACCCAGGAATAGGAGCGCTCTGTTGGCTAGAGCGTCGCGCACCACCGGGGGAATGGCCTCCTTGTTATCGGTCACGCCAATGAGATAGTCGAAATAATCATCTTCGGTTAGGACCAGGGAGTCGAGATTGCTAAGACTCCCAAAGAGGTGGTAAACCAGGGGTTGTTTCTCGTTGGGTTTATAGGCGGGGTCCTTTTCGAATACGGAGGGCGGCCACACCATGCCTCTATTCTCAGTCCATGGGCAAAGCTCCACCTCCGGCTGTTTTCCATCCTCTACGAGGGCTTCTGCTAACAGGTTATCGGCGCTGGCCGTGACATAGACGCGGAAGGGAAGGCCCGCCAGCACCTTGTGTGGCTGCATCGCGTTCATTGCTCGCTGATGTACGCCAACTGCCTTCATCAACTCAGGCAGGTGGGCGTGTTGCATATCTTTGAGCACGCCCGGGTAAAGCCGAAGAAGCTCGCCCTGTATGTAGTCCCTAAGCTGGATGCGCAATAATACTGCCGACTTTTTTATCGTACCCATGTACTGCGCAACCTGCGGCAGATCCTCCCGCTCATGTGGCGACATAGGGAAGTTATATTCGTCGGCCCATGAGCGGGCGATCTCTTTTGTAGAGCCGACCAGGGATTCACTGACGCCAGCGCCCAGTATAGGTGTGCATTGGCAGTTCTCGATGTAGCTGAGCAGAGAGGACCAGGGGTCATCGACTTTGTCATGTGTGGGGTCCTCGCCCTGCTTGGGGTCCTCGCCCTGCTTGGGGTCCTCGCCTGCGAATCGGGGCACGTACCAGATGCTGCCACTTTTGAGGCGCATGAACAGAACGGGCTTCCAGGCGTCAAATTGCGCCTGTATTGCGCCGCGCGCCACCGATACGGCCCGGTCTATCTGCCCGTCCTTCTGCAACTCCTCGAAAAAGACGGGCATGAAGCTGTTTATGGTGCTGATGGCAATATTACCCTGCATGGCGACCACCGCAGGCACGCACGCCTCCGCCAGGCGCGGACCGAGTGCAACCAACGCCCCTCCATCGCCAACGACGGCCTCGCCGCTCCCCGCGCTCTGGCATGAGGCGAGGACTACCAATCTGGGTTGCTCCAACTTCGCAAGCCGGTCGACCAGGTCGTTACCGTCGACCCGTTCCACTTTACCCTCGCTGTTCTCCAGCCAGAGGACCGGCCTGCCGTCTTTGAGTGTGCCATGGCAGACGACGTATACGATATCGCAGCCCTTACGTAGATGAGCCATTAAGTTATCGAGCGTAGGAGTATCGGGGATGACCTTTGTATCGGCTACGGGGGTGGCTGGGTGAGACGCTAGCATGTCAGGCTCAGGGTCCAGGGTTTGCAAATACTCGGTTGCCCGGGCAAGCTCACCCGCCACGTCGAGGTCGGCCAGTTTATAGAGAGACAGATCGGACGGACTGGCGACCACAACGAGTGCGCGCAACTTGTCCATGCGCCGCCTCTGCACGGGACCCCAGCTTTCGCTGTCGAGATAGCGGGAGAAGAAGATGTGCGCCCCAGTGAAGAGCGAGGAACCATTCTGGGGGTCGCGCAACGTCTCCCAGTGTAAACTGTGAAGTTCCAGCGCAGCGGGGTGTATAACGAGCCTAACGCGCAAGGGCAACCCCCCCTGGTTCTGCGCGCTGCTCAAAGTCTCCCTGAAGAACGTCAGCACCTTCTGATCGGCGAAAAGACCTTTGCTCAATAGGTCGCTGTAGTCAGTGACTTTAGGGTCCTTTGTGCCAAGGCGTATATCGTCACTCAACTCACTCAAATGTTGCAGGTCTAGCTGCGCTGATCCCCATATGGTCCGAAAGGTCTCCCCATCCGGTTGGCTAGAGACCAAGTAGACGTCATAGCTACCAGGGTCCATCCTGCTCAGTAAGGTGATTTCCAGTTCTGTATAACCTGGCAACTATGCTCCTCCTATTTCCACGCAAATGGATTTCCGGCTGGGTTTATTCAAAGTCGTATCAGAGACGATGGACGATGGACGATAGACGATAGATGCGATATAAAGTTGTGCCTGGCACCATCGTCCATCGTCCATCGTCTCTGATACGACTTTGAATAAACCCTGTAAGTGCGGCTGATAGAATCTCTGAGGCCGCTCTGCGACCACACAGTAGACATATATAGATAGAGAGCATACTATGTCACTTTGTGCAATTTGTCAAGCGCCTAAAACATTAATGGTTGAAAAATTAAGCAATTTTACTGATGCGTAGTTTCTCTTAATGTGATAAAATGCAGAGCACGCTGACGAAATAATCAGCACAAGCATGGCTAGAGCGTCACTATACTCCTTCCCTGCCACTGGCCAAGTATTAGAACAGGCTGCGCTCGATACAGCGCATTCCACGGCTACTTGAAACGATCTAAGGCCAAAGTCAAAAGGCCATGGGTCTAATTACAAAGGAGATACTTATGCTGCGGCGTACCTTTATACTAATCGCTTTATCCGGCTGTGCTGGACTGCTATTGTTGATCGCAACAACAGCTACAAGCTCGACTTCCCTCAAGGCGGCTCCCCTGGCACAGGAACCCAACTACTGCGTCTCCCCGCCGACGGAGATACCCGATGACTCGAATCCGCGCTGCCGGACACCAACCGGGCATTGCATTGCACAACAGTTCTACCAATATTGGTTGCAAAATGGCAAGGAGCGGATTTTCGGCTGGCCGACCGGCTATATAACATGTGAGAGGAACAAAGCCGACGGCAAAAGCTACCTGGTGCAATGGTTCGAGCGCGAACGCCTCGAGTTGCACCCGGAGAATTCGGACCCGCATTATAGAATACTGTTGGGGTTGCTTGGTGGTGAGAATCTCGACTCGTGGGAGGGCAAGCTACAGAGCAATTTGCGGGCTGGTCAGCCAGCGGATACCTCCTTGCCATACTATTTCGCCGATACGAAACACGCGATCACCAACGTCTTCCGCAGCTACTGGAGCGCCTACCGGTTGAACCTCGATCTTAGCCCCAGGGACGAATCGATTCAAATGTTTGGCTATCCCATAACCGAGCCTCAGCCGATAAAATACGGGGAGGTAGGGGTAAAGACAACTCAGTGGTTCGAGCGAGCGCGCTTTGAAGTGCATGAGGAGAACGACCTCACCAACAGAATTCTGTTGGGCAGGTTGGGCAAGGAAACCGACCCAAACGACCCTGACAACGTGCTAGGGCCAATCAATGACATACGCGCCAACCGGGGTCTACCACCGTTGCAACTGACCCAGAAGTTCAACACCGATCTTAGCGATGGCCTCAGCTCTCGCCTGAACATTGGCCTCAACACTGGCATCGCCTCTGTCATCGCCCAGGCCCAACCGGGAACCCCACCTCTGAACTTTGACCGTTCGCTCAATGCATCCGCGCAGAACCACGCCAATTACTATCTATTCAATAATCAGCTATATCTTGGGCCTGCGAACCGGTTGGACCCAAAGCAAGAAGCAGGCGGGCGACAAGGCTTCACCGGCGCGACTGTGCAGGACCGCGCTAAGGCCGCCGGTTTTCGCTGGGCGTCCGGCGACGAGATAACAGCGCCATTCGCCGAGGCAAAGCAGGCCGTGGATTTCTGGCTGAAAGACCCCCAATCCCTCAAAATCATCCTCAACCCCAACTTCCTGTACCTGGGCTACGGGCATGGCTCGCTGCAACTCTCAACTGGGCAAACAGTGGCGATCCAGGTGGTAGACTTCGGGACCCGCTCTGAGGCAAGTGGATTGGCAGGAGGAGCGATGGTATTACCCACCTCTGTCCAGGCATGTTCCTCTGCGCCTTATGGGGTAGTGGGCACTATGCGCTGGTCAGACTGGGGAAGTTTCGATATGCCTGCCAAGGCTGCCGCCGAGTTGGGAGCACAGTGGCAATTAGAAGACTTCGCGTGGGGCGACCTGGAGCCTACCGAGGGGCAATTTGAGTTCACAGGCGCGGATCGCATGTTAGATGCGCTCCATGGGCAGAACCTCAACAATGTCGTTGGCATCCTCTCCTACTCGGCCAGTTGGGCCACGTCCACTCAGGACGACGATGGCGCGCGCGTCAGCTTCTATGCGCCTGATCTAAACAAGTATGCAGCCTTCCTGAAGGTCCTGGTAGGCCGCTACAAAGACAGAATTCACTATTGGCAGGTATGGAACGAACCGAACAGCCCGGACTTTTGGAGGCCACAGCCTAACGCGAATGAATACGCCGAACTGCTCAAAGTCGCTTATCGGGCGGTAAAGGAAGCCGACCCCTCCGCTAAGGTGCTGGCCGGGGCCGTCACGGGCAACGCCGTATCTTACCTTCAGGACATGCTCAACGCCGGAACGGGCAACAGCTTCGACATCCTCGCCATCCATCCCTACGCCAAACCAGTAAACGAAGCCAATGGCCTAAAAGAGAGTATGCCCGAAGTGCGCAAGGTAGTCGAAGTTGACCTTGCCAGGTATCGCGCCTTCCTGCAAAGGAACGGCCTTGGAGATCGCCCCATCTGGGCCACCGAGATCGGCTGGCCCGCCAACGCCTGGCAACTCAACGAGCAGGTCCAGGCCAATTACCTCGCCCAGGCTTACGCACAAATGCTTTCCAGTTGCATAGCCGAGCATATCTTCTGGTATAGCTTCAAGGATGAGCAGCCCAAGCCCATTCCCGCGCCTATCTACGGACTTATAGCCTGGGGCGGAGGCGAGCAGGACCTATCTTCGCGCCGCCCTGCCTTCGCCGCGTATGCCACCAGCGCCCGCATGCTCACCGGCGCGCAACCAATTGGCCGCGCTCAACCTGGAGTGTATCAGGTTACTGCTGACTTTGAGCAGCGCGAAGCGTGGACGCGCACGGATAACCCTTTAGGCTCCTTCACCATTAGCGCCGAACAGCGCCACAGTGGCAGTTCATCGGGACGACTTGAATATAATTTCACCGGGCTGAATCAGAACGTGGACTTCGCGCCAGCCCAGCCGCGCCCACTTCCCGGTCGGCCCACGCGCCTCGGCCTTTGGGTGCGAGGTGATGGCTCCGGCAACTACATCAGCGCCTGGATACGGGATAGCCAGGGCGAACTCTTCAAGGTGCGCCTGGGTTCGGTTACAGCTGCCACCGATGGCTGGCGCTACTACGAGTCGCGCGTCGCCAACTATTACTTCCCATGGGAGCACACGGGTGGTAATAATAATGGCGTGGTTGACTACCCGGTCAGTTTCGCCGCCTTGCGCATGGAGAACAATCCCGACCAGCCACCGGGTAAAGGCGTCATATACGTTGACGACTTGCTGTCGTTCGACGGCCCAGACGCTACAGTCATGCGCTTCCATCGGAGCGATGGCGGGACGGTGGACATACTCTGGTCGGTTGATGCTACCAAGCTCAATTTGCCCACTCACTCGGCCAGCGCGCAGGTAATTGACCGTGATGGAGGTGTAAGCACGGTGAAGGCAGTTAACAGCGCGCTTCCGCTCGATGTGAGCAGCAGCCCCATCTACGTGGTGCATCAACCGTGATGTGTCTCGCAGCAGTTTAACAGTGACCACGGTTCTGACACCTCCAACAAGTAAGCGTTCAGATCAGGGGTAAAGGAAAATCTATCCGTAGGGGCGAACCTTGTGTTCGCCCTCGTGACGAAGCGGTATGTAGACAGGGCGAACACAAGGTTCGCCCCTACACGGCTACCCTGATACGAACACTTACTCCGATGAGGTACATTGCCTGTTTATCTATTTATATATAGGGAGTTATTATGAGCGATCAACTAGCGGTCTTCAACGGGATTGATGTGGATAGCGGTGACTATTTGCTGCCACCCCTAAAGGCAAAGGATTTTGCTCAGATATTGGTTGGGCTGCCGACGGACGGTGAGGCTAAAGCCCGCCTGAACTTACTAAGGGCCTGGCTTGCCAGCCGGAAACAGCCATCGGCAGGAGCAATTGCGGGAGTTGATCTTCTCAAGCTTGAGGAAACTGGCTGGGGCGTGATCTTCGCATTTGGCGCCAATCCAGCGATCAAAGAGGCTCTCAACCCTCTGCTGGAACATAGGCGTAAACAGGCGGCCAGTAATGGAGACTATTACCACGAATATATCAGTGAGAACGCCTTCAGGCCGGACGAGACCACTGCAAAATGGCTTGTCCGCCAGGGCGCTTCCTCCAACGGCCCGGCCAATCCGAATAAAGTGCCTTACTACCTGCTGATTGTTGGCGACCCCCAGGCTATACCATACAGGTTCCAGTATCAACTAGACTTACAGTATGCCGTCGGTCGTATCTACTTTGATAGCCTTGCTGAGTACGACCAGTATGCGCGCAGCGTGGTAGCAGCCGAGACCTCACAACCCACAGGAAATCCTAGGGCTGTATTCTTCGGCGTCCATAACTCGGACGACCCGGCCACGGCGCTGAGCGCCAACGAATTAGTCAAGCCCCTGGCCGATTTCCTGGATAAAGACCAGGCGAAGTGGAAGAATGTACCTACCTGGACGATAGAGACCGTGCTGGAGCAAGAAGCTACTAAGGCGCGTCTGGGGATCGTGCTTGGCGGGGACCAGACGCCGGACCTTCTCTTCAGCGCCAGCCATGGGCTTGGGGGCTTCGTGCCGGGCGACCCTCGCCAGGAACGCCAGCAGGGGTCACTGATCTGTCAGGATTGGCCTGGACCCAAAGAAGGGCGGGGACAAGCTTTATCTCCTGATTACTTTTTCGGCGCAGATGACCTGGGCGACGATGCGCAGCCAGGGGGACTTCTGGCCTTCCACTTCGCTTGCTACGGCGCGGGCACCCCTCAGATGGACGATTTCTCCCGCCAGGCGTTCCACGAACAGACAGAGATTGCCCCTCGCCCCTTCGTCGCCGGATTGCCGAAGCGTTTGCTCGGCCACCCCAGAGGAGGCGCTCTCGCGGTCGTGGGCCACGTAGAGCGTGCGTGGGGTTACTCATTCTTGGAGCAAGGCGCCAGTAGCGCACTTGTCAGGCAATTAGACGTGTACCAGAGTACCATCACGCAGTTGATGCAAGGTTACCCGATTGGTCTGGCGATGGATTACTTCAATGAGCGATTTGCCTCGCTCTCAATAGATTTGAACCAGGAATTGGAGGACATTTCCTATGGTAAGCAGGTAGATGACGTCGCTCTTGCCAATATGTGGACCTCAAACAACGATGCTCGAAACTTCGTTATCCTTGGCGACCCGGCTGCTCGCATCAGCGTGGCTATGGGCGCAACTCAGGGAGCGCCAGAAGAAAAGGCCAAGCGTGAGCCAGTAATCATAGCGCCCAGCGCCATCGCTTCGGGTTCTGTCGCGTCAACCGAGCAAGCGCATTCACAAATGGATGCTTTTACGCAGCCTGTGGGAATGGCGATCACCCCGACGCTAGCAGGGTCTCAACCAGGCACAGCCCTTCCGACCCTTCCACCTGGGGCGGCAAGTTACGGCTTGTTCGATGGTGTGCCCTCGGCATTCCAAGAGGCAAGGCAACGCCTCGTGACTACGTTACAGCAATTCACTGAAAAGCTTGGCGAGACTATTCAGAAGGCAGCTTCTGATATGAGTAGTCTTGAGGTGCGAACCTACGTCAGCGATAACTTATCTGCTGTCGGGTACGAAAACGGCGCCTTCACAGGGCCTGTGCAACTCCGAGCCGTGACTCATATTAACCTGGACGGCGACTCGTCGGTTTGTGTGCCGGAAACCGAAGGGCGCGTAGACGACGCCCTGTGGAGTATCCACATGGATATGGTCGAGAAGGCTCAGGTAAACAGGGCAGAGATGCTGAAAACGGCTGTGTCTGCGGCAAGTGGATTACTGGCGGCGTTGAAGAGCTTGTGACGAACGTCGTAACCAATCCTGTAGTAGTAGAACACACTGAGACTGTGTTCGAACTCACGAGTGGTCCCTCGGCAAACGGCGCGGTCCAAATGCTGGGCCTATGGCAAGCGCTGCCGCAGCCAATCGCTAAAGGCGATGAGGTTTCGTTCTCGGTGGACGAAGCTTTGCAGACGGGAAGCGCCGTGTGGCGCGCGGACCTGCCTGCTAACACAGAGTTGGCGAGCCGATACATGGCTGGCGCTGAGAGCAATAACCATCTAGCTCCCGCGAAGCTAGAGGAAGCTGCGAATAGGCTCGATACTTTTGTTACAAGTGCGGCGGCGCAAGCAGGTCTATCCTTCGAGGCGTATGCTCATCATGATGTTAGTGTAGTCGGCGAGCCTGAGCAAGACTTGTGGGGCCTGCTACGGGAAATCTCGAATGGTGAAGCGCCCGTTAATCGTGAAGCGCCCGTTGTAAGCTACGGCATCCCTGACGCGCTCGGCGGAGCGGCGGCGCAGACAATACAGCAGTTCCAGGCTTTTCTCGATCTTGTTTCTCAGGCGCTCGCTCATTATGCCTGGGTCGAGACTCGCGCTGCGGGAGAGGTCCTGGGTCTTACTTCCGTCGGTTGGACAGGGGACGTGGACGTTGCCTGGTTGTTGGGACTTACATCTGACCAGGAGTCATTACACCAGCGAAACCTGGCGTTGGTATTAGCGTCACGCCGCACGTTGTTGAAAACGCTTGCCCTGGCATCGCAGGGAGCTGTCACGCTGGCTAAAATATCGGTGCTTGTGTCTACACCATTCGGCCCCGTTCTTGCCCTGGCGGCTGCATGGAGATTCATCAACCGGGTACTCGAAGAAGGTGGGTTGGGAAGCAGGGTATCGTGAATACGGTTAGCTTTTCACCAGACGTGCTGCTATAATAGGCGGCAGTTGGAGCGCGCATACCCACCATGAGCAGTTATCAGGTGCAATGGTAACGTACAACTGTTGACTCGATATCCAAAACGTGTCTCAATTATCTCTTGCAGAGAATGGGGAGGTTACATATGCCTAAGAAGAAAGTAGCCCTTGTATTGAGCGGTGGTAGCTCATTGGGGTCATACATCGCGGGGGCTTTAGACGAACTGCTGAGAGGTTTTGCCTCTGACAGCGAGAACTGGGAGATAGATATTATCACAGGCGCTTCTGCTGGCGCCACCACTGCGGCAATTGTTGCACAAGGCCTGCTCTACCGCAACGGCGAAACTGCCCTGCACGACGTTTGGGTGGACAAACTTGACATAGTGGATCTCCTCAGGTCTGACATCCCAGCCAATGAGCCTACATCGTTGCTGGACGGCGCCCGATTGCAGGCGCTTGCCGAAGAGACGCTCAGATGGAACAATCCAGCAGATCGAGGGGTCCGCGCTCCGTTCTGCGCCGATACACTCACGGTCGCAATGACCCTGGCCAATACAACCGCTCTGCCATACGTATCAACGGTGCAAATCCAGGCAGCCGGTCGCAAGGAAAATTTCGTACAGTATCGAAACTCGGAGCAAGAAACGTTTTTGCTGGGCAATAACCTATCGCCCACGGACCCCACGTGGGAACGAATCTCCGATGTAGCGCGCGCCTCTGCTGCCATCCCCTTCGTGTTCCCACTCGTGCCGCTCGACAGGCAATCTAGTGACAAAAAGCATTACATCCACAAACCGAACTTCGATGGAGAGGCGCGTTTCTGGTACTTTGACGGCGGCACCTTCAACAACCTGCCGATCCACCTTGCCTGGCACTACGTTACCGAGAGCGGGCATAGCTCAGACGACCGAGTCGTCGTAGTTGTCAATCCCTGGCGCGGCGATGTCAGCGCGCCCAACGTGCATCCACCGCGTCCCGGTCTAATTCAGCACTTATTTGGGTTGTTGGACGCGATGATGAACGAGAGTAGCGCGATCCAGTTCCAGGGAGAGGGTAAGCTGTTGATAGGGGAGGCGACCCCCGAAGTCCCGCCTGTCTTTACCATACCGGGCGTAGACGCCCCGTCCGTCGAAGCGCTGGGCACCCTTGCTCTGGTAATGCCGGACCTGAAAGGCAAGCGTCTGCATGGCAATCACCTGCACGCACTGGGGGCTTTTCTCGACCGCAGCTTCCGAGAGTACGACTTTCGCCGGGGCGCGGCTGATGCCCAACACATGATCAGGGAAACGCTAGGCATCAACTACAATTCGACCCGCCCGGAGGAGTTTTACAGGCCGGACGATGACCCGACGTTTCCACGCGATATTGACGCATATGAGGCGCTGGACAACATTCAGAGCGCCCGCCAACGCGACCTATCGGTCCGCAGGGTCTTTGAAAAAGCCCTGGACGGTCGCATTGAGGCTCTGGTCCGACGGTTAGACGCGCCTGGACCAGACGTATTACTCGATCCAGTTGTTTCTCTCCTGGCCAAGCAGTATGTGCATGGTCAACTCCCAAGCGCCTGGCAGTTGTAGCGTGTCCCTTGGCGATGGACGATAGACGATAGACGATGCCTGCTCAATCGTCTATCGTCCATCGTCTATCGTCGGATAAGCGACTTTAACACAGCCCTGATCTTCGCATCTTCCGCGCTTACAGGGCGAAACAAAGTGTGATATAATCCTACGTAAGGTTTCATAAGCTCCTGGCGCTTTTGGCCGCTATTCGAGCACGAAAAGCGCCGAAGATTTATCACTGGTACCTGGTACGGCTTACGAACGGCCCGGCTGTGATATAGGAGGGACTAAAGGGTGCTCAACATCAATGTGAATGTGCGAGATGTCGCGCTCAATATCTCGCGTGATTTTACAATAGCTATTGACGAGCAACTATTGGTCCGCGACTTTACCGCAATGCTGGTAAAAAAGCTTGCATGGCCCGAAAAAGACATCAGTGGGCAGCAGATTACGTATGCTCTCCAGATAGAGCGCAGTAACGGCAAGGTACGATTACACAATGATGAAATGGTCAAGTCGGTGGGACTGCTCAACGGCGATAGGCTTACTATCGGGCCAACCCTCACAACGTCTGATCCGGGCGCACTTGCATCCTCCACCTCCACCTCTACTGGCTCCGCAGATGAGTACGACCCCTCGCAGCCCTATATGATGACCCCTCTACAAAGGGGTTGACGCGCCGACCGACGGCCACTTGCGCTTCTTATCTGAGGCTATCACTAGAGGCTTCATAGCCTCCAATAACTACTTATCATGGACTATACAAGCAGAGCAACAGCCAAAACCCCAGCGCATATAATCTTCCTGATAGACATCAGCGAATCGATGGCCCAACCGTGCTATGGGCAACCCCGGATAAGCGTAGTAACCCGCGCCCTTACCGAGGTCATTTTTCACATGATGGACATGTCTACTATAATGGTCGGCAATCAGCCGCAAATCAGGCCGCGCTTCCGCGTCGCCATCCTGGGATATAACGAGCAGGTCTACGACCCCTATGGTGGTTTCGTAAGCATAGATAAACTGGCCCAAACAGGCGTCCCAACCTTCCAGCCCGCAGGGGAGACAGATATGTTTCTGGGTTTCCAGGCTGTGGAAAAACTCCTCGACCAATTCCTGCCCACTGTCGGAAGCGCACCTGCCCCGCTCATGCCCGCTCCGCTCGTATGCCACCTCACAGATATGGAGTACAATAAAGGGAACAGCCCTCTGGCGCTCGTGGAAAGGATCAAGAGCCGCGCAACGGGCGATGGGCCGGTGCTGGTAGAAAACGTTTTTATTTCGGATAGCGCCCTGCGTACTCCTATATCTAGCATTGAGTCTTGGCCTGGCGTCCGAAGCGAGGCTGAATTGCAGGGGAGTTTTGCGGTAGAGCTTTTTCGCATGTCCTCAGAAATACCCGCTACTTACCTGGATACAATACAATACTGGGGTTTCAGCAACATAAAACCCGGCTCCCGCCTGATGTTCCCCGGCGCCAATCCTGAGTTGCTCAAGACGGCGCTAGTCACAACCGGCTCGTCGGGCGGCGCGTCTCGACAGTCCACATACAAGTAACCAGAGTGAGTACAGAGCATCTTCTGCCCCGCTATTCTAAGACCAATCCAGATAGCGAGTGCGCTTATAGCGCGCATATGGCGCTGGGGCGCAGCGCAAGGGCGGTCTACTTCCACCGGAAATCCGCCGACGCCCAGGAGACAGGAGCCAAGAATGAAGACGCTATTGCCTGGCAGGTCAACCCTTCGGGTGAGATTATCTCGTTCACGGTTTGCGACGGCGTAGGCGGATCGTATCTCGGTTATATAGCGTCTAATTATTTAGCCGCGATGCTGGTAGGCGCATTGAACGGTTGGGCAGAAGACCCGCCCGCCGACACCCTCACAGCCCCCACCCTCCGTGATTACCTCGACAGTTGGAAGGATGAAGGCAGGATTTGGGTCGAAAAGCAGCAGATTAGCTTCAACGCTAATCCGGCGCTCGTTGAGGTAGTGAAGAACCGTGAGCGTCACGGCAGCCACACGGTCTTTTTTTGTGGTTATGTGGACTGCAGGGCGGGTGGAGCGAGTTTGTTTGCCTGGATGGGCAACGTTCACGGCCAGGTGTTTGGTAAGGACGGCCAGGGCTTGCTGGATACGTCAACAATGGCAGATGACCGCGTGCGTTGGACGACAAAGCACGGTTGCCTGGGTACTCCCAATCTTAAATATATCCCGACGGACATGATCGGTAGGGTTCTCGTGTTCAGCGATGGGCTTGAGAAGATCGCCGAGCAGTTGACTGGCATAGGAGACGCGGCTGAAGACGCCGCGCTGGTAAGGTCGCTTGCTGGGCAGGTATTCAGCGACGATGCGTCCTTGTTTTCTATCTGGCCTTCGCCAGGGGTCACATCTGCCGAAGGCGCTACCCAGTTACCCATAGACGAGAGCCTGCCTCCCGATAACCCCGAACAACCGCTCGAACTGAACATTCGGCCCGGCGAGGGTCAGGAAGCTACCGACGCCAGCGACCTGAGCGCATTGCAAGACTTACCTGTGTGGGAGCAGAATGGGCCAACTAAAATCTGGCGACGCATCAAATCTATCTGGCCGCCCTACTCCTGAACTCTTTCCGGGTGTTTGTAGTGCAGGTAACTGTAAGGGTTCAGAGGAGTTGGGGTAGAGGAATGCCTCTAGGGGCAGGTCTCCATAGGCGCGAACGTAAGGAGACTACAAGGGCAAACAAACCCACTAACCCGTGTCATTCTGAACGGAGTGAAGAATCTCGTCCCTCGCGTAGATGCTGGATTTTCTGTGACCTCAACATCCACACCCACGACGAGATTCTTCGCTGTGGCTCAGAATGACACGGGTTAGTGGGTTTGTTTGCCCTTAAGTTCGCGCCTATGGGCGGGCCCCCGTGCCTGCCCTCTCCTTACCACCAACATCGAGGTGCGCGACCAGGGCAGGCACGGGGGCCTGCCCCTACGGGTTGCACCCCTAATCTGAACTCTTATATGTAACTGCTGCGAAATTGGGGCGCAGACCTTTACCGCTTTTATTTGGTCGGCCCTCAGCGCGTGCGCGTAGGTGTAGCTGTTTTCACCTTTAGAGGTCCGGCAGTGGGCACATGTGTATTGGTCGGATGCACTGGCGTGCGAGTTTTCACCTTTACGGGTGCATCTGTGGGTTCGGGTACATCGGTCGGCGGCACTGGTGTATCGGCATCGGCAATCGCAGGGGTATCAGTCGCAACAGGCGTATCGGTAGGTGGCGCTGAGGTAACTGTAGGCACGGGCGTGCGGGTTGGTGGCACAGACGTGCTGGTGGGCGGGCTGTTTTGCGGCTTTGTTGCAGTCGCCCTTGATGCCGTCGCCATCATGTCTATAACCGGCATATAAAGGGTAAGGCGCGTAGGCGAGGCAGGAGGTAGCGGATTAGACGTTCGGGTAGGTACAGGTGTCGTTGTTAGCTTTCTAGGTATACGAGTTGGCCTGGGTGGGGCATAAGTTGATGTGGGTGTGATCTGCTCGTGGGTTGGTTGAGCGTTTGGTGGCGTCTCAGTTGGAGTTGAGGAGGGAGCAGATGCGCGCCATGTGAAACTCCACATCTGGCTTGCTTCGCTGGTGGGTTGTGTGCCGCCGTCCTTTCCTATACTTCCCCTGTATACTTGCCAACGGAACACGCCCGGCTCCTGGGATATGTAGAGTGAACCTGGCAGCAATCGATACTGTGTAGCGCGAGTCGTCCTGATAATAACCTTTCCATCGGGCGGCAAAACCTCGATAATATACAATTTCTCGTGGCCCAGGCCGCCCAACGGGTCCCGCCAACTCAAGACGATTTCCGCGCCAGGCTCAAAGACCTTATCTTTGGCGGGTTGCTGAAGTTCCACGGCTGGGGCAGAAGGCTCAGAAATCGCGCCAGTGGTTGAAGAAGGTGCGACGGTGGCAGCATTCTCAGGCGTAGATGTATCTGCGGATGTAACGCCGCCATGGTTTGTTGTAGCACTGATGGCTCCAAGGGTAAACATCAATATTACAAGGCTCAACGCCGATGCGATAGCCCACTTCCCCAGAAACGGAAGGCGTCTGCCTTGCGGCTTGACGCTGACAGCATCCAAAGCCTCTATAAACTCACTCACTACGTTGTAACGGTCGGTCGGCTCAGGCTCAAGCGCCCTTTGTAGCGCGGGGTCGAGATAGGCCAGCCCAGGCGACACTTGCGCCAACGACAAAGGGTGGGAATGGCGCACTGCCGACGATAGGGCGGTCGCCGAAGCTCCTGAGTAGGGCAGCCGCCCGGTGAGCATCTCGAAAATGGTCACGCCCAATGCGTGGATGTCTGCCCGGTGGTCTGGGTAGTCTTGATTGATCTGTTCTCTTGGCGCGTAGGGCGCGGTGCCCGGCCAACTCTCATTTTCACCCTCCTGGTGGACTGCTATGCCGAAGTCTATGAGCACTGCTTCACCTTGAGCGTTGAACATGATATTGGAAGGCTTTACGTCCAGGTGGATCATTCCGCACGAATGAATGTGGTCAAGCGCGTCGGCCACCTGACGGGCTACATGCAAAGTCGGGCCAAGTCCCAGCCCTTTGCCCGGCCTGCGCTCTAGTTCATCGCGCAGCGAACTACCGGGCAGGTATTCGAGGGCCAGGTAGTAAAAAGGCTCAAGGTCCACTATCGCCCGGCCAATATACTGGTTGGTCACGCCCGGCTTACCCGTTATCGAAGGCGCTTGATAGGTAGATGCTATAGGATAAATCTGCAACAGATGTTTCGATCCACCGGACAGGCAGAGCGCGGAGAGGGCGTTAGCCTCTTGTTCGAGGGCTGCGCGCCGCATCATCGAAGCTACTTTCAGCGCCACAGTCTTTGGGTAGTCTGGAACGCGGGGCCTGGCGCGGTAGACGGTGGCGTAGCCCCCTTCGCCCGCAGGCAACACTTCCTCAATCTGGAAGTCGCCCACCACGTCGCCCACTTCGAGCAGGCAGAGCACGTCATCATGCTCCTGCTGGCAAGCCACCTGTTCAGGGGCCAGACGCGAGCCGTGGCCGTTATTGCAGTCCGGGCATATTCTATACATGGCTGATGTTCCTTCTGTTCGTATTTATCTGGCATCCACACGAGTCCATCGCTTTAGTTAGGGACAGCATCAAGGATCTGAGACTGGCGTATTAGTTGATGGCGTATCAGGTGTATCTGTTGGAGCGCGAGTGTTGGTTGGTGTACGGGTTGGGTGCGTGTGGGTTGGAATGCGAGTGTCCGTGCCAGTGCTAGTAGGAGTATTAGTAGGAACGAGCGTCTCCGTGCTTGTTGGAACGGAAGTATCAGTTGGAATGGGAGTATTAGTAGGAGTATTAGTAGGAACGAGCGTCTCCGTGCTCGTTGGAACGGAAGTATCAGTTGGAACAAGTGTATCTGTGCTTATTGGCAAGGGAGTACCAGTTTTTGACGACGGTTTCCTTGTGTGGCTATCCGTCGGCTCAGGCGTGCTAGTAGCTACAGCCGTGTGTGTCGGCGGGACCGGTGCGTTGGTGGGAGTACTCTCTCCCGGCTTCGTGGTAGCTGTTCGCGAGGGTGTGGTTGTAGAGTCAACTGGTGGCAGTGGTACGTACACCGTAGGAGTAGAAGTCCCCCCACCAGACGTTAGGGTTTGTGTTACCACAGGCGTGGCGGTCTTCAACGGAGTAGGCGTTCGAGATGGCGTTGGCGGTGTTGTCTTCACAGGCGCATGGGTTGGTGTGGGTGTAACTTGAGATGGTCGGGTTTTGGTTGGAGTAGCTGTCTCAGTTGCCGGAGGCGGCCCAGTCGGAATCCAGGCGAAACTCCCTAATGCACTAGATTCGCTTGTGGCATCTATCAGCTTGCTATCACCACCATTTGCTACCCGGTACACGCTCCAATGGAAGTAGCCTTGAGCAGTTGGATTATAGAACGAGAGCGGTACTTGATAAGAAGTAGCAGTGGTCGTTGCGCTAACTATTGTCCGACCAGGCGGTAGGATTTCGACAACGTACAGTTCACCATCCCCTAACCTGCCCAAAGGGTCTTTCCAACTCAATGTAACTATTGTGTTAGCCTTATAGAACACCATATTATTAGGCGGCTGTAGCAGTTCTACGGGCGGCTTAAGAGTTGCCTGCGCCTCTACAGTTGTAGCAGGAGGAACTTGCGTGGAGATGAGCGTGTTCGTATTCAGGTGAAGAATACGGGCGAAGGCGTCCCCTCCGAACAGTAAAGCTACCAAACCAAGCGCCATCGCCGTGCCCACCATGCTGAGATAGCGGCCATAGGGCCGGGTGACGGTAGGCGATTTCAGCATCAAGGGCGTAGGCAATGGAGATTCGGTGGCTCCTGGCACCTCGAAGGCTACCACGCTGACGTTATCGGGGTCGTCCTGGCCCTCAATAGTGGCTTGTTGTAGCAGGTCGAGCGCGGCCTTGTCGAGGGGCTGACGAGTCAGGGTGTCGGCGATGACTTCTTCGGTCAGGGGACGAGTCAGGCCGTCTGAACAGAGAAGCACTACGTCGCCAGGCTCCAGGTCCATTTCACTGGTGTCAACCACTACACCCTCGTGCCTGCCCAGGCAGCGAGTGACTACTTTTCGCTCAGGGTGGAACTCGGCGTCTTCGGGGTCAAGCTCTCCCTGATCTATCAGTTCTTGCACGTAGCTGTGGTCTTTTGTCACCCGCTCAAAGGTTTCGTTGTCGCGGTGCAGC
Organism: Chloroflexia bacterium; assembly: GCA_038324555.1. Classification (GTDB taxonomy): domain Bacteria; phylum Chloroflexota; class Chloroflexia; order QHBQ01; family JADMIH01; genus JADMIH01. Next base: position 29,465 of record JBBQIC010000004.1, read on the forward strand.
ACGTAGGCGCGGCTATCGCCCACATGGGCTATGCACAGCTTTCTACCCTGAAGTACGACAGCCACCATGGTAGTGCCCATACCGGACCGTGTATCCTTACGGGCCGCCATCTGATAGACTTCATCGTTGGCCTGTTCAACTGCCCGCGCAAGCCGCTCGACGGGAGGTCGGTCGCCGTTCCCCGACATATACGCCCTCTTGATAGCCTCGACTGCTGCCCGGCTCGCCACGTCGCCGGCCTGATGCCCTCCCATGCCGTCGGCCAGCACGAAGAGCGCGCCTCGGTCACGACGCTTTTCATCGGTCGGCACCGCATACCCAACGTAGTCCTCGTTTCGTTCTCTCAGACCCTTGTCGGTTATCAACACCGCCTGGGGAGGTCGTTTTTCTAACATTGCCTGGTTTCCTTTCCTGTAATGAGGCGTGATGCGTGATGCGTGATGCGTGATTATCGTCTATCGTCTATCGTCTATCGTCACGCATCACGCTTCTCCTGTAGCGGGGTTTCTCGTACCCACTCTGTAGTGCGTAGTTCAGCTTGTGGCACACGGGACAGGCCCTTGCCTGCGTTGGCGGGTGCGTTAGCAGGCTGGTGGTTGCTCGTTGCGGCTGCCATGCCCGCAGGACGCAACCGGAAGACGGCTCGTGTCTGCCCGCCAAATAGTATCTCGCTGCCGTCGCGCAGTGGAACCGGGCTGCCCTTGGGCACTGGCTGCGCGTCTACCTCAGTGCCGTTGGTGGCGTTCACATCGTTGTAAAAGAACTGGTTGCGGCGATAAATGATCTCGCCATGGGCGCGTGACATACGCTCGCCGGGGAGTTGGATCGCCTGGTTCTCGTCTCGTCCCAGGCCCACGCTGCGGTCTCCATACAGGAAGTGCTCCTGCTGCTTCGCCAGGCCTGGGGCCTGAACAACGGTAAGCTGGGCCAGGGGTTCGCCTTTGGTAACGCTGGCTGGTTTGCGAGCCACCCCCATTGCACCAGCACGCCCGCGATTGAGGAACATGTAGAGGGTAAGCAGCATAGTAACTATCGCCACGATCCCTATGGCAAAGAGAACGATTTTTGTCCAGTCAGGACCCTCTATCTTGGGCAGTTGGTGAATATAGACCGTAGTTTCGCCTATTATAGGACGCGCATTACTGTCAGGCTTGACTTCTACCTTGACTTCTACCCGCAACTGGTGAGGTCCGGTCTCGGCGTTCGATTTGTACTTCAATACGTAGCGACCGCCGAGCCTCTGGAATAATTCCTTGAAGGTTGCGTCTAATTGCCCTTCATTATCAACAAGGGCGAACTTGCCGTTGGTATCGTTCGCTATATCCTGGAGGTTGTTCACGTCCACTGCCTGGCTGATACCCAGGAAGTAGAGGGATGTATTGTTGTCCTTCTCGTTGGCTTTATTTACCACGTCCTGGCGGCTCCGGCGACTGCAATGCGACTGCCCAGGTTTGATATCGCGGTTGTTAGTTATGACAATGACAGCTTTTGCATGGCGCAAGGTCGTATTTACGTCCTCTTCGGCCCTAACTATAGCGTCATACAAGCATGTGCCTTCGTCCGCCGGAGCGTCCTTTATCATGCCGATATGGCTGATAATACTCATTTGATCGGTTGTGTAATCTTGCGTTTTGCTGAAGGTATCGGTGGCGTTGAAGATGGAAATCGCCATTTCATGCTTGCCCTGGGGGCCGTTGTTCACAAGCTTTACGGCTATTTCTTTGGCTCGTTCGATTGGGGGTGGGGGCTTTTGTGCGCCTGGGGAGGTTGGGAACATATTGCGGCTGGCGTCTATCAGGATCAAGACAGCCGATGGGTCAGGGTCGGGCGCTACGGTAGGAGTAATAGGCAAAGTATCTTCATCTTCACGGATCGTGAACATTCCTTTCGACAGGTTGGAGAGAGGAATGCCGTCTGGCGGAGATACGCTGACGATCATCTGTACGTCTCCTGCGAGCGAGGAAATAGGATATTGGATGAACCTTACCCCGACGGTGGTCTGGGCCGACGCCTGTTCTGTAATGCTGAGGAACAGCAGCAGGCCGCACGCCAGGCCCACCAACAGGGCACACAGCCCAAAACGCGCAAGAGGTTCCCGCATAAGATTCGCCTGAAAAGTTGTTCGGTACATGAATGACTCCTTTCTATTGCTTCTGCCCGGTTCCAACCCGGAATTGTACTCGGAGCGCGGGAAGGCCAAGCTCCGCGCCATCGCGTAAGGGATAAATCGTGCCCCCTGCCAGTTGCTGGCCGTCCAGGAAAGTCGGGTTACGCGCCCCTGCGTAAGGCCAGACGTACCAATAGCCTTCGATGTAAAGCAAGTCCGCCTGGTGCTGGCTGACGTACTGCGCCAGGCCGCTGTCTTCCTGGTTGAGGTTTATGTCGGGGATGAAACCGGATGCCTTGACCACTCCCACGCTAGTCCTGGAAGACGCCACAGTATAGGTGTTGCCACTTGACGTGACCAACAGCGAAGCAACATTCGTCTGAAATTGAGACGACATTGGGGGTATCGAGGCCGGTTGTTGGCTCAACCTTGCAGGTAGGACAGGTCTTATGGGCGGCGGGTTGCCTGGCTGAACGCCTGGTGTGACCTGTTCCAGGGCCACGATGAAACTGCTGACGTCGGGCCAGCGCCGCAGGGGGTCGCGGGCCGTAGCGATCTGGATAAACTTCTGTAAGCGCGAGCGCAGGGTCGCGTCGGCTACCGACTCGTTCAGAGGCGGGGTCAGGGGGCCTCCTACCCAGGTGGCAGGTTGCTGCGCGCCGGGAGCCGCCCCAGGCGTGACGCCCGCCAGCAGGTGATAGAGCAGTATGCCCAGGCTATATATATCGCATGCGACGGTCGTTCCTGGGGCGGACCGCGCTCCCTGTTCGGGGGGGGCGTAGTCTAGCCTGTC
>JBBQIC010000005.1:0-31386 GCA_038324555.1 Chloroflexia bacterium
CCGCGCCTTTTGTTGATGGCAATTATACCTCACTTAAAGCGATCTGAATAGTGGTTTATTTTCTTTTTCCCTGGATGTTGGCCCCAGAGGAAAAGAAAACAGGGCTTACGTCGCTAGAGGGGTCAAAGAAACAGCCCTAACCGTAAAGAGTCAGGGCCTTTTTCGTGCCTGTGTAGTGGTGGGCGGTACTGGACTCGAACCAGTGACCTCTACGATGTCAACGTAGCGCTCTAGCCGACTGAGCTAACCGCCCAGGCACTGCGATTATAGCCCAGGCGGTATGGCTTGTCAAGAAATCGCCTATCAATTCCAGGGTCAATTCAAAGTCCGAAGCTTGGGCCGTTTGGACGATGGACGATGGACGATGGACGATGGACGATGCGGACAGACACAACTTCGGGCCGCTCTATCGTCTATCGTCCATCGTCCATCGTCATATCAGCGATTTTGAATAGACCCTGCTATCAATCCAGGGTCTATTCATATTGGGTAGGGCTTACGCAGAGACGATAGACGACGGACGATAGACGATATATATTTTGCGTAAGTTCTGTTGGTTAGAGGAGCAGATTGTGTCTCTAATGTGTGGGTCTCTCTGCGCTAGTGTGCCGATTCTGTTATACTACTCAACAGAAAAACACCTCACCAGGAGCAGCATGTCCATAGACGCTATAGAGAATCCCAATCTCGATGAGGTCAGCCTCGCGCCGCGCCAGGGCGAACTACTATCCCTGCCTTTCGACCAGTACGGGCGAATGCGCATAGCCGAAAACATCGTACGCACCCTCTATAGCGAGATAGCCGCGCAAGTAAAAGAGCGAAAAGCCGTAGGGGCGCACGGCCGTGCGCCCCTACACCTGCTCGACGTGGGTGGCTATCCGGGTATCTTGAGGCACTTTCTGACAAGCGAAGTCTACGACATATCGGTACTGGACGTGGCCCCTGACGATGGCACTATTCCAGGCTACAGGCAAGGCTCCGGCCTGGACCTGCCCTACGAAGACGACAGCTTCGATGTAGCGACCGGCCTGGACACCTTAGAGCACATCCCTAACATCCACCGCCCCAGGTTTTTGAGCGAGATACAGCGTGTGGCCCGCCATGCTGTCGTGCTCATCAACCCTGTACAGTCTATACAGGCCGACCTCGCCGAAGAGACGCTGAACGAATACATACGCTGGGTGCTCGACGCCCAGCAAGAGCAACTGGCCGAGCACCGGCAGTTCGGCCTGCCCGATTTTCCTGCCACAATAGCCACGTTCGAGCAGGCCGGGTGGAAGACCCTCAGCTTCCCAACCGCCAACATACATAGCTGGCTCTTTATGATGATCGCCAAGCATTATCTGATCTCGATGCGAGACGAGCAGGCAAGCGCCCTTGAGCGCACCCTCGACCGCTTCTATAACCTCGCTTTCCAGGAGAGCGACCGCGCCCAACCAGCCTACAGAGGCGTCATGGTGGCTGTACGTCCCGGTCTAGAAGGCGCTCTGCGTACCATTGGGGATATGTACCCCCCGGTGGGCGCGTCCCAGGAATCGAGTACAGAGCGTCTGCAACTCGCCCAGCTACTGATGAGCATGATTGACCTCAAGATAGCCAACCACGAGGACCGCAAACTGCGCGAGCGCCTAGACCAGGCCAACAGGCAGATACTCACCCAACAGCGCGAATGGGAGATCAAGTACGCCCGCCTCGAAGAAGAGCTTAACAGCAAAAACCAGCATATACTCTACCTGGAAAAACTCTTGCAAGACATAGAATCGGGCCGCGTCCTGCGCCTCACTCGCTCCATCGCGCGCTTCCTGGGGCGGAGCTAACCGTTGAAGGTTGCAGGTTAGCCCAGACATGACCACAAGCAACGAACTCAAACCTAATCCAAAATCCAAAATCCAAAATCCAAAATCGGATCTTCCCACCATCTCCGTAGTAGTCCTCAACTACAACGGCCTCAAACACCTTGACCCCTGCTTCCGCTCCCTCACCGCCCTCGACTACCCCCCCAACCGCCTCGAACTCCTCCTCCTCGACAACGGCTCCTCCGACGACTCCCTAACATTCATGCGCGAGCACTTTCCCTCAGTCCGCCTGGAAGAATCCGGCTCGAACCTGGGTTTTGCGGCGGGCAACGACCTGGGAGCCGAGCGCGCCACAGGCGAATACGTGGCCTTCCTGAACAACGACACGCGCGTTGAACCCAACTGGCTCAAAGAGATGGTAAAAAGCCTGGCCTGGTCGGACGATAACACAGTTTGCACGTCGTCGCTCATGCTCGACTGGGCGGGCGAGAAGATAGATTTCCAGGCGGGCGCGCTCAACTTCCACGGCTTCGGCTTCCAACCATCCTACGGCCAACCCGTGCAATCCGCAATCCGCAATCCGCAATCCGCAACAATGGTGGCCCACCCTTACTCTTCGCATGCGGCGGCTCGATGCTGATCCGGCGCGACGTGTTCCTATCAGTGGGCGGCTTCGACCCCGATTATTTCGCCTTCTTCGAGGACGTGGACCTCGGTTGGAGGCTGTGGCTGCTCGGCTACCGCGTAACCCTCACCCCAACCGCCATAACCTACCACCGCCACCACGGTACGGCAGGCACTATGCCCCACCACCGCACGCTTGTACTCCACGAGCGCAACGCCCTGTACACAATCTATAAGAACTACGAGGAAGCCAATTTGAACAATATCCTCCCTGCGTCTCTGCTGCTTCTGGGCCAGAGGGCCGTGCGCTTCATGGAACTGAGTGGCGTGGACCTCGCCGAATATGATCTCGCCAACCCAAACCACCGCGACGAACCAACCGACAACGTGCATCGTCTCGCGGTAGCCTGCCTGACGGCGGTAGACGAGTTCCGTGCCAACCTTGCCACCTTCCGCCGCAAACGCGAGTGGGTACAGGCCAACAGAAAGCGCACGGACGCCGAGATATTCGCGCTTTTCGGGCAGCCGGGCCGCGTCCATCTCCTCAACCATGAGGCAGACGCGCCATACGCAGCCGCCCACTTCGCCGCGCTCCACGAGTTCGGCATAGAGCAGCTTTGGGAAGACAAACCAAAAGATGTGCTGGTCATAAGCCCGGACGTGCTGCCTGTTGGCGAAATACCCGCCAGTGGCGCGGGCATACGGGCCTGGGCGTTGGGCAAGGGCCTCGAAAGCCGGGGCCACCATGTGCGTTTCACCATGCCCGCCGCAGCCCTGCACGGCAGAGAGCATTCCGTTCCCCACGATTACGTCAAAAACGCCTGGACGCCGGAGAACCTGCAATCTCTCGTAGATGACCTGCACCCCGACGTGGTGGTGTCCTGCGGCTGGCCGAACCTCACCTGGCTCAAACTGGCTAACGTGCCCGTCGCCCTAGACCTGACAGGCCCACACCTGCTCGAACGCGCCTACCAGGGCTATAGGGACGTTCAGGCAAACGCCGAGGAAAAGCTGGCAACCCTGGGGCGAGCCGACTTCTACACTTGTATAAGCCAGCGCCAGAAATACTACTTCCAGGGATGGCTGGCGCAGGCGGGCGTGGAAGTGAGCAGCTTGCATGAAGCCCTGGCGGTCATACCCTATTCCCTCGATCCGGCCCAGCCGCAACACCAGTGGCCCACAAACTGGGACGATGCGCAAGTCCGCTTCGTCTACGGCGGCATCTTCCTGCCCTGGCAGAACCCCGCGCCCGCGCTGCTCACCGTAGCCGCCACCCTCGATGAGGAGAAACGCGGCGTCCTCGAAGTCATAGGCGGCAAGCACCCGTTCCACGCCGTAGACACCGGCAGTTTCGGCCCGCTCGTGGATAGACTATCACGTATGCCGAGGGTACGGATGTCCGGTCTTCTTCCGCATGACAGGCTGGTAGAGCTATATACCCAGGCCCACGTAGCAGTTGACGTGATGATGCCCAACGTTGAGAGAGAATTGGCGTTCCCCAGCCGCACGATACACTACATGTGGTGCGGCCTGCCCGTGATCCACGCGGCTTTCAGCGAAGTGGCCGAATACATCCGCGATTGGGAAGCCGGCTGGGTAGTCCCCCACGACGACCCAGACTCTTTACGCGAAGTCATCAGGAGTGTGCTGGCGAACCCCGACGAAGCGCGCAGGCGCGGGCTGAACGCCCAAAGGCTCGTCAGAGAGCGGTTCTCGTGGGACCACACCATCGAAAGCCTCGATAAGTTCGTGCGCCAACCTTACATTCGGGTCGGTCGCGGCGAACGGCCCAGGGAGAAACGCGACCAGATAGCAGCGCAGCAGTCGAACGCCTATCTGTTGAAGTCCACGCATGGCAGTGTCCTCCCTCCAAAGCTAGAAAAACTGGCGGCAAAGAGACGCTCCCTACCCGCCCAACTCATGGCGAGATCGTCGGCCCTTGTCAGGGCAATCGCACCCGTCTCTGGCAGCCGTGCGCATCCAGCCATGGTTCGCGGTCAGTCGCGTTTCACCCTTCCCGAACTGATAGCGGGCCACAGTCACGGGCAACGCTTCCTCTGCCCGCGCAACGAACTATCCGGCCTGCGCATCGAAGTAGGTACGCTCGGACGCCGCAACACCTGCCGCATCTCGCTACACCTTCGCTCCAACCCAGGAGCCACCGCAGACCTGCACACTCTGGAAATCCCTACGCACCAGCTAAAAGACCACCAGACCATCGCTTTCCGGTTCCCGCCCATAAAAGACTCCGCGAACATATGGTTCTACTTCGTCGCTGAATCGCCCGACGGCGCTCCGGGCGACGCCATAACCCTCTGGGCTACCCCGCAATACGGAGGCAGCAGCAACGGGCAGCGTTACGAAGATGGGCTTCCCGCCCCCGGCTCTCTTGCTGTCTCCTTAGAATTTGTCGAGGCAACAGCCTAATCGCTTTATCGCTTATGGTAAAGATTAAGAAACCGCAAAGACGCAAAGACGCAAAGGTAAGACAGATAAATAGAAACATTGCGTCTTCGCGTCTTTGCGGTTTCTTAATCAACTTTGGTCGCATGGTGGAAAACTCTCCATCTCTGGCAGTCCTCCCGCTCTGTATGGTAAAATTGGGGGAGACGTGAAACGTGAAGCGTGAGTTACCACATTCACGCATCATTCGTCACGTTTCACGTCTCACGTTTCACTCATTATCAAGTTCCCAGGAGTTGACCTATCACGTCATGTTTGTTATGCGTTTTACCGTTATCGCCCCGGAAGGCACGGTGAGTTTTGTAGCGCCTTGCAACGCGCTAAAAGCCCTGGTGGCAGCCTGTAGCAAAGCGCCGACCAGCCTCGAAGCTCTGCTTTCCGCCTCCACGCGATACGACAATGAGCTAAAAGATCATGTCCTAAACAGCCTGGCTATATTCGACGAGCATAATTTACACGGCAGCTATGCGAATATACACAACGTTATTGATTACGCGGACGAGCAGCGCAGCCACCACCAAATACCCGCCTTCCGAGTGGTTGACGAGACGACCCGCAACGCCAGCCTCCAACCCGTGAAAGCTGGCCTCGTGCTCTTCAACTTGAAGGAGCGCCGCATCATACAGATACTCAACACCTACGACGAAGTAAAGCGCCGCGACCGTGGTCGCATCCACGAAGGCGGCCAACCAACCAGACGCCTCTTCCACTACGAGCTACCAGGGGAGTGGCAGATATTACCGTGATGTAGGGAGAGGGAATAGGGTGAGGGAGTAGGAATAAAGACTACTCCCTCACCCTATTCCCTCTCCCTAGAGCGAAGCGACCATGATACCCATAAAACTATCTCTCCGCAATTTCATGTGCTATCGAAGCGATGGCGCGGTGCTCGACCTTACCGGTATACATCTGGCTTGTCTGTCAGGGGAGAACGGGTCCGGGAAGTCGGCCTTGCTCGGCGCTATCACCTGGGCGCTGTGGGGCAAAGCACGCGAGCGTGTCTCGGACGACGAGCTGATGAGCCAGGGCGCTTCCGAAATGGAAGTGGAGTACGACTTCGCCCTGGGAGAAGCAAACTACCGCGTGATTCGCAAACGCTCTCGCAAAGGCTCCAGTGGCTCCACGATCCTCGAACTCCATGTGCGCACCGATAGCGGGGGGTTCGTCAGTGCAGATAGGATAGATGGGGACGCCAGCACGGAGGATAGCGCAAACTCAGCACTCAGCACTCAAAACTCAGAACTCGGCACATGGCGTCCAATTACCGGCCACAACGTGCGCGACACCCAGGCAACAATTACCGACCTGCTAAAGATGGAGTACGATACCTTCATCAACTCGGCCTTCATTTTGCAGGGTCGCGCCGACGAGTTTACCGTCAAAAGCCCAACCGACCGTAAGAAGGTGCTCGCCGACATCCTCGGCCTGGAAGAGTACGACCGCCTAGAGGACCGCGCCAAAGAGGAAGCCAAAGAACGCAAGGCCGCCATGACCAACCTCGAAGGCCAGATGGCGAATATAGACAAAGAACTCCTCCGACGCCCCGATTACGCTCAAGACCTTGAAGGCGTCGAGAGCGAATTGATCGAGAGGCAGGAGGAGCGAGACACAGCCAAGGAAGCATTGGGAGCGTTACAGGCCAGGTCGCAGGAACTGCAAAGCAACCTTCGCCGCCTTGAAGAAGTGCGCGCCCGCGTCGCCCACCGCAAGAGCGACATGGATAGCGCGCAAGTCAGCGTGTACACGAACACGGCCCACAGGACCGAACTGGAAGCTTTATTGGCCCAACGCGAGGACATAGAGCGCGGCTACGCGAGTTTGCGGGACGTACAGAAACAAGAGCAGCGACTCATTGAGAATATGTCCAGGCTGCACGAACTGGAAAGGGAACAATCTCGGTACGACCAGATCATAAGCAATGCCAAAACGCAGGTAGAGAGTGAAACAAGAAATTCTGAGCGCAAGATTAGCGAGTTCGAGCGCAACCAGGCGGGACGCGGCATCCTGGAACGGCAACTGGCCGATGCTATGGAGAAGGTCCGCAAGCTGGACCTGGTGCAAGTGCAGCACGAGGACACGCGCTGCCTGCGCGACAACCTGGATACTCGCATACACACCCTCATCGAGCAGATGGGCACGCTCGAAAAAGAGGGCAAGCAACTGGGCGAGAAGCTTGGCATGATTATGGCCGCCCACGCCGACGGCAAAGGCCACGCCAATTGTCCACTATGCGATACGGCCCTCAGCGCCGACGCCCTGGCTCGCGTTCAGCACACCTATCAAGAGGATATTGACGCAAAGCGCCAGGAATACGACCGCAAGCGCAAAGAGCAAAAGACCACCCACGACGATCTTGTCGCCGCCATTGCCCGCCTCGCCGATGAGAACGACCAACTCAAATCGCTCCCCGTCCACGTAAAGCACAGGGCCGAGTACGAGCAGCGTCTCCTCATATTGGACAAAGAGCAGGAGAAACTGGAAAAGGAGCAATCGCAACTCAACCTGCTCAAGACGCAAATGGCGAACGAAGATTTCGCGCACGAAGCTCGCCAGACGCTGCTCGACGTAAAGGCGCGAATGGCAACAGTCGGCTACAGCAAAGAAGAACACGAAGCCTCCCGCCGCAAGGTCCAGGAATTGCAGCCCTACAACGAGCGATACCACAAACTGGAAAGCGCGGATAGCAAGCTCGCGCTGGTGCTTGGCTCTCTGGAAGCCGACAGCAAGAGGCTGGCTACCTGGGAGAAAGAGCAAGGGGGTGACAAAGCTGAGGTCGCCGTCCTGGAGCCGCAGGAGAACCTCCTAGGCGAGGTCAAGGCGCTCCTGACGGAAAAGCAGGCGGAAGTGGCCGAACTTGAGAAGGCAGTCACTACTCTGGTTGACAAACGGGGCGATCTGCGCGGCAGGCTTGATCACTGCGACGCTTTGCAGGCCGAGAAGAGCCAACTGATGGCTCGGTACAAGGTGGCCGTCGAGGAAAAGGGCATCTACGACGAGCTTACCACCGCCTTCGGCAAGAAGGGCATCCAGGCGATGATCATCGAAAACATCATCCCCGAACTGGAGGACGAAGCCAACGTCCTGCTCCACCGTATGACCGACGGGCGCATGAGCGTGCATTTCGCCACTCAGCGTGACGCCCGAAGCAGCAAGGCAGTCATAGAAACGCTTGACATAAACATATCGGACGAAATAGGCACGCGCTCTTACGAACTCTACAGCGGTGGAGAGGCCTTCAGAGTGAACTTCGCGGTGCGCATAGCCCTGAGCAAGCTGCTGGCCCGCAGAGCAGGCGCGCAACTGCAACTGCTTGTGATAGACGAAGGCTTCGGCACCCAGGACGGCCAGGGCCGCGACAAGCTGGTAAGCGCCATCAACTCTATCCAGGAAGATTTCGAGAAAATCCTGGTAGTGACCCACATCGAGGAACTAAAGGGCGAATTCCCCGTGCGTATAGATGTAGTGAAGACCGAAACGGGTTCGTACATTACGATGAGCTAGTGCAAGATCATAGGGCTTACGCAGAGACGATAGACGATAGACGACATCTATTTTGCGTAAGTCCTGGAACATATACGTGGAAGGATAGTTTTGCATCTGAGGAGCGAAGCAGCCTGACCTACTATAGACGCCGCTTGTTTGGCCTGGCGCTGGTCGAGATATTGGGCATTTGCGCGCTGGCGTTCCTCCTCTACTACTTGCAAGTCTCAGGCGCGGCCTCCCTCGCCGATATGTGGGCCACCGACAGAGTAGTGGCGTATGCACTCCTGCTTATCATACCCCTCCTCGTATTCGTGCCACTCAACCTCATACTCAAACTTGGCCCGACATGGGCTATAGGCACAGCTTCGTGGTCATCGCTCGGCTATATCCTCATATTTGCCACCCCGTCTACCGGCCACCAAAGCGCAAGCGTCTTCACTTACATGGCCTTCTTGACCCTATTGTTTATCGCTCTCAGTTCGGCTTTCGCCGTGCCAATTGGCGCAATGGGCAAATGGCTCTTCCCACCGTCGCCTATGGCATGGCTACGCGCTCTCCGCCAGGGCGCGCTAATCTCCTTGTTCGTAGTGGCTCTCCTCGCCATGTCCCCGCTCGGCTTGCTCAACTGGCTCAATGTTTTTCTGCTGTTCACCATCATCGCCCTTACGGAGTTCCTCTTTTTAGCGCGTAGCTAGGCCGACATATTGAGCCTATCCCTGCGATACATCGGAGTCGCCTATCCGACGATAGACGATGGACGATGCCTGCTCTTATCGTCTATCGTCTATCGTCTATCGTCCATCGTCTATCGTCCATCGTCGGATAGGCGACTTTGCATCCACCCTGCTATCATCCGTCCGGGCACTAGCGAAAGCGTGAAATAGTCGTTATAATTAGATTGATCATCTGGTATTAGAACCAGGGAGACTCATGCGCTGGTTAGCGGAACCACGTTTGCAGCTAAACCCGCAGTATACTGCGGGCTGCGTGTTATTGGCCCTTTTCGAGTTAGGAATACTGTGAGCACCTATGAACAAGCACTTCACACTCGCCGCTCTGACCTTGGCTTTCTGCTTATTAGGCGTTGTTCTCGCCCTATCGCCGAGCTATCTTCCGGCAAGCGCGAGACCCCTCGACCCCATCCCTGAGCCTCAATGGGGACCCGATATCCAGGTAAACCCAACCGTAAGCAGCACACCCGCAGTCTATAGGAATCCTTCGCTAGCAGTCAACCCTGCTAATCCCAACATTGTGCTGGCAGGCTCCGAAAGCTCGTTTTCGGACCAGGGGCCTATTGCTTATCACTGGAGCACCGACACAGGCCGCACGTGGAGCAGTGGAGGCTTTACCGGCCCCTGGAACGGGGACCTGATCCCGCAAGGAGACGTAAGGGTAGCCTTCGACGCCAACGGCGTCGGGTACTACTCGGCCCAGGTCATCGGGAGCGCCTTGAGCGGCTATTGTATACTGACCACGACCAACGGCATATCGTGGAGCACGCCCTTGCCTGTCGCGCTGTCCGATTCCACAGAAACTCGCTCTGAGTCTTCTATGGCAATAGACGCGACCTCAAGCAGCCCTTATGCGAACAACATATACATGTTCTGGGTCGTTGAGACGACCACCAGCCAGGGAATACGCATGAGATATTCGCGCGACGGTGGCTCTACATGGAGCCAGGACGTACAAGTTTCCGACCCAGGCAATGAAGACAGCGCCGGCCCCTTCGCTGTCGTAGCCCCCGACGGCACGGTCTACGTCGCCTTCCAGCAGCTTGAGGACGACAATATCGCCAACCCCCCGAAGCTCTTCCTGGACCGCAGCACCGATGGAGGTGTAACGTGGGGCGCCGACCAGTTGATCAGCGGCGCGCCAATCGTAGCGATGGGCAGGCCCGATTTCAAAGGGCGTGAATTGACGTTGCTCGGAGATGCTAATTGCACCCTGATACACATCAATCATTATCCCTCTATCGCTGTGCTTCCGAACAGCCCTGACACAGTGATTGCCGTATGGAACGACGGGCGCTGGGAGGCTGAAACGAGTTTTTGCACAGCCACTGGTAGGCATAGCGATATCGCCTCTAGCCGCAGCACCGATGGCGGGCTGACGTGGACTTCGCCCGAACGGCTCAACGACGATCCCACGGGTAACGGGGTGGACCATTTTCAGCCCGTAATTGCTGCCCGGCCAGACGGTCTTATAGGCGTCAGTTGGCTCGACCGCCGCTATGACCCGTCGGGCTATCTGTACGACGTGGCCTATACCCAATCGGGCGATGGCGGGTCCAGTTGGAGACCAAACCGCAGAGTAAGTGACGCTTCGAGCGATCCCGATGCGGTCTCCGACGTTAAGGGGTTGGACGACCTCGGCGAGCATAACACCATGGCTTTCGGTCCAAACTACGTATTGCCCGGCTGGCTCAACACCTACGTCGGGGGTAGGGAGGGAGACTTCTTTGTTGATAGAGGCGTGCTCACGCCGAGGGCCGCTTTGATCGGACACGTAAGGTGGCAAAGTCGCCCCACGCAGCACAGCTTTTTACAACAACTACCCATTACCCTCACCCTCAAGCTGGGCGCTAACGAGATGAATTACCCGGTGCAAGTCACCGATTCGGACGGCTTTTTCACGATGTCGGTAGATAGCCTGGTCGGGGGCGCTTATTCGTGGAGGGTCAAAGGCCCCAAGTTCCTGGCTAATTCCGGGACGGTGGCGCTGCCTGGCGGGCCGTCTATCACGAACGTGGAGATGGGCCTGATGAGGACCGGGGACTCCAATAACGACAACATAGTCAACGTCAACGACTTCAATATCGTGAAGCGCGCGTTCGGCAAGGCCTTCGGAGACCAGGGGTACGACGACAGAGCCGACTTCGACGGCAACCAGACTGTGAACGTAGCCGATTTCAACATCCAGAAAGTCAACTTCGGGGCGACCGGCGCGCCGCCCGTTAGGGTGAGGTGACTTGGGGTCATACGTCACTTTGCCTTGATTTTTCCTCAAATTGCATATTGATAAACTGACGTTACTACGCTATAATAACTTCACCCGGCTACCGCTCAGTAACATAGTATAGCCTGTTTCCGCATTACTCAGATCTTCCTTCATCGCTTTGGATGCTGGTCCGGCAAGTGGGCTCTTATTCGCTTATGTTGCCTTATGTCGTGGTATTCGCTCTCTATCTAGAGGGTGATAACTGGCTATTGTCGGAGCCATTCTATTCGCACAACCAGATATAAGCTTACCTTTGTACATAGCATAAGAAGGAGGACAAGGTTATGGCAGTTAGAGGAGATGGACTTAATAATCGGCGGCGTGTTCAGCGCGCCATGCAAGTTCTGGGGCTTGCGGTGCTGCTTACCCTGGCGGTGGGCATCGGGCTAACCTCAAGCGGCGCGTTTGCGGGTAGCCTTACGGGTAACACAGCAGGGCTTGCCCACGCACCCGCGCTCACCGACACGCCCACCCCTACCAACACCCCGGACCCATGTGATCCTGCGTGGTCGGTGGTCTCAAGCCCCAACGTGGGCACGAGCAGTAACTACCTCAATGGAGTAGCAGTGGTGTTGGCCAACGATGTGTGGGCTGTGGGCTATTATTACAATGGTAGCGGCATATCCCAGACGCTAGTGGAGCACTGGAATGGCACGTCATGGTTGGTGGTCTCAAGCCCCAACGTGGGCACGAGCAGTAACTACCTCTATGGAGTAGCGGCGGTGTCAACCAACGACGTGTGGGCCGTTGGCAATCACTCCAACTGCTGCGGGCCAGGCCAGACGCTAATAGAGCACTGGAACGGTACATCGTGGTCGGTTGTGTCCGGCCCTACACGTACAACCTATGACTACCTTTATGGAATAGCAGCGCTGTCAACCAACGACGTGTGGGCCGTTGGCAAGCAGCAAGACAGCAACACACCCCGGACGCTAGTGGAGCATTGGAACGGCACATCGTGGTCGGTGGTCCCAAGCCCTAACGTGGGCACGAGCTATAACGTCCTTAGTGGAGTAGCGGCGGTGTCAACCAACGACGTGTGGGCCGTGGGGTATTACGGCAGTGGTGTCGTAGATCAGACGTTAGTGGAGCACTGGAACGGCACATCATGGTTGGTGGTCTCCAGTCCTAACGGAGCGAGCGATAGCAATAACTACCTCGATGGAATAGCCGTAGTGTCGGCCAACGATGTGTGGGCCGTAGGGGATTACTGCTGTAATGCTAATGGAGGAACCACTCTAGCTGAGCACTGGGATGGCACATCGTGGTCGGTGGTCCCAAGCCCCAATGTGGGCACGAGCTATAACTACCTCTACGGAGTAGCTATGGTGTCGGCTAACGATGTGTGGGCTGTGGGCTATTATGGCCCCCTCGGCGCATATCAGACGCTAGTGGAGCACTACACGTCTCCATGCACCACGCCCACCGCTATCATCAACGGACACCTGACGTGGCAGGGTATCACCCAGCCTAACATAACCAATACCCAGGTCACGGGTACTCTTACCCTGTGCAACGCTCCAGCGCCTCCGACCTACACCTTCACTACCAACAGCACCGGCAACTTCACAATAACCACCGGCCTGCCTGATGGCGCTTACCATTGGTACACAAAGGGAGGTAGGCACGTCTCCAGTAGTTCTCCCACCGATGGCGCTCCCCTGGTGATCAGTGGAGGACATGCCACCTATGAGTTCGGCACACAGTTGGGTGGAGACACCAACGGCGACAACTTAGCCAATGCGTCCGACTTCAACGCCCTCAAGACCCAGTTCAATATAGCCAATGGACAGTACTCGTCGGACTTCGACTACAACTTGCGGGTGAACGTCTTGGACTTCAACATGCTGAAGCGGAACTTCAACTTATCGCAGCACAATCTAGCCTGCCCATAGCCCCGCCCGGCAGATCAGGGTGGATGCAAAGTCGAAAGCCCTATTCACCGCAGAGTAATTATGAGCGTGGGCACACCACCCGTGGATGAAAATAGGATAATGGGCGGGTAGGGGCGCACGGCCGGGCGCCCCTACGGGTGCGTTCCCATTTTCATCCACGGGTGGTGTGCCCACGCTCATAATTACTCTGCGGTGAATAAAGATTCGCGCATATAGCGACTTTGCACCAGCCCTACCTCACAACTCAGGGCTGACCCTCATCACAGGGTCGGGCTTTGGACTTGGGTATTCTTCGTCAGCAGCGCCGGAGTTGCGCACTTGCGTATCTGCTTCCTCATCGAAGAAATGTAGAACAGGGTGATAACTACTCCCCAAAGCTGATCCTGAACTAGCTCGCACATGGGAACGCGCTTCGGCCAGCATAGTATCCTTGTATTCGTCGCTCTCTTGCAGTCTCTTCCACTTATCAACCACCTCAAGCAGCGTTTCTGCTCTATAGATCGCACCACTAAGCCACTCATGGCTGCGCAGGTAGGGGAAGGTTTTCTCCTCGTCGCCGCTGGCATGTCTCACTTTATGCGACCGGAGCAATGTATCGTAGTTTTCGCCTTCGTTATCTAGAGAGGGTTTGTAGTAAGCATGGTGCATCGCCTCTAGCTCCTTTTCCAGGCGCGACATGAGCGCCAGAAAGCGCGTCCAGCGGTGGTGATCGAAGTTGAAGTTCCTGACCCTGAATTGCTGCGCGGCCTCTTTGCCTTTTTTCTGGATAGCCTTGATGGTATCGGGCGTCATGTCGAGGTTCATGCCACCCTCGTCCTGCTTCAAACGAATTTGCACAATGCGCTCACGGTAACCCGGCAGCATAGTTTGCAGGTTGTCGTGCGCTTCACGGGCCGTATCAACCATTGCCCTGAACATTTCTATCGGGTTGGAGAGGGGCTTCCACTCAGGGTTTTGCAGTTCGTCGGGTTTGGGCAGCACGATGTCAGGAACTGTGTCATCAAGCGCGTTGGCTCCCAGGTTCTCTTTCACGTTCGCGCTGAAGTTGGCGCTGATGAAGTTGCTGGCGATCCGGCCACCTTTACCCTCTGGAACCGCGTCGGCTGGCATAGCAGTCAGGTTGATGCCAAACGTCGGGTGGCTGGGGAGCCAGGCGTCGAAGAAGTGGATGGGGAAGTTATTGGTAGTTCCTCCATCGCAGAACAGGCTCATCCGAACGTCGCCGTCTTCCTCCTTGAGGAGAGTATCAGGACGGTTCTTGAGCTTCGCCAGGGCCTGTGCCGTGATGCCGTGCAGGGGGACGGCGCTGAAGAAGACCGGAATGGAAAGGCTCATCCGCATGGCAACCACAACCGGCAGGTCCCCACCCTGGGGCACGAAGTAGTAGTCGCCTTTGACGCCGCCTGGAAGGTTGTTCCGTCGAAGGGTGCAACTATTCCCCGCGCTGTCCAGCGTGTAGTTGCGCGAGTCACCGGTGTGGCGAGTCATCCAGTCAACTATGTAGGCCGGGAAGAACTGAGCAAGCTCGCTCTTCTTGAAGAGGAAAATATTGTCGCTGCTGAACGGGAGTTTATACGGTATGCCATGGTTGAGGTTGGCGGACACCATAGTGAGTGTTATATCCGCACCGGAAAGGTCGGTGAAGGTAAGCGGATGGCGCGCTCCACCCTCCTCCTTTTGGAGTTCCGGCCCCGCCATGTTATCTATTCGCTCGCTCAACCAGTCTACCAGCAGCCTGGAGGGCTTTCGGCTGCCGCTTCTCCTGCCATGGCTATGGCTATGATCGCCTGCCTTGTCCCAGTCTGGGTCGTGACCTTTGACTATCCCCTGGAAGTTGTTGGGGACGTTGTGAAGCAACACCCAGGCTATTCGTATAACAAAAGCCAGCAGGCCGCCCAGATAGCCGACCACGAGCGCCAGTATGACTGCCAGCGTTATCTTCCACTTGTTGAGATTATCACCCACGGGCGGGCCAAGCAGGGACGACGCTACCCAGACCAGCGCCACGCCTATTGCCGCCCCGATAACGGCGATTGCCAGGTTCTTGATCACCTCCTGGGTTTTCTTTGTGAGGAAGGGCAAAATCCCCTTTGCCAGCCAGGTGAGTGCGAAGCCGAGGAGAAAGACCACGCCCTGAACGGCCAGGGGGATGTTGCCGGGCAGTACTTTGAGTATAGCCTCATAGAGCAGGCTGCCCAGCCCTATACCTGGTACAGCTCCGAGGGCGAAGGCGAAGGGAGCTGAGCGCAGGGAAGCATTGAGGATTTTTAGAGGCAGGGGTTTCCCCGCTATGGGGCCGCCGAATAGACCGAGGTACTTCATCAGGTTGGTCAGGGGCTGGGTCGCCCTGGGCGCGTCGAAGAGATGGAGCAGGGTGTTGTTCTGGGTTATTTCCTTGCTAAGGCCCTCAAAACTGTCGAAGCCAGCTTGCCGCCACCTTTGGCGCGGTTATACTCGGCGGCGGCGGCCCCGGCTGCGGCGATTGCCCCCGCCGACGTGCCGCCAATGGAACAAAACTTGTAGTCTTCGGCCAGTATGCCGAGGACAGGTGGATAGACCACGCCACTTGTGATGCCTCCCTTCATGACGAGGTCGCACTTCTTTTGGGGTTCTTCGGTAGACGCCATCTATGTCTCCTTTGGTGCGGATAGACCTCCCAGCGTTCGATGCGGCGCACGGTATCCGTGTACATGAACATGGCTCGCCGGTAGGTAGTTGCCTATGTGCCAGCCGTATGCTACAAACGGGTGTCTAGAATGTTGGGGCAATTATAGCACCTGGGTTGCTATCATGAAAGGAGGGGTTACAGCGTAAGAGTGTAGAATTGGGGGCTAAAAACAGAGGCGGCAAGCACCCAGTCCTTGCCAGCCGCACTATGTACGTGGACGACCCCGACGGCAATGAGGTGGAGTTTATCTGCCGGAGCCTGGCAGCATAAATTATAAGGCTACTGCCTTCCGTCTTTGTTGTGCATGTAGTCAGCCAACCTCACCCACTATTGGCACCACGCATTCGCATCCACACTGAAGGACGATTGTTGTGGGGGCATGATGGGTGCTCACTTCTGTTGTCCTATAGTGGGTAACAATACCGGCGCGCGGATCAACTATGAGTACGTCGTCCACATCCTGCGCGAGATAGAACTGAGGATTCAGCTCTATATCTTTGTACTCGTAGCCGAGACTGATGATCTCAATTACGGCTTGCGGGATAACACTTAGCGCCTCGTCCTGTATCGGGGGCGTTGAGCAGAAGATGGCTATATCTGGACGCTTGAGCGAGCCATCCTTGAAGCGGAACAGTACGTCTGACAAATGTGTACATTCACATTCCGTCTTGCTATCTGGTGTTGGCTTTATCGAAGCGCGTATACGGTCAATCACCCACTGGTGGCGTGAGCCTGGTGAGGCTTCCCACGTCGGAACGCCCCCTGTAATCTCTAACTTTACAGCGCCTTCCCGCAACAGTTGGTCGAGGTCTGGGATGTTTTGGCGGACCATGGTAGGCTCCTTAGCAGGACTGTATTATGGCCTATTATAGCATGGAAACTACGCTTGCTGCCTAGGTCTGTATTCTGTCTTTGTTGTGCCGTACCCGGCAGGGTTCCTCGTAGGGACGGGCAAAGGGGGCCATTCGCTAGATACGCCATTTATGTGTCATGTGAAGGGACTGATCGGCCTATGGTACGGTGCATGAACAGCCGCATTGCAACTTAAGTGTGACTGGTGTGCTATGGTTCAGGACATTGCCCAATGAGTAATGGGTCACAGCCCCGGAGCGTGGATCAACGATAACTATGTCCTCTATGCCCTGCGACAGGTAGAATCGCGGGTTGAGTTCCAGGTCTTTGTATTCATAACCAGGGCTGATTATCTCAATCACGGCCTGCGGGATAACGGTCAAGGCTTCATCCTGGTCGGGTGGTTCAACGCAGAAAATGGCTATGTCAGGACGCTTTAGTGAACCGTCGCCGAAGCGGATCAACACGTCCGACAAGTGCGCGCATTCACAGCCTTGGCCGCTATCTGGCAACGGTTTTATTGAAGTCTGGATATGGTAGACTATCCGTTGGTGGCGCGAACCTGGTGAGGCTTCCCACGTCGGAACGCCTCCGGTAATCTCTAACTTTACAGCGCCTTCCTGCAATAGTTGGTCGAGGTCTGGGATGTTTTGGCGGACCATGGTAGGCTCCTTAGCAGGACTGTATTATGGCCTATTATAGCATGTGACCTATAATTGCTGCCTCGGCCTGTACTGCACCGCCTCCGCCAAATGCCCCGCCTCTATCCGCTCGCTATCGGCCAAATCTGCCATTGGCCTGTAACCTTAGTTTTTTGTCTCGTGCTGCGGCGTCAGTTTAGTCTTTATGTCTGCGCTAAGAAGTTGGGTAATTTCCTCAAGACGAAGCTTGACCTCTTGAACACCCATATCTGATATAGCCAATTTGCCCTTTGCGATTTCTTCAGCTATACGCTTTAAGCCGCGAGTTACATCTGCGTCATTCCAATCTTCGCTGAAAATGGAAAGGAATCTACGCCATGCAGAGATGGGGATGCCTGACAGCTTTTGTTTGAAAATGCTTGCCATGTACGCATCCATCAAGCCAGTGCGAGCAAAACGTCCAAAGTTGCTACCGGCGTCTCGGTCAGGGAGGTCTACAATTTCATCACTTTTAGCTGGGTAGAAATGGCTTACGCTAGACAGTTTGATTTCGTTCTTGCCGCTATCCCTTTGAGATTTCTTATATTGCCAATGCCAATTTCTGTACAAAGCTGCAAATCGCGCGCTTGTCACATACGGTTCAAATAAGCGCGGAGAGCCTGAAATAACGTCGGTGAGTGCCCAAGGATAAACAACTAATAGATCGCATGGAGCGCACACTGCGGGTGTAACTCTGTAACGATAACTCGGTTCGCCTTCTTTCGCTAGGATATACCAACCTTTGAGTTCAATCCCCAAAATAATAGGCGGGTCCATATCAGGAGCCGAAGATCGTAGGATCACATCCGGGAACTTTTGTGCTTGGCGGACAAAATTATATAGCGCATATTGTCCAGTAGGGTCCCAAATCGTTCGCATTTGATTGAGGGTTTCAACCGCCTGACTCTCGATAGTTGCTCCCAGGGAAGTATTGAATGTGTGCAAATCTGTTGCTGGCACACCTGAAATATTCAAGTTAGTCTTGAAGTAAGAGGGCAACGCAAATAACGCATTATGAACCGCCTTATATAAGGCTATGTATTTCCAGTCTTCTGATGGCCCATCGGGTTGTGGTTCCAAAGGCGGCAGAGCAGATACGTCAGCGGGAGGTGTTAAGTCGCTCATTCCGTACTCTCTCCTGTTTGAGGCGCGTATCTGCCAGCCTGTAGTATTCAGGATTAATTTCCGCACTATAACAACTGCGGCCCGTTCGTAATGAGGCGACAGCGATGGAGCACAGCCCGCCAAAGGGTTCCCATATGACATCTCCGACACCACTTGAAGCAGTGATAATCCGCTCAATGAGCTTCAATGGCTTTTGATTCCCATGTACACACTTAGCGTGTTCATCTTTCATACGCTCAATGCCGCGCATAGCAGGTTCTTTCCACACATTAGTGACACCATGGATGTGATTCCATTTGGCTCTCAAGCACGACCACTGCTCTGCTGTTATCGGACTCTTGCCGTCAATAGAGAAGTATGGCCACTCTGTAGTGCGCCCGTACCTGTTGGCGTATTCTACAAGCCGTTGTATCATCTCCGGCGGTGGGTAATACCACAAATGGTCTTGCGTGAAGTACTTACGTGTAGCAGCATTCTTGACTCCGCAAGCTTCATTAGTCTTAGAAAGAGGCAGACCAGTTCTCTGCCATTCCTGCCGTAGCCACTGCTGCATAAGCAAGAGCCGACCGTCAGGAGTGGGAAGGAGCACTTTACGCACATATTGGGCACAAACCTCTGTCACTATAGGAAAGCGACGAATGCTCTTACCATTTACATTACCGGCAACATGCGCCACGCCCTTATCCCAGACATGCAGAGTGCGGTATTCCCAACCATGTTGGGTTAGTAATGAATGGATGGTGGCCCAACCTACTTCTGTACCCCAGAACCAGAGTGTTGTCTCCGGTAGCGCGTAACGTGACCAGGCAGCTACGTGCGGCGCATACCAATCGATGAGCCCTTCGGGTGTTGGAGGGTCGCCTGGGAATCCTCCAACACCATAAGCGCCATCAGATACAATTACAGTTGGTGCGGGCCATCTTCCATAACACTGTAGAGCATCGGCCATTTCAATCTCAATGGGGCTGATGCTGGGAGTATGTATAGGTTCATTATCCACAGATAATGGTTCAACCAAATCCAGGTAATTTGCTTGATTTAGTAGAGTGAGTGTCATTACGCTATATCCCTTAAAGCATACAATTATTTTACTAAGGTGAATCGCTTTTCAATTATATCAGCTATGCTCAGGTCCTGGGTATAAAATCACTTTTGGCATTACGTATGAGCGAGTACAGCCTCAAGTTAAACTTGTTCTCGGCCTGTACTGCACCGCCTCCGCCACATGCGCCGCCTCTATCCCCTCGCTCCCCGCCAAATCAGCAATCGTCCTCGACAGCTTCAATATGCGGTGGTAAGCCCTCGCGGACAGGTGCAACTGGCGCATAGCCGCCTTTATAAGAGATTGCCCCGCCGCGTCTAACTCGCAGTACTCCCTTATCTCGGCTGGGCGCATCTCGGCGTTCGTCGCCACACCATGCACGTCCTTGAACCGCTCCCTCTGTATCTTGCGAGCTGCTTCCACGCGGGCGCGTATTGCAGAGCTTGTTTCACCCAGGCGATTGTCGGCCAGCTTTTCGTACTCCACTCGTGGCACTTCGACGTGTATATCTACGCGGTCGAGGAGAGGTCCGCTTATTTTCTTCTGGTAGCGAGATATGATCGAGTTGGAGCAGGTGCATTCTTTCACCGGGTCCCCGTAATAGCCGCAAGGGCATGGATTCATCGCCGCGATGAGTACGAAATTGGCCGGGAACGATAGCGTGCCACTGGCGCGTGTGATGGTCACAATTCTATCTTCGAGGGGCTGGCGCAAAGTTTCGAGCGCCTGGGCGCTGAACTCCGGCAGCTCGTCCAGGAAGAGCACGCCTTTGTGGGCGAGTGTGATCTCGCCTGGGCGAGGGATGCGCCCGCCACCCACCAGCCCCGCGTGTGAGATAGTATGGTGCGGCGCGCGAAACGGCCTTGTGCGTATGAGGGGCTGGCCCTGGGGCAACATACCCGCTATCGAGTATATCTTGGTGACTTCCAGCATCTCGCCGTTGGGCATACCGGGCAGTATCGTGGGCATACAGCGCGCCAGCAGCGTTTTGCCCGCGCCTGGGCTGCCCCTCATAAGCAGATTGTGTCCGCCCGCAGCCGCCACTTCGAGCGCCCGTTTGACATGCTCCTGCCCTTTGATATGGCTCATATCTACTGCCGGTTCGTGCCCGTTACGCTCGTCCTCGTTTGGCGGTTGGGGCACGTAGGGGACGATACTGCCCGCCGCCAGAGGGTGATTGTTCAGGTGCATCACGAGTTGCCGCAACGTGGTGACGGGCAGCACCTCCAACCCCTCTATCAAGGAAGCCTCTGCCGCGTCGTCTGCCGGCACGTACACCTGCTTCATGCCGTGCTCTTTGACGAGGGCCACCATCGCCAGCACTCCTGTCGTATGGCGCAACCCACCGTCCAGGCTCAGTTCGCCGAGGAACACAGTTTGGCTCATGTCGGCGTGTATTTGGTCGGTGGCTGCCAATATACCCAGAGCGATAGGCAGGTCGTAAGCAGGGCCTTCCTTGCGCAGGTCGGCGGGGGCCAGGTTGATGACAATGCGCGAAGGGCTGGGTATAGTGCCGCCGGAGTTGCGAATAGCCGAGCGCACGCGCTCTTTCGACTCGTTGACCGCAGCATCTGGCAATCCCACAATAGTCATGCTAGGCAATGCGGCCCTGCTAACATCTACTTCTACTTGCACTAACGAGCCATCCAGGCCCACCACCGCGCAACTGAGCACACGGGCTAACGGCATCAGGGTCTCCAATCTACAAGAATGACGATGGACGATGGACGATGAACGATGGACAATAGAACCCGCCATCATCCTTTGCAGGCTCAGGACCCATCCTCTGAGGCAAAATTATAGCAGGCTGGGGGTTCGCGGTCAATTGACCTGGGCAATCCAGCGCCCCGGCGACTAAAGCGTCGCTACGCTCCGAGGGCTACACATAGCAAAGTCCCCCTTCGGGGACTCGGCTAATGTGATAGAGTAGGGAGTCCGCGTAGGCGGACTTTGCTATGTGTAGCCCTCGGAGCGTAGCGACGCTTTAGTCGCCGGGGCGTTGGGTTACCATGTTAGCTCGTCAACTCGTGCTTCAGCGCACGAATTGACGGCGTAAAGAAGTACCCACCCCCCGTGGGGATCACCCAGTCCTCCGGCGCCGTCAATTTTACGCAGTGATTCGTGCCCCCTTCGTCGAACCGCACATGGAACGTGCGCGTCCGGGTCCCTGGCGCACCTGAGCCGCCATTCTGTCCAATGATTGGATCATGTCCCAGTGGCGGTACAGCCCCGCACTCGTGCCCGGCGGCTGCTTCCGTGCTGAAGGTTTCCTCGTTTACCCAGTGGCTGGTGACGAACTCAAACTGGTCTTGTATGGAGGTTTGATAGGCAAAGAAGTGCAGCCCACGGTCAACGTCGTCCTCAATCGGTTCGTCGGGACGAGAGGGGGACACAGCGCCAAAGGGTATGCCCCGCCTCAGCATCCGGTGCGTCTGCGTATCCACCTCCCCACCTTCCGGCGTCAGGTCGTTGCGCGGGTAGGCTTTTCGCGTGTGGGCGACGAACGGACAACGCTTTCCGGTGGCCTCATCGCTGCCCGCGTCGGTGGCGTCGTCCTTCGGGAAGTTGACTTCGTTGGAGAAGTCGTCCACACAGTCGTTGGGACCATGATGTGTGTCGGGTATGCTATCATCCTTGTTGAACTCGAAATCGTTACTCGAGCAGTCCTCGTTACCCATCTTTGGATTGTCCACTTGTGGGTTGCGCACCGTAGGCGCTCCGCTCTCCCAACGGCCAACCAGCTTGGAACTGAGGAGCAGAGGATCAATGAGATGCGTATGGGCTTCACTATGCAGGAAACGGTGGAATTTGAAGACGTCTTGCCGCAAGCGCCTGAACACTAGAAACGAGCCGTTGTCTGTCCAGTGATCTCCCGTAGTATTGACCGCTCTCTTCACATGCCCTTTGCTGTCGTCGAGGCTAGGGGCGTCTTTCTTTTGAGCGGGATACCCAAAGACGAATTCGCCCGGCCACAGCAGCTCCTGACCAGGTTTACCTTGCGTGCGGCGCGGGTCTGCGGCGCTGACTACCTTTTCAGGGTTCTGGCGAGGGGTTATCACATCGTGATGGTCGTTCGAGGCTCGGCCCCTCACGCCCGGCTGCGATATTCCGTCCAATGTGCCAAAGTGCTCGTGGCCGGCGAGAGGGCGGGGTAGGTTTGCGCCTTCCTCTCTGAAGATGACCTGGGCGCCACTCGGCGTGTGTCTGCCATGTACATGGAAGTTGAATATCGTGTCTTCGATGCGAGCCACTTCTCCTAGCATGTCGGCGCGCTCGTCACTCGCGATGATCATAATGGCATGAGGCTCGTTGCCTGGGCCGCCGATGACCCAATTTGCAGGATTTCCCTCCACTCCAGGATCGGTGGGGTCGCCCAGGCCTGCTGACTTTGCGCGCAAACCAGCCTTGAAAGGCCCATCCAGGAAACGACCTGCTTCCGCGGGACCCACAAGCAATTGGATACCCTCAAATGAGAAGGAAATGTTAGTCCAGGTGGCCTTGAGCCTGGTGGGTTCGCCGTGCTTCTTACGTATCTTCTTGAACAGGCGATTGAAAGCGAGCACCTCTTCACCGGTGGATATGAAATCTATCTGGGATTTGAGCCAAACCTTGAAGCGAGCGGGGTCATCTATCTTCAAACAGAGGGCAGTCTGGAAATCCTTGTTGAAACCCCCGTCAACAATGTTGCCCTGGATGATGTTGAGGGCCAGTTTTTCCTCAAACACATTCGGCTTCTTACGGTCTCCCACGTCGGGGAAAGCCGGATCGTCGGTTGCGTGAGCCAGTACAGAAGTGCGGGGCGTTTCCCGCACGGCGGTTGGAGTCATAGCAATCATTTTCTACTTCTACCTCCTGGTTTAGTGATTTAGTGGTCCTGGTTGTCAGAAGTATCAGGACTGTCGGGATTGTCGAGATCATCGGAACCATCGGAACTACTCGTACTTGTATGCATAGATGTGTAAGATTGGCTATATAGTCACTCGTTGAAACCTGCTATTTTGCTCAATGTTTGTTTGCTTCTTTGACCCTCCTTTCCCGATTGCGAGAGTATGCCCGGATACGTTATATGAACCAATCAAACCATACACACGCATACTGTGCATATTCCGGGCACGTCCGCATATAGACCACTTGTTGGCTTAGTTCCTTCTTTAGTTTGCCTGGACTACTTGACTACTTGACTACTTGATTAGTGGCTTATGCTTTTACTTTATCTTCAAAGGCAAGATCGTGGGGATGGAGATGGTAACGAGCAAGCTTGCTCTTGATGAGGTTGATCATACCACCTGTTGTGAATAAATGCAATAGTAAAATTACTTAATTTTGTTACTGGCGGGTACTTAATTTTAGGTGTTTCTTGTGGTTGAGCATGATCTCGTGACTCGTGGGACTCAATACCCCAATCTGAACACTTACCCTCCTCACGCATTTTGACATCCTCCACACCGGGCGATATACTGACATAATACGCAAAAAACACAGTGACTTGACATTGAGGGGGTAAGCAAGGCATGGACTTCGACGACCAAACAACACAACGAAAGATTGAGAGATTGAGCGGAGGGAGTCAGACCAGCGACGGCGAGGTAGACCGCGACGAGATACACCCCGCCTCCAAGCAGGACGTAGAGCTATATATACGTACCTACTCCACCATGCTCCGCTCGTCCGGCGAGATAAAACTCAAAGCCCTCGTGCAGGCGCACCTCAACGCGGATTCGGCCCTGCACGTCGGCGCGCGTGACAAGGCCCCCGACATGTCCGCCTTCTTCTACTGCGTACAACGCCTCCCCGCCTGCATAGTCAACGTGCGCCGCGTGCTGCTCGGCCAGTCCGCCGACGTGTTCCGCAAACAAGGCTTCGACGTAGAGAAGTGGGAGCCTGTATCAGCGCCAGGACGCCGCAGACGCTGGTTCTACGACGGCAAAGAGACCCTGGCCGTATACGTCTCCTCCGCCTCCGACGTAGACGACCTCATCCCCACGCTCGTCGGCTACCAGATAGAGTGGAACAAGTTCCACGCCCTCATCAACGAAGAACTCAATACCCGCGAACTGCTCTCCACCATCCATAGCACCCCTCCCGCCCTCTATGAAGAAGTAGTGCGCGTATTACAGCACCGTCTCCTCATCAGCGACGAGGACTGGGACCGTTTAGCAAACCTGTGGGGCAACAGAATGTGGGAAGACCTGCTCCTCATGGCGAACAACGACAAGAGCTTCACCGTGCGGATGCTCGGCGGCACCTACGTCGGATACGCCAAAGCCACGCAAGAGTGGTGGGCGCCCGTGGACCGTCTGCTAGAGAAGCGCGACCTGTGCGACAGGCCGGTGTATTTCGTATCGTCGAACACGCACGCGCTGGTGAACCTGCTGGGCGGCAGCATCCTGCGCGAACGTACTGGCCTGGAGCAATACATCCGCACGCTGAAAGACCCCGAAATCGCCGCTGAATACGACAAGCTGGTAAGGGGCAAGGTGCGCTCCAGCTTCGAGAACTTCCTGTATTATTTGGCGCGCCCCTTCTATAACGAGACCGAGGCTGGGCGCGATGCGATACGCCGGCGCATGGGCGAGGAAGAAGAACGCGGCATCCACTACATATCGAGCAAAGAGGGTATGCCTATAGACGTGCAGGTAATCGAGCTTGCCCGCCTGCGCCCAGACGACTTCGATCCTCGCATCCATATAGAGGGCGTAGACAAGCTGGTGGAGAGCAAGTCGGTAATCATCAATATTGACTATCCATTGGGCCTGGCCGCGTATTACATATTCCTACAGGTGGCGGAGAGCCTGAGCAACATCCAGGGGGCTTACATACTCGGCAAGGCGGCCACCCTCAACGGCAGCATCGGCGACATTTTGATAAGCGACTCGGTGTTCGACGAGCACAGCCAGAACACCTACTGGCTGGACAACTGCTTCACAGCGAACGAAGTGGCTCCGTTCCTCATATACGGCTCGGTGCTCGACAACCAGAAGGCGGTCAGCGTGAAGGGCACCTACCTGCAAAATCGCCCTTACCTGGATTTCTACTACCGTGAGAACTTTACGGTGGTTGAAATGGAGGCGGGACCGTACCTCAACGCTCTGTACGAGTACACGTACCCGACGCGCTACCCGACGGGTGAACATATAAACTTCACCAGGCTACCCATAGACCTCGGCTTCCTGCATTACGGTTCGGACACGCCCTACACACGCGGCAAGAACCTGGGGGCGGTCAGGCTCGCCTACCTGGGCATGGATTCGGCCTACGCTACCACCATCGCTATCGTGCGCCGCATCTTCAACAGAGAGCTAACCCACCGCCCCACCATACAAACCAACGGCAAGAAGGTCCAGAAGGTGGTCCCGGCGGACAGGGCAGCAGTCGTGGCGAAGTAAGTCCGTCGTAGGGGCAGGCCCCCATAGGCGCGAACTTAAGGGCAAACAAACCCTCTGACCCGTGTCATTCTGAACCGCAACGAAGAATCACTTGGAGGTCGTAAGTGTTAGGGAGGGGTTAGAGGTACTGATACTGCTTCCCAAACGGGTTGGTAAGGTGAGTGATTCTTCGCTGCGGCTCAGAATGACACGGGTCAGAGGGTTTGTTTGCCCATGTAGTCTCCTTAAGTTCGCGCCTATGGGAGCCTGCCCCTACGATCTTTTCCTGAACACTTACGCTGGCTTCGTGTTGTAGTCAGACTCTTGCAAATAGAGTAAAATATGGGGCGATAGTTATCAGAAATCAGAAATCATCTCTGACTTCTGACTTCTGATTTCTGATTTCTAAAAAGGAGCAAACAAAAATGACAATGCCAACACAACAAGATACCACCGGAACTGCCAAGTTCTCAGCATATGCCGACCCAGACGTTCTCGTGAGCACGCAGTGGGTCGAGGACCACCTGAAGAACCCCAACATGCGAATCGTCGAGTCCGACGAAGACGTGCTTCTCTACGAGCAAGGCCACGTCCCAGGCGCGGTCAAGCTTGATTGGCATACCGACCTTCAGGACCAGATAGTCAGGGACTACGTCAGCCGCGAGCAATTCGAGAGGATATGCTCAGAGCGCGGCATCAGCAACGACACCCTGCTCATTTTTTATGGCGACAAGAACAATTGGTGGGCCACTTACGCCTTCTGGGCGTTCCAACTCTACGGACATGCTAACGCCAAGGTCATGGACGGCGGGCGGCAGAAGTGGCTCGCAGAAAACCGCACCCTGAGCAAGGATATTCCCAACTATCCACGAACAGAGTATCGCGCACCGGAGCGCAACGATGCGCCTATCCGCGCTTTCCGCGACCAGGTCATGAGCCTGCTCAACTCCGACCGCAAGAGCCTGGTGGGAGGCAAGGCGCTGGTGGACGTGCGCTCACAGCCTGAATATACGGGCGAGACTATCCACATGGCGAATTACCCGCAGGAGGGCGCACAGCGTGGCGGCCACATACCCGGAGCGCGCAGCATCCCCTGGGCAACGGCTGTCTACGAAGACGGCACGTTCAAGAGCGCCAATGAACTTCGCAACATTTACGAGCCGCAGGGCGTCACACCCGACAAAGACGTGGTTGCCTATTGTCGCATAGGCGAACGCTCGTCGCACACATGGTTCGTGCTCAAATATCTGCTGGGCTATCCAAAGGTCCGCAACTACGACGGCAGTTGGACCGAGTGGGGCAACCTGGTAGAAGCGCCGATTGAGAAGGGTATGCCCTCTTAGGTTGGAAGGTTGGAAGGTTACAGCATTTCAACGTTCTAACGTTCTAACAGGGGCCGCGTGACGAGGGCCGTCGCGCCGCCATAGACGAGATGTGCGCCTAGAGCTTTCAGGTGCTGGTTGAGCGGGACCTTTTCCGGGTCAGGCGCGATATTGAGCAAGCGTAGGGCTATTTCGTCCAGGAAGAGCCAAATCGCCGCACCGTATAGCAATCCGGCAAGCAGACCAAGACGTGGGGCGCGTGATGACATAACGCCAAAGATGCCCCCACAGAAAAGCCCGGTGGCGTAATGCACTGCTATTCCGGCGGCGGGCTTTGCCTTCTTTGGCACTTCTTTGCCTGTCACTGCTTCCGCTACTCTATCGGCGATAATCTGCGTTGACGGCTCATTCTTCTGCTGACCGCCGGGCCTGGGCTTCTGTTCGGGCCGCTCTCCCGGCCATTGTTGGACCAGCGCCCAGTATCCATCCATCGCTGCCGAAGCAACGAAGCCCGCCATCGCTCCACATATTGCGCCTTTAGCTAGATTTGGCATAGCAAACACCCACGAGAAGAGACTTTTACGTAGTTTGGGCGATGGGTGACATTGGTGTCATCGTCCATCGTCTATCGTCTATCGTCTATTGTCCGTTTTCTGTGAGTACGCATTTTCCGTGCCCCGATGCACTCTAGGACCAGAAGCCCTTCCGAACTTTTGAGGCAATTCAAACTTACGAATAAGAAACCGCAAAGACGCAAAGACGCGAAGATTCCTATTGTTCTTTGCGTCTTTGCGGTTTCTTATTCGTTCAGGAGTAGCAACAAAGTACGGTTGCAGGGCGCGGTCTAATTGGGTACTATTAGTATTAGATCCAGTCAGCTTATTGCGCTATTGCACGATTCAGCCATGGTAGTGCTACACGGCTGCTAGTCAGAGCGGGAGGCGGGCGTGCTTTTACAGGCGTTCGATTTCTCTAACTATACCTTCAGGGCGTATTCTATACCGACGCTTGTAACTGTCGTCGCAATCCTTGTGCTTGGATTGGTGGCGATCAGGCGCGAGCGTATCTCCCTGGTCAGCGTCTCCTTCTTCCTCTTGACGCTAGTCGTTAGCATATGGCTTTTTTGCTACTCGTGCATGTATTCAGCGAAAAGCGACAGTCTGGCCCTATGGTGGGCAAAAGCCGCATATCTCGGCATTCCGTTCATCGCTCCGGCCACCCACCTTTTCGCGGTGGCAGTGCTCCGAATTTACCCGCGCTATAAATGGCTGGTGTGGGCTAGCTGGTTGGTGTCGGGGTTCTTTTCGCTTTTGGGCGTAACGACCGGTATCCTGTTCAGCACAGTGTACCACCCCTGGTGGGGATACTACCCTTTGTACCACTGGGGCACAGCGCCGTTTCTGGCCTTTTTCTTCGGCATGTTGGTCATCAGCATGGTCCATTATTGGGTCGGATACAGGAAAGCAAAACCAGGCACGCAGAGACGTAGGATCGGCTCGCTGAGGATAGCTTTCGCAATTGGCTATATAGGCATAGTTGATTTTGTCGCGGCGTATGGTCTACCTCTCTATCCCCTGGGCTACTTGCCTATATTTGCCTTCGCGGTCGTCGCGGCCCGCGCAATTTGGTCTTATAGGCTCGTAGACATAACCCCGGCGTTCGCGGCCCAGCAAATCATAGACACTATGACCGGCGGCCTGCTCGTGCTCGACCCTGAAGGCAAAATCAAACTGGTCAACCAGGCTACGGTCGAACTGCTCGGATATAGCAAGGATGAAATGATAGGCAAACCCGTTGCCGCGATTATTGACGATGAGGTATTCTCTGGGTTGATCAGGGATCAGGGATCAGGGATAATATCGATCCCTGATCCCCGATCCCCGATCCCTGATCCCTTACTCGAAGCCAGTACGCTGCGTAACTACGAGTTCGCTTACCGCACAACACAGGGAGTAAAACGCGACCTGAGCCTATCCGCTTCGGTAATGCTCGACCAGGACGGGCAGCCGGAAGCAATCGTATGCGTCACACAGGACATCACCGAGCGTAAACAGGTTGAGGAGCAGGTACGACAGCAAAACGAATACCTGGCCGCTCTGCACGAGACCAGCCTGGGTTTGATGAACCGGCTCGAACTGGCCGACCTGCTGGAAGCCATTATCCTGCGTGCCGCTTCTCTCGTGGGCACGTCGCATGGCTACATCTATGTAGTTGAGCCGGACCAGAAAGAGATGGTAGTACAGACGGGCGTGGGTATCTTCAGCAAGAATATAGGTTTCAAGATCAAATACGGCGAAGGCGTGGCTGGCCGGGTTTGGCAGTCTGGAGAGCCTATGGCAGTGAACGACTACGTTACGTGGTCGGGGCGGGCAATCAACCTGGACTATATGCGCCTCCGCTCAGTCAGTGGCGTACCTCTAAAGTCAGGGTCACGGATAGTCGGCGTGCTTGGCCTCGCTTACGATGCCGAAGGCCGAACGTTTGGGCATGACGAGATTGAGGTTTTACGCCGGTTCGCTCAGATTGCCTCTATTGCCCTGGACAACGCTCACCTGTATAACGCCGCGCAGCAAGAACTGGCAGAACGCAAGCGCGCCGAGGAAGAGATCAGGCAATTGAACGAAGAGCTTGAACACAGGGTAGTCGAGCGCACGGCCCAGTTACAGACAGTAAACCGCGACCTGGAGACGGAAGTAGCCGAGCGCAAGCGTGCCGAGGGGGGGCGCGCTCTCCTGCTCACTCTGGAACAACAGCGCGCCACTCAGCTGAAGCAGCTATCTGACGCGGCTCTTATGATAAATTCTGCCCCATCTATCGAGGTCATGTTGCAGGCCATTACCGAACAGACACGAGAAATCATCGGCGCGCACCAGGCTTCCACGAGCATGATTTCGGGAGGAGACTGGGAGCACGCTATAAACGCTTTATCCGTATCAGAAAAGTATGCTGCGTGGCTAGGACCGCACAGGCACGTCGGCGGCTCCGCAATTCATAGGCTTTTATGCAGCGCCAACGAACCTGTGCATATGACGCAAGATGAGCTTGAGGCTCATCCGGCCTGGGATGGCTTCGGCAGGGCAAGTGGAAAGCACCCTCCCATGCGCGGTTGGCTCGCCGCCCCCCTCGTCAGCCACGATGGCAGCAACATGGGTATCGTGCAGCTAACGGACAAATACGAAGGCGAGTTTACCGATCAGGACGAAGCTATATTGATACAGATTGCCCAGATGGCGTCGGTGTCTATAGAGAAGGCGCGACTCTACCGCGAAGCCCAGGAAGCGATAAAAGCGCGGGAAGGTCTGCTCTCCATCGTATCTCACGACCTGGGCAACCCTCTGGCGGTAATCAAAGCGTCCACTAAATTGCTACAAAAACGCATGGCCCAACAGGACACAGTGGAGCTAGATAAGGTGACGCACGGCCTTGCGCGTATTGACGCTGCTGCGACCCGTATGTATGGCCTCGTAAACGATTTGACCGACTTCGCCCGCCTGCAAGCGGGGCAACCTCTTGACCTCGACCTGCGCATGACCGATCTGATAGACCTCACCCAAAGGGTCGTGGCGGAACACGAACAGACGACGGAGCGGCATATCATCACGGTACAGGCGGTCACGCCAAGCCTGGTTGGGCTGTGGGATGCGTCGCGCATGGAGCGAGTGCTGGATAACCTCCTGTCGAATGCTATCAAGTACAGCCCCATGGGAGGCGAGATTATAGTTAAGCTAGATTACGAGGCCCAAGAGGGAGGTTGGGCCATATTAGAGGTGCGCGACAAGGGCATCGGCATCCCCGCGCCGGACCTACCCCACATATTTGAGTGGTTCCATCGTGCCGAAAACGCCACAGGACGCATCAAAGGCACTGGTATCGGCCTGGCAAGCGCCCGCCAGATCGTAGAGCAACATGGCGGGGCCATCAGCGCGACGAGCGCAGAAGGAGTGGGCACAGCGATACGGGTGAGGTTGCCGCTCAACGTAGGGTGAGGGAATAGGGTGGTCGTGTAGGGGCGCACGGCCGTGCGCCCTTACCCCAACATCACGAGACACCCGTAGGGGCGCACGGCCGTGCGCC
>JBBQIC010000006.1:0-31006 GCA_038324555.1 Chloroflexia bacterium
CAGGGCAGGCACGGAGACCTGCCCCTACGGCAATACCCTAAATCTGAACACTTACCTTTTACTACAAACTTGACACGTATGAGGTGGCTTCTAGCCCACTGCTCTCTTGGCTTTATCCAAAACCCGCAACACCCCATCCCATACCCCACTCGCCGAGCGTCTACCTGACAAAATCCTTTGGTAAGACCGGAGGTTGTTTGCCACCAGGTGCGCGTGCAGAAAGTCATCTGCTTGGGACATGACGGCTTGCAGGTCGGCGGTGACTTCTTTGGAGGATAGGCGTTCCACTGCGGGGTCGTAGATGATAGGCGGGCCGATTCTGGCGAATGCTTCTGGCGCTTGTTCCAGGCGGAACTCATAGCGGAGGGCGACGGGCACGAGGGCGCAACGCCCTGTGTGACGGGCAATGTGGGCGACGCCTCCGTACAGGCCCAACGAGCGGGCGTCGGGGTGGGTGATGGTCCCCTGGGGGAACATCCACAAGGCCCTCTCCGGCCCCTCGGTGAGCAGACGGGCGCTGTATTCTATGGAAGCTACTGCTTTTCTTGGGTCGTCGCGATCTATGCCATACACGCCTATCCAGGTGAAGAACCAGTACCTTGCCAGGTTGACCTCTTCCATCATCAGGTAAGCGTCGCGCTTGAAGACAGTGCGGTTCAGCAGTCCCGCCATGTAGCCGTCCCACCAACTTGTGTGCGTCGAACAGAAGATAATGGGCAGGTCCGGATGGTCTCGTAAGTTGAGGGACGCCGGGTCCGTATAGACGTAGACGCCACTGAAGGCGCGGCTGGCTGCGGGCTGTATCAGCAGGCGGGTAATGAGCCACTCGCCAAGAGGGTTCTTATTGGCGGCGTGGAAGGGCGTGTTCATCGGATTATCCTTGCGACCAGGCGGGCGGAGAGCATGACCAGGGGTATGCCGCCGCCAGGATGCACACTGCCACCCACAAAATAGAGGTTGCGAACGCCTGGGGCGCGATTGGGCGGCCTACGGAAGGCGGTCTGACGGCTGTTGGACGACAGGCCGTAGATGGAGCCTTGCCAGGCGTTATACTTCTCCTGGAAGTCGGCAGGTGTGATAATCTGCTCGTGTACTATGCGCTCACGCAGACCGGGCAAGCCCCGCGCTTCCAGGGTTAACAGTATATTGTCGCAGTATTGACGTTGCAAGGTAGGCCAATCGGTAGAAGGCGTGAGGGCGGGAGCGTTCACCAACACGAACAGGTTCATATGGCCCGGCGGGGCTTGTGTGGGGTCGCTCTTTGAGGTGCAGGCTACGTATATGGTCGGGTCGGGCGCAGGCTCTCGGCGGTTGAAGATGTAGTCAAACT
This sequence comes from Chloroflexia bacterium, assembly GCA_038324555.1. Classification (GTDB taxonomy): domain Bacteria; phylum Chloroflexota; class Chloroflexia; order QHBQ01; family JADMIH01; genus JADMIH01. Next base: position 1,331 of record JBBQIC010000006.1, read on the forward strand.
CGGCGCGATAGTCGCGGCTGAAGAAGATATTGTGGTGCGCGAGGTCCGGGTAATCGCCGCGCACACCCAGCAGCACGACAAAACCGGAGCTTGACGGCTCTAGCCGCTCCATCTGACGGGCGAGGCGGCGGTCGCGGAAAGGCGCTGGCACCAACGTAGGGTAGGCGTACATGGGGTCGGCGTTCACGATCACAGAGTCGGCTGAGAGCGTGCCGCCGCCAGCGAAGCGCACGCCCGTAGCCCTGCCCTGCTTGCGCCAGCCAGATTGAGGTTCTATCAAGATTTCGGAGACTTCGGTGCCTGATTGAAAATTGACGCCCGTTTCCACAGCTATCTCCATCAGCGCCTCCACGAGGCGATATATTCCGCCTTCAATATACCAGCCTCCGCCCGCAATCTCAATGTAGGGTATCATCGAGAGGGTGGCTGGTGCGCTGTAGGGGGAAGAGCCGTTGTAGGTTGCGTAGCGGTCGAAAAGCTGCACCAGGCGTGGGTCTTTGAAGAAGCGGCTGACGGCGCGGTGCATTGTCAGGTGGGCGTCTATGCGCAGGGCGTCGGGGGCGCGGCGGGCGGCGAGGTCGCGCAGGCTGGGGCGCTCTCTAAACAAGAATACCGGCCCGGCCCGCTCGAAAAGAGTCCGAGCGTAAGCAAGGAACCTGAACAGTCCTGTCACGTCGCCCGGCGACAACCTGCCTATCTCAGAGACAAGGCGGGGCAGGTTGTTGGATATATCGAGGCCGGAGCCGTCAGCAAATTGGTAACGGGTGACGGGTTCGAGGGGCTTGAGGGTCAGGTAGTCTTCCATGCGGCGGCCTGCGGCGCGGAAAGTCGAAGATATGACCCCTGGAAGCGTGACCAACGAAGGGCCGGTATCAAACCGGAAACCGTCCGCTTCGACGAAGTTCATCTTGCCGCCGGGCAGCGCATTCTTCTCGATGAGGCTCACTCTGTGCCCCATCGCCTGGAGGCGCACCGCCGCGCTGATGCCGCCAAGCCCCGCGCCCACTATGGCTATATGAGACATTGTAGTCTCTGCCAATCAAGCCCCTTGAATCCGTAAATTAGCATGTCCGCCCGCGACAGGTCTTGCTCGTCGTTGAAGCCGTTGCGAAAACCTATACAATACATACCGGCGCGCTTGGCCGATAGCACGCCGTTCCTGGAATCCTCTATGACGATGCACTTCTCAGGCTGCACGCCCAGCCTCCTGGCTGTAAGCAGGTAAATCATAGGAGAGGGCTTGCCTTCACCCTGTAATTCGTCGGCGCTCACGACCACTCTGAACGCTGGACGCAGCTTGAACCTGTCAAGCACTATGGTTATCCAGTTCATAGGAGAGGACGATGCGAGGGCGACCGGAACGCTGTGCTCCAACAGATCGGCCAGTAGTTCTGAGAAGCCCTCGATTAGAGACGATTTTTGCCCGTATATCTCCCTAGCCATTTCGTAGTAGATGTCCAGGAAGCGCTCCTTGCTCTTGGTAAAGTTGTATTCGCTGGTGAGCAACCTGTAGAGGTCATGCACGCTCAGGCCGATAATGCGGCCCTGGTCGGCGCTGCCCCACTCCGGTATGAGAGACTGCAAGAAGAAACCTTCGAGCGCCTTCCACTGACGCTCGCTGTCCACAATGACGCCGTCCATGTCGAAGATTACTGCGCGGACAATAGACGATGGACGATAGACTATGGACTGATTATTATCGCCCATAGTCTATCGTCCGTCGTCTGCTACTTGAACCATGGCGAGGCAAGTCTGCCGCCGATACGGGATTTGGATTGCTGTTTGCGGCTCCTCTTGTCACCGTCTTTGCTTGCCGACCCTTTGGTATCACCAATCCCCTGCTGGGCGCGTGCTTCTTCGGTGACGTACTCGGCGTTATCGGCGGGCACTACGTGCGAGCCGTACTGGTTGGTATACACCTGCGTGAACTCCGCGCCGAACAAGAATATTTGCGCCGAATAGTATATCCAGACGAGCACTATTATAACCGAAGCGGCGGCGCCAAACGATTTCCCCACGCCGCCGAACTTGAAATAGAGGCCCAGCGCCAACTGTCCCAACGTAAAGAGCAACGAAGTAACCAGCGCGCCAATCAACACGTCGCGCCAGGCGATTTTGACATCGGGCAGGTATTTGAAGAGCAGCGCGAACATAAGAGCGATTATCACTATCGTTAATGCGTAGTTTACGATATTAGCCAACAGATCGCCGCCAGGCAGGATGCTTTTGAGAAACACGCCCAGCGCCGCAATACCCGCACTAACGACGAGAGACACCAGCAAGAGAAAGCCCGTGCCAAGCACCATACCGAAGGATAGAAATCGCTCCTTGAGCATTGCCATAATCCCGGCTCCGGGCTTGGGCTTGACCTCCCAGATGGTGTTGAGGGCGTCCTGTAGCTGTCCGAACACCCCAGCAGCGCCAAGAAGCAGGGTAACGATGCCGATTATGGTGGCGATGATGTTCGCGCCGCCCTTGTTGGCATTCTTCATAGTGTCAATTATCAGTTTCGAGGCGTCCCCGCCGACCACTTGCTCAATCGTCCCGGTAATCTGGCCTTGCGCATTGCTGTATGCGAAGCTGGCTATAGAAATGACTATGACCAATAAAGGGGCAAGCGAAAAGATTGTGTAATACGAGAGCGAAGCGCCTAACCGAGACGCTTTGTCCTCGTTCCAGTCCTTGAAGGCATCTTTGAACAGGTTGAAAATGGCTTTTGGGTTCAAGTCTTTACTCCCTTCTGTTGAGCTTACTGGGATCTTACTTGCAAGGTGCGTGCCGCAAGGGGACGATGTACTATGTACGATGGACGATGCGACCAGAAACATTTGCGGGATACTCAATCGTCCATCGTCCATCGTCCATCGTCCCTAGGTTCTGATCCCTGACCTTAACCAGTTATATTGTTGACTAACCCGCTCCGACGTTGTAAACTGGGGGCACATAATGAATGGGAGTTAGCTATGCAACAGAGTATTGACGTGCATCTATATATGGAAAAGGGCATGTACGCGCGGCTCGTGGACAGGGCCAAGGAGTTGGGCATTCCGTTGAGCGCGGTGGTGCGGGATGCGGTGGTCCAGTATTTCGAGACGATACCGGAGGTGCCGGACCGCGACCTGTTTGTACCACAGCCCGACGATCCTATCTGGCAGTTGCCCCAGTTGAGCGAGGCGTATGGCGCGCTCAGTGTGCCCAACATGGGAGACCAGAGGAGCGCAAGCTGATGGACCGCTACATCTTCGTCAATACGAGCGGCTGGCTCGCCCTCTACAACCCCAACGACTCCAATCATGGGGCGGCAAAACAGCTGTGGGAAGAACTGCGCGGCCAATCGGTGCGCTTCGTCAGCACCGATTACGTGATGGAGCAGGTATACACGGCCCTCAAAGTTTTCGGGTCATTGCACACAGCACAGGCCGTCCATCAACTCGTAAACAACTCGGCATTGTTGCGCCTGTTTATGGCAGACAGCGTGATTTTTGATCGCGCATGGCAGGTATTTGTCGAGGACGAACACCCGCAGTGGACGTTCACCGACTGCGTGAACTACGCGGTTATCCAGTACCTTGGCGTGACCGAAGTAGTGACCTTCGACCCTACCTTTGCGGCCTCTGAACTGAAGATACTACCTGGGGCAGGCTAATTGCTCTTTAGTAGGGGCGCACGGCCGTGCGCCCCTACCCCAACCCCAACATCACGGGGCGCACGGCCGTGCGGCCCTACCTAATTAAACTCCTTTTATCCACCGATGTGGGACATCTCGACTTTAGGGAGGCGTGCGGTCTCGGAGGTGCGTATTTCGGAATAGCGGTCGTCTCGGCGCTTCCAGACACCTGCTATGAAATCGGATATTTCTTCGTCGGATTTGCCGCCGCGAAGGAGGGCGCGCAAGTCGTGGCCCCTTACGCCAAAGAGACAGGTGTATAGCTGACCCTCTGAGGAGAGGCGTGCCCTTGTACAGGTGCCGCAGAAGGGTTGCGTGACCGACGAGATTATGCCTATCTCCCCGCCGCCGTCTTTGTACCTGTATCGCTGCGCGACTTCACCCATGTAGTTCGGGTCCACAGGCTGCAAGGGCATCTCGGCGTTTATCATTTGGGCGATCTCCGCCGCGCCAACTACGTCGGTTAGCCGCCAGCCGTTAGTAGCGCCAACGTCCATGTACTCTATGAAACGCAAGATGTGGCCCGTGCCGTGGAAGTAGCGCGCCATGTCAACCACGCTTGCGTCGTTCACGCCTCGCTTGACGACCATGTTTATCTTGATCGGGGACAGCCCCGCCGACTTCGCCGCTTCGACGCCTTCGAGCACGCGCTCGACCGGGAAGTCTACGTCGTTCATGGACTTGAATACACGGTTATCCAGCGAGTCCAGGCTGACCGTTATACGGCGCAGGCCCGCATCTTTGAGCGCAGAGGCTTTCCTGGCGAGCAGGGAACCGTTCGTCGTGAGGGTAAGGTCGCGCAGGCCGTCGAGCGAGGCAATCATCTCAACCAATATCTCCACGTTGCGCCGCACCAGAGGCTCGCCTCCGGTTATCCGAATCTTCTCGACCCCGTTAGCAATGAAAACCCTGGCGAGGCGCGTTATCTCTTCAAAGGTCAGCAGTTCACTAGAGGGAAGGAACTGAAAATCGCGGCCAAAGACCTCTTTCGGCATACAGTAGGTGCAGCGAAAGTTGCAGCGATCAGTGACTGAAATGCGGAGATCGCGCAGCGGCCTGTTTAATTTATCTGTAACTGTCATCCTGCTCCCATCCCAACCCATACTTCGCCGTCCGCGAAGTACTCTTTCTTCCAGACGGGTACGGTGGCTTTTAGCATTTCGAGGGCCTCACCGCACGCTTCAAAAGCTTCACGGCGATGTGGCGAAGATGTGGCTATAACCACGCTTATGTCGCCCACATCTAGTTTGCCTACCCGGTGGCGCATGGCAATGCCGTGCAGGCCCCACTTGCTTATCATCTGGGTGCCTATGCGGCGCATCTCCGCTTCAGCCATCTCACTATACGCTTCGTATTCGAGCGCCAACACGCCGCGACCCTGGTGGTTGTCGCGCACCGTGCCCACGAAAGTCACCACCGCGCCATCGGCATGAGTGAGCACCGCCTGAACGAGACTGTCCACCGAAAGCGGCTCGGTTGTTACCTCGAAGAGGCTCGGGCCTTCGGATTTTGGATTTTGGCCCTTCACTTCGTTCGAGGGCATGATTTTGGATTCTGGATTCTGGACCGCTTCGGCCATCTGTAACCTTCTAATTTTCTAACCACCGCTCACGGGAGGCAAGAATGCGACTTCATCGCCTTCATGCAGGGTGGCGTCGCTGCGTGTGTACTCGCCGTTGACAGCGAAAGCGGCGCTGCGGCTCATGGGAGCGAGGCGAGGGTATCGCGCTACCAGTTCGCCCCATACCTGACTGATGGTGCTGCCTGTATTTATGTCAACTACACTTTGGGAAGCGCCCGTAGCTTCTCTGAACGATGCGAATAGTCTGACCGTGATTTTCATTAGCTGCCTCCAATACTATTCTAACAGAGAAGCTCTTGAAACACAAAAAGAAGCCCTTCGCAATGCGAAGGGCTTCTTTTTGTGTCGTACCTTACTTAGTAAGGTTTGTAGGTCCTACTTGATAGGAAGTATAGGTGCGCGAGTAGAGACACCTGTTGGTATTGGTGAAGGTGGAGGGCTGCAACCGTCGTTTGACTGGCATGGAGCCATAGGCTGGGATGCCATGTCTCCATTACACTGGGTTGGGCTGTCGCCGTTGTTCTTGGCAACGGGTCTGCCGGAGTCAGGAGTGGTGCTGTACATGTTGGCTGGGGCTCCCCTCTCCTGTACCTTGTCGTTGCTCCCTGGGCTTACGATCCTACCAGCCTGATCTTCGTACAGGACCTCTACCCTCATGTCTCTCACATTCGAGGAGAAGTGATAGCAGAAGTATCCGTCCCATACGGTGTCACCAGGCATGAAGTTGCTTGTTGCGTACTGTATTCTAACGGTCCTGAAGTTGCCACCGTTATTCCTGACCTGTAGTTCAGCCCTCCAAGGAGCCTGGACCATGCAACGGTCGGGGTTGTGGGCGATAGCAATCCAGTGGACTGTACCGTCCAGGTAGCAAGATGTGACCACTGCCAGCATCTCGATAGCGCAGTCTCCACACGGGGTTACTGACGGTCGTGGTGTCATCGTGCGCCCAGGTGTATTGGTGGGCATGGACGTCCTGGTGCGGGTAACTGTATTGCCTCCCTGCGTGGGGGTGCGGGTAGCTGTATTCTGTCCAGGTGTGTTAGTACGGGTAGCTGTGCCAGGAGTGCCGCAGCTTCCCTGCATGAAAGCTATCTTGGTGTTGTTGGGTACCGTGGTGTTGCAGATGTACTGAGTGAAGCCTCCTGCTCCATCTTGCACACCTATCGTGGCGCCATCGTTGGTGCCTGTAATGGTGCCAATAATCACATCGAAGTGGCTAGGCGCAGCTTCGTACAGGCGTATCTCGAAGTTGGCGCAACACCCCGAAGGGAAGTAGTAGGCTCGCCACTCGATGTTGAATATCCGGTTGGGCTGGCTGCCACTTATCGAGGTGTAGACACCGCACGGTCCTGGTGTGCAACTTCCCGTGCTGCTCGTATTCAGGTCCTCCCAGAACGGTATGATGGAGGGACCCAGTACTACCGCAGGCAAGCAGGTGTTGGTGTAGAGGGTGCTCTGTGTGGTGAACTGCAAGTTGCCGTTAGAGCTGATGTTGGCCGAGTTGTATGGAGTGCCATAGAGGCTGAACGCGAACGGCAGGTTGACGCTGGTCACAACGTCGTCGCCGTGGTTGCCGCTATCGTCAGTGCCGGGCACTATGGTAGCGGTGGCCGTTGTGTAGCCGTAGCCGGTCGCACAGGTAGCCGTGGGAGTGTTAGTAGCTAGTGGTGTAGCTGTGCATGATGGGCACGGCGTAAGGGTGCGGGTGGGAGTTCGAGTAGAGCCGCCGCAGCCGTTGAACATCATCGGTACGCGCTTGTTCATGTACTGGCTTGCTTCCGCGTTGCACACTAGCTCGGTATACCTCGGTTGCGTGGTGCTACCGTCCTGAACGCCGATTGTGGCGCTGGTCGTTGCCCCTGTGATGTTGCCCCAGATGAACTCGTAGTCGGGCTGGCCCTCGAATAGTCGTATCTCGAAGTTGGCGCTGCCGCTGCCTGAGAAGTAGAAGGCGCGCCACTCGATGTTGAAGACGCGGCTGCCGGGGTTCCCCGTTACTGAGGTGTAGATACCACAAGGTCCGGGCGTGCAGCTTCCCATAGTGTCCGTCCGCAGGTCGTCCCAGAACGGCATGATCGAAGGTCCCATCGTTGCCGAGGGCAAGCATTCGTTGGTGAATGCTGTGTTCGCGGTCTCGAATTGCAGGTTGCCGTTCGAGATTACGCTCGCGCCTGTGTATGAAAGGTTATTGTAGAACTGTACGGGGAACGGGAAGTTGATGCTGGTTGCAACATCGTCGCCGTGATTGCCCGTATCGGTCGTGCCCGGCACTATTGTCGCTGCTACAGCGGCTCCTGCGACGTAAACGCCACAGACAGTTGCCGTGGGTGTTGAGGTGCGTGTGAGTGTTACTGTCGGTGTGGATGTGCAGTTCGCTCCACATAGCGGAGTGTTGGTAGGCGTGTAGGTGGGACCGCCCACTGCTTTGTCGAAGAACACGTCCTGCTGCGGGTTGCCGTTGATAAGTACCCGTCCGTCCGTCCACGTCATATACAGGTTCTGTCCGTCCGCTGAGTGGTAGTTGTAGTCCCCTGCGTAGCAAGCCTGCACCGCAGTGTCCGGCTGCAACGGTTGCGTGATTACCACGTCAGAGACTGGCATGTCTCCCTGCCAGGTGGCTCCGTTGTCACGAGACATGTTCCCATACCACTTGTAGTCGTTGTTGGTTGTGTCTCGCCTGTCGTACCAGCTTGCCATCACGCTCCCACCATTGGTTACTGCTAGCGATGGCATCCACTGCACTCGTGTCCCTGTGTCTGTGTTCAACCTGACTGGTGTGGACCATGTAGAGCCGTTGTCTACCGAGCGGGTGTACATGATGTCACCTGTGTCCGCTCCACTCCCATGGGCTGCGTACACGTAATGCACTACATTCTGCCCGCCTATCTGGGGTCCTACTGCGGGCTGTCCCCACCCCATGTGCCTCCAGATTGGGCTGATCTTGGCGAAGTACGGGTTGTCGCACAAGGCGTCTCCCGGTCCTGGGAAGGGAGAACCCATCGTGATAGCCGTCCACGCTGCTCCTCCGTTGGTGGAGCGGTACATGATGTTGGTGCGGCTGCTCAATCCTCCACCGCTTTCGTTCATACCCGCTATGAACACTGCGCCGTCCCCGTTGGGAGAGCCTGTGTCCTGGACGTTACGGATAAAGCCCCCTGTCTGCACCTGGACAGGCGTAGACCATGTTGTGCCGTTGTCAGAGTAGACAACGTAGATGTTCTGACCAGCCGCGAAGTTGTTCCACGACACGTACATCCTGCCATAGAAGGGGGAGGTTGGGGCGTTGTCCACCCACATGCTCTGTCGGTCATCGGATGTGCCAGAGTGGGCACAAGCGGAGGGAGTGAATGTCTGACCATCAGGGGAGGTCCACATACCGATGCCTTGTCCACCGCACCCAGTAGCCAGATCACCGATGAACCATGCGCTGAGGTGATCGTTCCACACGACGATAGGGTCCCCATAGTTGGTGCCATGCCCCGTGCAGAGGGGGGAAGCGCCAGCCGCACCGCCTGGACGGGTCCAGGTAGTGCCTCCATCGGTGGAGAAGGAATAGCCCGCATAGCAAGCGGGGGAGGTCCTACTGTCGTTGTAGTTGACGACAACGGTATTGCCATGACCCCACACCATGCTCTCCGACTGCGTGACTTTGGGGTAAGCGCCATCACCCGCTGAGGAAGAGGCGTTACGGTCAGTGCCGCCGTAGTCGTTAGGGTTGACGCTCTTACCGTTACCGCTCTTGGCTATGACAGAGAGGTCGGCGTTAGTGGGAGCGTCATTCGGCAGTTGGAACTTCATGCCTGAGCAAGCAGCCAGTATCTCAGAGGCATGGAAGTTCATCTGCTTCTCTATCCCCATTTCCTTCATCCGTGCGCAGTTGAACGGCGCGGTTTTAACCTGAGGCTCGGCAGCGGGCTTAAGCGGGCTGGTTGCGGGTACTCCAGCAAATGCACCGCCGGCGCTTAGCGCAAGACCGAGCAGGAGCGCCAACATGGGTATGATAAAACGCCAGTTCTTTTGTAACTTTTCTTTGACCAACATAGTCTCTCACTCCTTCTGATTAAGTAAGACCAAAATGGCGCAGCACTCCGTTGCGTCTGCGCGTCTGCCCGATATTCGCCGCCGTTATACAAGGATTGCCGGAGCGACTGCATACGCGGCTCCGGACGATAGGCGGCGCTAAAATGGCCGAAACACCTCTGCTATTAGTAGTTGTGATCTGCACGGCTTACTTTCTAGTTTGCTTTCTAAGTTGCTTTTCTAGGTTGGTTGTAAACCATGACGCCCCGGCTAATCATTTAGCAAAGGCAGGCTGCTTTACGGCTTGCCGGTGTTGGAGGGTGTAGTTGTAGAGAGTAAATTGGCTAATAAACTATGCCTGACAAACCAGCTAGATGAAGCCCCATGTTCTGCGGAGGCTCTAGTTCGGCCAACTAAAGCGACGCTTCGCAAGGATTCAACTGGACAGGCGGATAGCTGGAAGGCAATGGCTGTTGGGTGGCCGCCAAACGCGCATAATAAAAGTGAAAGACGACCAAAGCTACAAGGGTGCCTGCCCTCCACCCAAGTAGACATACTATATCATAGCTTAGCCTCCTTGTCACCTTGCAACCGTATCTCTACCTCTTACACTTATGAGAAAGAATCAGCCTTCGACATTATCAACCGTTCAACCACAAGCGGAAAGGCTTTTTCGGAGCTATTCCCCATGTGGTGAGCGTTCAGGACCGTTGGCTAGGGCAGTATATCAGACCTGTGAGATTCTTGCAATACTTTTCTGTCATTTGCAGCAAGAATCGTGAAATCCCGTCTTGACCCTCCAAAGCCTTTGTGATACTATTCACTAGATTCTCTGCAAAAATAGTCCTTACCCAAAATTGGGCGTCAGGAGATTGCGACATTGAATATTGTAGTGTGCATGAAATCGGTCCCTGAGACGACGGCGGAAAAGCGTCTGCTATCCGACGGCACCCTTGACCGCGACAGCGTGCCTGTGGTTATCAATCCGTGGGACGAATACGCTATAGAGGAGAGCTTACGTATACGCGAGAAAGGCGACGGCTCAGGCGAAATCGTGCTTTTATGTATGGGGCCGGAAGGCAGTACTGAGACGATACGCAAGGGCCTGGCGATGGGGGCTGACCGCGCTGTGCTGATTAGCGACCCCGCCTTGCACGGGTCAGACATGTGGGCCACAGCCGCAGTGTTGGCCGCCGCACTCAAGAATATGCAGTATGACCTGATTATGTTTGGCTCGCAAAGCACGGACGCGGGAGGCGGGGTTGTTTACAATATCATCGCCGAGATGCTTGGCCTGCCTGCCGTGACGTGGATAAACGAGATTGAGATCACGGACGGTAAAGTACGCGGCAAGCGCGGCAGCGACGTGGGATACGACGTAGTGGAAGCGCCACTTCCCGCCATCGCCTCGGTCACGCAGACGGCGAACGAGCCGCGTTATCCCTCCCTTCCCGGCATTATGAAGGCCAAAAAGAAGGAAGTAGCTAATATGAGCCTGGCCGACCTGGGCATAAACGGCTCGCAAGTGGGTCTACAAGGCGCAAAGACAGCGGTCACAGGCTCCGAGCGACCCCAGTCCACCCGCCAAAAGCAGATGGTAAAAGTCGAAGACCCCGAAACTACGGCGAAAGTTATAGCCGATTTTTTGGAGAGCAGGAAGCTTATTTAGGGTGAGGGAATAGGGTGAGGGAGTAGTTCTTATTCCTACTCCCTCACCCTATTCCCTCACCCTACTCAGGAGAGAACGTGGCAACCAACAACGACATTTGGGCGGTCGTGGAGACCGACAACACTGGAAAACCCAAGAAGTTGGGGCTTGAACTTGTGAGCATGGCGGCGCAGGTGGCGGCTCAGTATGGCGGACAGGGTGGGGCTGTGGTGATAGGGCCGCGAGAGGCCGCCGAGGTTGTGGGGCAGTACGGCGCGTCCCAAGTATTTTACTGCGCCGACTCGCGTTGCAAGAGCGACATTGTAGGACCTGCGGCGGCTGCTATCGCCTCTCTCATCAGCCAGCACAATCCACGGCTCGTGCTCTTGCCTTCTACTCCCCTGGGCAAGGACTGGACGGGGCGTATCTCCGGCAAGCTGGGGCTTGGCATCCAGGCCGATACTACCGAGCTAACGGTCGAGGGCGGACGGGCAACTACGGTGACGCCTGCCTTCAACGGCGCATTGCGCGTCAGCAGCCAATTTACCACAGAAGGCCAACAGACGGGTCTCGTGATAGTGCGCCCAGGCACGGCCACCGCGCAGCGCAATGAAGGCGCACAGGCCAGCTTGCAAGAAGTGGCGGTACCCGGCGACGTTACACCCGGCATGACAGTCGTGGAGAGCGTCGTCGAGAAAGGCGGCGTGCCCGACCTTGCCGGGGCGCAGGTGATAATAGCGGGTGGGCGCGGCCTGGGCAGCGCGGATAAATTCAGCCTGGTGCGCGACCTCGCTGACGCTCTGGGCGGGGCCGTAGCCGCGACGCGGGCGGTCGTGGACATGGGCTGGATACCCTATGCTTACCAGGTGGGGCAGACTGGCAAGACGGTGCGTCCCAAGCTCTACGTCGCCGTTGGCATATCGGGTGAAATTCAGCACAAGGTCGGTATGCAGACCTCCGGCACCATCATCGCCATCAACAAAGACCCCAACTCCCCCATCTTCGGCTTCGCTGACCTCGGCGTGGTAGGCGATTTGCATCAGGTAGTCCCTCCGCTTATTGAAGAGATACGTAGACGCAAAATAGGGTGAGGGAATAGGGTGAGGGAATAGGAATAAAGACTACTCCCTCACCCTATTCCCTCACCCTATTCCCTAGATAGGAGGCGCGCCGGGTAGTCCGAAGGTGCGCTTCTCCAGGTTGAAGTCAACTATGTTTACTATCTGGTCGCCGGTGAATTCGGTGCGATCATCGTAGCCTGGTTGACCCGCCTGCTTGCCAAACGATATCTTCAGGGTATTGAAGTCTACGATATTCACAAGGTTATCGTTGTTGGCGTCTCCCACCAACATCTGACCTACCTCCAGGTTAGTGACAGGCGCTCCCGTCAGATCGATGGCGCCTCCCTTGGCGAGGTATTTCGGACCTTTTACGCGCCAGTTGTAAGCGCCAGCATCGAGGCCGCTAACCGGAACAGTGAAGACGCCACTCGCGTCGGTGATCAGACCCGTGTAATTGATTTCGGTAGAGCCGGTCTTGAGAGTCAGTGTAACTGGCAGTTGCTGTGATGGATCGGGTTGCGCCGAGCGACCCTGCCAATCTACGTGCGCCATTAACACCGGCGTATTCGTGGGCGTGTTGGTGGGAAGAGGAGTAGGAGTGTCTGTAGACGTAGAGGTGGGAGTATTGGTGGCTGTATTGGTGGTTGTGTTGGTCGGTATAAAGGTGGGAGTATTCGTCGCTGTGCTGGTTGGTGTAAAGGTTGGGGTATCAGTAGACGTGTTGGTCGGTGTATAAGTGGGCGTGCTGGTTGGAGTGCTGGTAAATGTGCTGGTTGCGGTATTCGTTGGTGTGCTAGTCGGTGTATTGGTGAATGTGCTGGTTGCCGTATTCGTAGCTGTATTTGTAGGTGTGCTGGTGAACGTATTAGTTGGCGTGCTGGTGGTTGTGTTAGTTGGAGTATTAGTGGGCGTCACAGTGAACGTATCGGTGGGAGTGTCGGTCGGCGTATTGGTGAAGGTGCTGGTGGGCGTGTAGGTGGGAGTATTGACGGGTGTGTTGGTGATAGTGGGTGTGCTGGTCGGAGCAACGACGTTCACCACGTAGTCTACGTAGCAAGCGTGTGGGTTCACTACGTTGCTGTTGAAATCAACTATCTTTGTATCGCGTATGGCGGGCGCGGGCGGCGCGAATTGCCAGTGAATGACGGCCCTGCCCACAGCGCTGGCGCAGAAGCCCACCTGAGCTATCCGGAATACCTGCTGGTTCTGTGGCGGCGGTTGATCGGGGTCGGGGCAACCGGTGGGGCAGTTGACCAGAGCGCCCGACGCATAGGCGAAAGAGCCGGGGTCAACGAGCACTCCACGGAAGTTGCACGGGTTGGGACCATTGCAGACTTCGTTTTGCAGAGTAGCATCGAATACCGACAGGTCGCCCGTTACCGTATTGGTTGGCACGCAGCTTGTGCCGATAGAAGACACCCTGGCGTTTTGCAGCAATTGGGAAGTGTAGGTCATGTAAGCCTGCTGCGCGGTGAGACCGTCCGGCGCGCCGTAAAGGGCCGCGTAGACCTTCAGGTCGAGGACGAACCTGTCGCCCACGTTCACCGTGCCGCCGTTAGCGGGCGCTCCGGGCTGCGGATCGAAGAAGTGGTAAGCGCCATTGCAGACGCCCGGCGTGGGGGTATTGGTGGCTGTGTTGGCGGGCACGGGCGTGTTGGTCTGAGTGTTAGTCGCAGTATTAGGTGGCGTTCGGGTGCTGGTGTTGGCGGGCGTATTGGTGGAGGTGTTGGCGGGCGTCCTGGTATTGGTATTCACAGGCGTATTAGTAGCCGTATTGATGGGTGTCCGAGTAATGGTGTTTATGGGCGTGGCTGTATTGGTATTCGCAGGCGTATTGGTGGAGGTGTTGGCGGGCGTTCGGGTATTTGTGTTTACGGGCGTAGCTGTATTGGTATTCACGGGCGTGGCCGTATTGGTATTCGCGGGTATCGCTGTGTTAGTGTTGGCAGGCGTAGCTGTATTGGTGCTCACTGCCGGGGGCGTGTTAGTAGCCGTGTCGGTTGGAGCGTTCGTTGGCGAAGCTATGGGCGTGTCGCTCGGTATGGGAGAAACGACGGCTGTGTCAGTAGGAGTGTTGGTAGGAGTATTAGTGTTGGTGGGCGTGTTGGTGGGAGTATTAGTGTTGACGGGCGTATTAGTATTGACGGGTGTGTTAGTGTTGGTGCGCGTAGGGCTGATTGTGGGCGTGTTCGTGATTGGTCCAGAAGTAGGGGTGCGCGTAAATGCGGGCAACGGCGTAGGCGTGGGACATAGCAGGTTGGCTATTCGCAGTCCCCAGTTGCCTAGCACTCCTCCGACGCCGTTTCTCGCATTATCCGTAACCTCCAGGGTCCATGTGCCCGCGGGGTTTTGGCCCCTCACGTTTAGGGAAACTAATGCCGCGTAGCTGTCCATATTGGGCGGGCAGGCCGTCCCCATCAAGTTCAGGGCTTTATCAACAATGACGAAGCCCGTGTTGCTGTACGTCCACGGATTTGACCCACAGACGTTAGCCCACAACAGATAGCGATGGTTCCCTGGACTGATTAGAGAAACGGTCAAGTCTCCAGGTCTGTCATCCTGAAAGGTGAGGTTGGCGATCTCTAGATACGCCATGAGACTACTATCTGAGACGGTGAGGGTGCTTGTCACCGTACCGCCGTCAGGGATGGTCAATGGCAGATTTGTTCCACCATAATAGGTAATCGCACAACTTGGGGTGGGCGTGCGCGTGAAGGAAGGGGTAATTGTATTTGTCTGGGTGGGCGTGTTGGTGGGCGTCCTGGTAAAGGTGGGTGTGATGCTGGGGATGGGAGTCTTGGTGAAAGTTGCTGTGTTAGGCGGCGTAGCCGTGTTCGTAGGCGTAGCCGTGTTCGTATCAGTAACAGAGCTGGTGGGCGTGCGTGTGCTGGCAGGCGGAGTGCCGATTGCGGTCAGGGTGAAGATGGGGGTAGGGCTGCTGGTAGGCGGCGTGCCAACTATAGTTCGCGTTGCCGTTCTGCTGACGGTAGCTGTGTCAGTGGACGCGGGCGTATTGGTGGCGGTAGAAGTACTGGGCGCGGGGATGTTGGTGCGCGTATTCGTTACGAGGGGCGCGGGCGTGTTGATGCGCGTGTTTGTTGCGAGGGGCACGCGAGTGAAGGTTGGGCAAGGCGAGGTGTGTAGACGCAGCCCCCAGCCATTCAGCGTGCCTGCCTTTCCGTTCAAGCTTGTGTCCGTTATTCGCAGCGTCCAGGCGCCCCCAACAGGGCGACCGAATGCGCGTGATAACGCCTGCGAAGATTTATAAGTATCGGAGCCGGGTGGACACGTCGTGCCGATGGCGTAAAAGAAGTTGTCGGACAGGTTGAAGCGTGTGTTTGCGGATGTCCAACCCGGTCCCGTGGAGCATAGGCCGGTAAACAATCTCACGTCAACACCATCAGGAGTAAACAGGTAAACGCTGAGATCAGCGGGTGCGGGGTGAGTGATGTCTATGCCCAGCACTTCTATGAAGGATACGGTGGCGGGACTGTTGATGGTGATGGTGGAAGTGATCGTGCCTCCATCAACGATAGCCTTGGGTACGTCTGTGCTGACGTATGTGTCCACCGTGCAGCCCGGCGGCAGGGTAGGCGTGAAGGTAGGAGGTGTGCCCGTAATGGTGGGGGTGGAAGTGGGAGTGAGCGTGGAAGTGGGAGTGAGCGTGAATGTGAATGTAGGTGTTAGGGTGAACGTATCTGTAGGTGTGTCTGTAGGAGTATCTGTAGGAGTGTCTATAGGTGTGTCTGTGGACGTGATAGTAGGCGTGTTGGTAGGCGTGGTAGGCGTATTGGTGATTGAGCGCGTATGCGTTGGCAGGGGGGTGCTGGTGAACCAGGTGCCCGTAGGCGTAACGCTCGGCGTGCGCGTGAATGTGCGGGTGCGCGTAGATGTAGAGGTACACGATGGATCGCACGGCGTGTGGCTGGGCGTCAGGGTGCGGGTTGGCGTGCCTGTACAGGCAGGGTTGCACGGCGTAGGAGTGTCGGTGCGTGTGAAGGTGGCGGTGGGGGTGTCAGTGAACCATGTGCCTGTCGGCGTAGGAGTGGTCGTGCGCGTGAACGTGCGGGTGCGGGTATTGGTGGGAGTGCAGGAGGGCGCACACGGAGTATGGGTGGGGGTGATGGTGCTCCGGGGAACAGACGTTGCGGTGTCAGTAGGCGTGTCGGTATCCAGGGGAGCCTGTATGCTACGCGGAGCAGCCATGGCCGCCGCACCGGATCGTGGTTGCATTAGTGTTCCTATGGACGCCATGCCTATAGCCAGTCCAGTGCAAACCAGCCCGGCTATCAGCAGTGTATGTAGCCAACCCTTTTGGTGATTCTTCTTCGTTGTCATAACTCATCCTTTCCCTATATAATCTGTAATCTACTTCCTTACGAAATACCCCTATAAATGCAATCAATTACCGCTCAGGCTATAACCCATGCGACTAACTGACGCAAATTGCAGTGCCAAAGTGGTTTGTGGGCCGATGGTCACAACAAATGCAAAGGCTTAACAGGCGCATAAGCTACGCTGATTTCGATGCCCAAGCAACCGTTAGGCGCTTGTACCTTACGAGTATGAGTTAGAGTTATTAACACAGGCTTTATGCTTCGGGGGCCTGTCAAACCTTTGAAAGGTGTTCAAGAAACAACAGAGCGGCCAAACGGTATACCGTTTGGCCGCTCTGTTGTTTCTTGAGGAGGAGCGTGTGGTTAGTTTCGTCCTGGGGCGAGCGGTGGCGCACCAGGTAGACCAAAGCTGCGTTTCGACAGGTTGAAGTCGAGTATGTTGACTATCTGGTCCCCTGTGAAGTCTGTCCGGTCGTCGTAGCCGGGTTGCCCTATCTGCGTGCCAAAGGCGATCTTTAGTACGTTGAAGTCCAGTATGTTTACCAGGTTGTCGTTGTTGGCGTCCCCCGCCATCATCAGCCCTATCTCCAAACTGGTGATGGCGGCTCCCGTCAGGTTGACTGTGCCTCCCTTTGCCAGGTACTTAGGTCCTTTGGCACGCCAGTTGTAAGGGCCGTTTGCCAGGCTGCCAACCGGCACTGTGAAGAAGCCGCTCGCGTCGGTGGTAAGCCCTGTGTAGTTGATCTCGGTAGCCCCTGTTTTGAGTGTCAACGTAACGGGCATTTGCTGTAATGGGTCGGGCTGTGCGGGGTGGCCTTGCCAGTCTACATGGCTTACCAGCACCGCCCCACTTGTTGGAACCCCTGTTGGTGTGTTGGTAGGCGTGTTGGTCGGTGTGTTGGTGGGCGTGGTGGTAGGCGTGTTGGTCGGTGTGTTCGTTGGCGTGTTGGTTGGTGTGCGAGTATCGGTGGGCGGTCCAGGAGTAGATGTAGGGCCAGGAGTACCACACGAAATGTGATGCTCTACCGCTGTCTGGTTTATCAGGCTTGTGCTGGTGTAGTAGCCCATCGCCCATACTTCACTTGGCGATACAGCTACTACGGCGTTGAGATTGTTGTAGCTTGTCCCGGCGCTGGAACTGGGGATGACATTCCACGCGCTGCCGTCCCAGTGCTCGGTCAGAGTTTGATAGAAATGGGCGGGGTCTCGGTAGTTGCCTACGGCCCACAGGTCGCCTGCCGACGCCATAGCTATCCCACCGAGATCGTTATTGCTCGTCGAGACGTTGGGGCTGGATACGACGCTCCAGCTTGAACCGTCCCAGTGGATAGTCAGTGTTTGATTGACCCGGCTCGCGCTACGATAGTGGCCCACTGCCCAAATGTCGTCAGCTGAGGAGGCCACAACAGAGTTGAGGACGTTGCGATCTGTGCCCACGACAGGGCTGGTCACAATGCTCCAGCTTGAACCGTCCCAATGCTCTATGAGTGTCTGGTCAATCCCGCTGGCGTTGCGATAAGTGCCGACGGCCCACACATCGTTAGCCGACACAGCGGCAACCGCGTTGAGGTCGTCGCTGGATGCTCCTGAGACGTTTGGAGTGGTCACAATGCTCCAGCTTGAACCGTCCCAATGCTCTGCGACGCTCAAGAACACACCACCGGGCGCGCGATGGTGGCCCACCGCCCATATGTCGTTAGCCGACACAGCGGCGACCGCAAAGAGATCGGTGTCTAATATGCTTACATCGGCGCTGGGCACAATTGTCCAGTTTGAGCCGTCCCAATGCTCCACGAGCGTATGAGCTGTGGTGTTTCCGGCGATTGTGCCATTATGCTGGCCGACTACCCACACGTCGTCGGTTGAGAGGGCTACTATGCCGTTCAGATTGTTATGCTCGCTGATCACATTGGCGCTGGCGATGACGCTCCAGCTTGAACCGTCCCAATGCTCTATCAGCGTCTGGTCTTTAGGGTTGATGTGTGATGTGCCCACTGCCCATATATCGGTAGGCGATACAGCCGCTGCGGAGACAAGCTTGTTATCGCCTGCGCCTACGTTGGGACTTGATACAACGTCCCAATGCTCCCAACATCCTGTAGGCGTGTAAGTACGTGTGACGGTATAGGTAGGTGTGTTGGTGGGCGTAAGCGTGGGCGTTTGCGTTGGGGTGGGGGTAATAGTTCTGGTATCGGTAATCGTAGGGGTGGGCGTCCTGGTAAAGGTCGGCGTGATAGTAGGGGTAAGTGTTCTGGTAAGGGTAGACGTGCGAGAGGGCGTGGGTGTGCTGGTATAGGTGGCTGTAATAGTAGGAGTTCGTGTGATGGTGGGCGGGGTGCCTGTTAGCGTTGGCGCGATAGTAGGCGGGGTGCCCGTTATTGTTGGTGTTAGCGTTATGGTTGGGGTAGAAGTATTGGGCGCGGGCGTGTTGGTGCGCGTATTCGTCATGAAGGGCACACGGGTGAAAGTCGGGCAAGCCGAACTGTGTATGCGCAACCCCCAGCCGTTGAGCGTGCCTGTTTGCCCGTTCAAGCTGCTATCCGTTATTCGCAGCGTCCATGTGCCCGCAGTAGCGCGGCCAAACAAGCGTGAGAGGGCTTGCGAAGGTTGGTAGGTGGCGGAACTGGGCGGGCACGCTGTGCCAATCGCATTGAAAACGTTATCAGAGAGATTGAAACCTGTATTGCCAGACGTCCATCCTGGACCTGCTGAACATACACCGGTAAACAGCCTCGCATCAACGCCGTCAGGGGTAAGCAGGTAAACCGAAAGATCGCCGGGCGCTGTGTGAGTGATGTTCATACCCAGCACTTCTATGAAGGATACGGTGACATTATCGCTGATGGTGATGGTGGAGGTGATCGTACCTCCATCAACGATGGTCCTGGGCACGTTTGTACTGTAGTACGTGCCCACTGTACATCCTGGCGGAAAGGTAGGAGTAACGGTGGGCGGCGTGCCCGTAACAGTGGGGGTAATTGTAAAGGTAGGAGTATCCGTAAAAGTAGGTGTATCCGTAAAGGTCGCCGTGTCGGTGGGCGTGAAGGTCGGCGCTACTATAGGTGTGTGCGTGCGTGTCGGTATGGGGGTGCTGGTGTACAACGTACCGGTCGGAGTGACGCTCGGCGTGCGCGTGAATGTGCGAGTGCGGGTAGAGGTAGGAGTACACGATGGATCGCACGGCGTGTGGCTGGGCGTCAGGGTGCGAGTTGGCGTGCCTGTACACGCGGGGTTACACGGCGTAGGAGTGTCCGTATGCGTAAAGGTGGAGGTGGGGGTGTCGGTATACCATGTGCCCGTCGGCGTAGGAGTGGTCGTGCGCGTGAATGTGCGCGTGCGGGTGTTGGTGGGAGTGCATGAGGGCGCGCACGGAGTGTGGGTTGGGGTGATAGTGGCGCGTGGTACTGTCGCGGTGCTTGTGGGCGTGTCGGTATCCAGGGGAGCCTGTATGCCACGCGGGGCGGCCACAGCCACCGTAATTGCCTGCCGACCCCCCATAGATGCAATGCTCACGAATAGCCCTATGCAAACTATGGCTGCGATCAGCAGAGTATACAGCCATCTCCCCAGACGATTATTTTTAGTCATAGTTTATTCTTTCCTAACGTTCTGTAATCTACTTCCTTACTAAATTCCCCTGAAAGTACAATCTATTGTCAGTTCTGCTACAGCCCACGCAAACTTCTAATGCAAATTGGAGCGCCGCAACGCTTCTTAAGCCGGTGGGCACGAGAGGCGCGAGACGGTGATATATGCGTGAGCCACGTCGGTTCCGGCGTACAAGCAGCCCATATGCGCCTGTACATTAAGAGTATGAATTATAGTTATTAATATGGGCTTGTTGGCTCTGCGCAGAGGTAAGAGTTCAGATTAGGGGTGTAATCGTAGGCTTGGGGGACTACCCCGTGCCTGCCCTGTTCGCGCACTCCGATGTCTGGGTTCACGTCGTAGGGGCGTGATTTATCGCGCCCTGTTCGCTTACCCAGATGTTGGCGGTAAACCACCAGGGCAGGCACGGGGACCTGCCCATAGGCGCGAACTTAAGGGCAAACAAACCCCCTGACCCTTGTCATTCTGAACGGAGTGAAGAATCTCGTCGTGGGGCAGGATGCCTGGGACACGGTAAATCCAGCATCTACGCTAGGGACGAGATTCTTCACTCCGTTCAGAATGACACGGGTCAGAGGGTTTGTTTGCCATGTTGCCCTTAAGTTCGCGCCTATGGGGACCTGCCCCTACGATTACACCCCTAATCTGAACACTTACCTCTGCACAGTGTGGTATGAAAAGTCTTGAACAACAAGACAGCCAAACTCACTTTGTCTGGCTGTCTTGTTGTTCAAATGTGAACCTTGTTAGCGTCCCGGTAAAACTGGTGGCGCACCCGGTAGGCCAAAGCTGCGCTTCGACAGGTTGAAGTCGAGTATGTTGACTATCTGGTCACCCGTGAAGTCCGTGCGGTCGTCATAGCCGGGCTGCCCTATCTGCGTCCCAAAGGCGATCTTCATTATGTTGAAGTCCAATATGTTGACCAGGTTGTCGTTGTTGGCGTCTCCTGCCATCATCAGCCCTATCTCCAGGTTGGTGATGGCGGCTCCCGTCAGGTTGATTGTGCCTCCCTTTGCCAGGTATTTAGGTCCCTTAGCACGCCAGTTGTAAGGGCCGTTTGCCAGGCTGCCAACTGGAACTGTGAAGAAGCCGCTCGCGTCGGTGGTCAGGCCCGTGTAGTTGATTTCGGTAGTACCTGTTTTGAGCGTAATGGTAACGGGCATTTGCTGTAATGGGTCGGGCTGTGCGGGGTGGCCTTGCCAGTCTACATGGCTTACCAGCACCGCCCCACTTGTTGGAACCGCTGTTGGTGTGTTGGTAGGCGTGTTGGTGGGTATATTCGTTGGCGTGTTGGTGGATGTGTTAGTAGGAGTGTTCGTTGGCGTGCCTGTAGGCGGCGTACCCGTAGCTGTGTCCGTAGGCGTAACGACGGGCGTTACCGTGCATACGGGATTGGGCGGTGGTGTGGCGACCGAGCAGTTCGGGAAAGCCCGCGTTATTACCCCTGCCATCTCAGCGCGGGTCATGGTATCAAGGCCATTGTTGGGTCGGAAGGTGCCGTCGGGATACCCGAACATCACACCCCGATTGTAGACGGTCTCTACGTAGGTATAGTGATTGAAGGAGGTCGGCACATCGGTGAAGTGGGGGCCGCCCGTGGTATTTATGGGCCAACCTGCCGCCACCACAAGGATTTTAGCGAAGTCGCTTCGTGGCATAGCGTTATTAGGGTGGAAGAGACCGTCGCCGTATCTGACGAATAGCCCGTGATTGAAAGCGGTCTCCACGTAGATGTAATAAGGGTCGCAGGTGGGCACATCGAAGAAGTGGGGGCCGTTCGTGAGGTTGATGGGCCAACGCGCACCCAGCACTATCAGCTTGGCGGCGTCTGCTTTGCTGCCGATGTACCAATTGTTCGGGCGGAAGTACGGGAAGTTGTCGGGCGCCACGCACGGTTCTCCCGGCCCTCCACAGGCATACGCCTCCATTGTCGCCTGGCAAGTGGCGCATTGAATGGCGGCGAAATTGGGATCACCCGATGGAACGTCCTGGAAGCCCGCCGGGCAATATACGGGAGTGGCCTGCACCGTAGGTGTAGACGTATTGGTCGGTGTCTGGGTAATAGTTGGCGTCACTGTGAACGTTGAAGTGGGAGTATTGCATAGTGTCATCGTCCTGAAGCGCAAGCCCCAGCCATCGAGCGTGCCCACGTCACCCGCCGCGTGGTCGGTGACCTCCAGGGTCCACAGACCCGTTATAGACTCTCCATCCAGAGTAGAGAGCGCGCCGATAGGACCGTAGTAGTTATCTACACCCGGCGGGCATACGCTGCCAATGGGAGTTAGAGAGTCATCCGAGAGATTGAAGCCTGTATTGGCGTCCGTCCAGGTATCTCCGGGACATTGGTTGTCAAACAGATTAACGCGCGTGCCTTGCGGACTTACCAGTACGACTCGCAGGTCGCTGGGGCTTGTGTGAGAGATGGTCAAGCCTATAACCTGCGCATCGGCGATAGTGCCCTGGGCGTCAACCATCATTGTGGAAGTGGTCGTGCTCAGGTCGTTGATGTCTTTGGGCACGTCGTTGCCTGGCTGCTCATAAACCACCTCGCACGGGGTGGGCGTGTAGGTGAGCGTGGGTGTGGGCGTGATGGTGCGCGTGCTCGTGACCGTGTATTGAGGCGGAGGCGTGGCTGTCGCGCATATGAGGCTGCGAATACGCAGGCTCCAGTTAGCGAGAGAGATTGTTGACCCATTTCTTACACGGTCACGCACCGTGAGCGTCCACACGCCCATGGCGTCCAATTGCCTGGCCCCTATGCCCCCTATAGGCGCGTAGCTGTCGGCATTAGGCGGGCAGTTTGAGCCGATATGGTTGGGCGTGCTCTCAAGTATGGTGAAACCGGTCGTGTCGTAGGTCCACGGCGTCCGCCCACACACACCGGAAAAGAGCAAGTAGGTGGCGCCCCATGGGCTGGTCAAGGTCGTGTTGATCTCTTCGGCGTCCGTATCCGAAATGACGATGTTTGCTATCTCTATGTGTCCAATGGTGATGCTATATGGAACCCTGACAGTGGAGGTCATCACGCCTCCGTCGGGCACATTTATTGGCAGGTCGTTAGCCGGGAACGTAGTAACCGAACACGGAGCCGTGGGGGTAGGCGTGGACGAAGGCGTTCTGGTAATGGTACGCGTATCCGTGGGTGTTCGTGTCCTGGTAAAGGTAGGCGTGTCGGTGGGCCGTGTTCCAGTGATAGTTATAGTGGGAGTAGGAGAGCGCGTGTGTGAAGGAGTAGCAGTGCAGGCCGGTGAGCAAGGCGTGTGGGTTCGGGTGGGCGTCTTGCTGGGCGGTGTGCCCGTGATAGTTGGAGTCCTGGTGTCAGTTGGAGTGCCTGTGAACGTTGGAGTAGAAGTGCAACGCGCGCCGCCACAGAGTGTGGGTGTTGCGGTAACTGTGGGAGTTGTAGTGCGAGTAGAGGTAACTGTGTTGGTTGGTGTTCGCGTGCGCGTGGGAGTAGGAGTGCAGGACGGGTTGCACGGCGTAATCGTAGGCGTGTAGGTGCGCGTATCGGTTGGAGTGGAAGTATAAATTGTGCCCGTCTGCGTAACGGTAGGTGTTCTGGTGAACGTGTGCGTGCGGGTGGGGGTGGGAGTGCATGAGGGCGCGCACGGCGTATGGCTGGGAGTAGTTGTGCGGGTGGACGTGGCGGTGCAGGCTGGGTTGCATTGTGTGGGAGTGTCGGTGGGTGTGAAGGTGGGGGTAGGCGTGTCGGTGAACCACGTGCCCGTCGGCGTAGGAGTGGTCGTGCGCGTGAACGTGCGGGTGCGGGTGTTGGTGGGGGTGCAGGAGGGCGCGCACGGAGTGTGGGTTGGGGTAATGGTGCTGCGAGCAACCGTCGCAGTATCGGTAGGAGTGTCGGTATCGAGGGGAGCCTCTATCCTATGCGGGCCAGCAACCGATAAAGCGCTAGACTCGTATTGCGCGGGCAGTCGCGCGAATGCTACGCTCACCGATAGTCCGAGGCAAACTGCCGCCACAAAGACTACCATGCACAGAATTTTCGTCCGGCGATTTTTGTTTGTTTTCATGTGTCTATGTATCTCCATCTCTTCTTGCAATGTTGTAATACTTTTCCTTGAAACTATTTACTCACGTCAGGCCGTCGAGCATAAAATAGCAATGATATAGGGCCGAAAACTGGACTGAAAGCGAATCAAACCTACCCAGGCCATTCTCAGAGAAGAATAGCTGTGGGTATGCGTGGGGTTCTTCGCATCCAGGAGGCTGCATAACGTAAGCGATCAGTATTGTCAAAGCGATTAGGCCACACCCTCAGGCAGAGCAACCGTGCGCCGCCCAGAAAGACGTTTCTCTGCATAAACTTCTCACATTCTCCCGCCTGGACAACTACCCAGGCAGGGTTCTCTCTAAGTTATGCTACCTGATAGTTATTAACATAGGCTTTATGAGCAAGCCGAAGCAACAGAATAGCACAACGCCAATCTGTAAAGTATAATGACGCCAGGGTTTGTAAGGCTGGCCTGCTTGCACTGAGTTGTCTCCGGTCCGCAGCCCTCACGGTCCAGCACTCACTAGAAGGAGCATAACAAGCATGGTACCTACAACGGAGTGGTACTGGAAGACCCTCCTAATCGTGGCGATAATCGTCAGTATCGGGTGGTTTTTGTTCCGCATAAACCAGCTAGTGCAGTTCACTCTCATGGGAGTGGACAGCAAGCGTCTCAACAATTGGGGAACCCGAATCAAGATGGTGGCGGTATTCGTCTTCGGCCAGTTGCGCATGTACAACCGCAAGGCGTATACAGTCGCGGGTATTGCCCACTTCTTCACCTTCTGGGGCTTCCTGGTTATCCAGGTGACCAGCCTCGAACTGTTCGTACAGGGCGTCTTCCCAGGCGCCAAAGTGCCCTTCCTGGGCGACAACCCCGGCTGGCTGCTCTTCGTTGACGTGATACAGACACTCGTGCTTGTGGCGATGGTCAGCTTCTTCTGGCGTCGCCTCGTGACCAAGCCGGAGCGTCTGACCGACAGCCCGACCGCGCTGGGCATCCTCGCGGCTATTTCGGGTTTGATGTTGTCTGCCCTCTTTTTACAGGGCATCCGCATCAATCTAGGGGACGAATCGGCGGCGTGGCGGCCTTTCTCTATACTGGCGGGGGCTATCGTGTCGCCCCTCAGCCGCGATGCCCAGACCTTCCTTCTCGGCGTGATGTACTTCACCCATCTTGGCATCATACTCGGCTTCCTGGTGTGGATACCCTATTCCAAGCACCTGCATATAGTCACTTCGTTCTTCAACGTGTTCTTCTACGACCTCACGCCAAAGGGCGCGATGGAGCCTATCACCGACATCGAGACGCGCATAGAGAACGAGCAGACGCTGGGCGCGGCCAAAATCGAGGACTTTGGTTGGAAGGACCTGCTGGACACTGTGACATGTACAGAGTGCGGACGTTGCCAGGACGCTTGCCCGGCGTGGTTGACAGACAAGCCTCTATCTCCCAAGAAGTTAATACTTGATATGCAGGAGCACTTCCTGGAGGTGGCGCGCTATGATCTCGCCAAGCATGAAGGGAAGAGCCTGTTGCAGCAACTAGCCACAGCCGGAGCGACCCCAGCAGGCACCGAGGTGGCGCACGAAGCCGAGTCGCTGCCCCTGGTGGGCGGCTGGATTATGGACGAGACGTTGTGGTCATGCACCACCTGCCGCGCCTGCATGGAAGCCTGCCCTGTGTTCATAGAGCATGTGCCCAAGATCACAGATATGCGTCGCTACCTGGTCATGCAGGAGAGCCGCTTCCCACCGGAGTTGGCGCGCGTCTTCCGCAACCTCGAAACAAAAGGCAATCCCTGGGACTTTCGCCCAAACCAGCGCGAGGACTGGGCCGAAGGTCTTGAAGTGCCCACTCTAGCGAACATGGCCGCGCAAGCCGAGTCCGAAGGCCGCCCCATCTTCGCCGGACCCTCCCTCACCACCAAAGTAGAGCGCAAAGCCGTAGCGCACGGCGACCCCGCCTCCACCGTAGAAGCTTCACCGGAAAATCCGCAATCCGCAATCCGCAATCCGCAATCAGGTGAGCCTCTAATAGAAGTCCTTTACTGGGTTGGATGCCTGGGGTCGTTTGACGCTCGCAACCAGCGTATCGCCCGCTCGTTGACACAGATATTCAAAGAGGCGGGTGTGAAGTTTGCCATATTGGGCAAAGAGGAAAGCTGCTGCGGCGATCCTGCGCGGCGGCCAGGCAACGAGTACCTGTTCCAGACGCTTGCCCAGGTGAATATCGAGCTTATGAACACCTACGGAGTGCGCAAAGTAATAACATCCTGCCCGCACTGCTTCAATACAATCAAGAACGAGTACCCGCAGTTCGGCGGCAACTACGATGTGGTGCATCATTCCGAGTTCATAGACTACCTCATCAAGGAGGGTCGGATCACCCTTGCGAACCGGGTGGAGCAAGCAATAACCTATCACGACCCTTGCTATTTAGGCCGCTACAACGACGTGTACGACGCTCCACGCGCCGTGCTCGAAGCCATACCAGGCGTCGAATTGCGAGAGATGAAGCGCACTCGCAATAACGCGCTATGCTGCGGCGCGGGCGGCGGGCGCATGTGGATAGAGGAGCACGTCGGCAGTCGCATGAACCAGAACCGTATGCAGGATGTATTGGATACGGGCGCGCCCACGCTGGCCGCCGCTTGCCCGTTCTGCACCTCTATGTTCGAGGACGGCATCAAGGCTAAGGATGCGGGCGAGCAGATAAAGCTGATGGATTTGGCGGAGCTTGTGAGCCTCTCTATGAAGCGGGACAGCGATTCGGCGGGCTTCGCACAGAACGGCAACAACGGCTCCCACTAGAAGGATGGTCCGCGATGCGAATACCTAGCAAGCAGAACCTCCTATTTCTGCTTATCCTGCTGCTATTTGTCGGCAATGCTGCTCTCTTTATCTTTCGGGCCAGCTTTATCATCAAGGGTGAGAGATATTTTACCCTTTTTGACGACGAAATGGTATCTATGCGTTATGCCAGGAATCTGGCTCATGGCTATGGTTTGGTCTGGAATCCCGGTGGCGAGCGCGTAGAGGGGTACACCAATCCTCTATGGGTGCTGTATATGGCGGCGTGGCACCTTTTACCCATCTCGATTTCTAAGATCAGTCTGGCAATTCAACTGAGTGGGTTGGCGTTTCTCGCTGCTAATCTTTACTTCGTTCGCAAAATCGCTGCGACACTCTCAGGCGGGGCGATGGCAGTATGGGTGGGAGCGGCCTTGCTAACAGCATTCTACCTGCCATTGAATAATTGGAGTCTGACAGGTAATGAGGTGAGTGTCCTCACCCTGCTAATATGTATCGCTGCGTGGCAAGGGCTTCAAGTTCTTGACGGCAAGCGAGTTTCCCCTTTGCTGTATATCCTGCTCGGCATTGGTACGCTCGTGCGCATGGACATGGCGGTAGTGTTCCTCGCAATAATGGCGTTCCTGGCCTTTGCGGACCGCAAGGACCGCAGGCGTCACTTGTTGTATGGACTTGTATCTCTCACCTTTTTTATTGCGCTCCAAACCATCCTTCGATGGATATATTACGGCGACTGGCTGCCGAATACTTACTACCTAAAGGTCACGGGCTACCCATTCTTGCCGCGCATGATCCACGGCGCATACGAGTTTCTCCTATTCGTGGCTAACATGAACCCGCTTCTGTTTATTGCTCCCTTCGCCATAACAAGGGCGATCACCGATCACAGACTTCGTTTCTTATGGGTAATATTTCTGTCACAGGTTGCATACAGTATTTACGTAGGCGGTGACGCATGGGAAGCATGGGTGGGGAGCAATCGCTACATCAGCGTGGTGATGCCCATCTTTATCATACTGCTTTGCTACAGCTTCTGGAAATTACTAACAGAGGTTTCTTCAGACCTGGCGAACGGCTCGATAGGCGATAAGGAAACCCTGCGCGTGATGAACTTGTCGGTTCTCCTAGTGTTGCTATGCGTTACTACCCTCCTTAGCTATCCCGGCCTTGTCACCACGAGTTTCGGGTGGGGAATAGTGCTAGGGGGAGGATTGGCCCTCTCACTGGCCGTCGGGGCGGTTCTATTACGTTTGAGAGCGCGCATTATCAGCCGGCATAATACAGCGGAAATGCCGCCTGCAAAGTACCATACGACAGGCTGGGCCCCGTTTGGCGTATCAGCATTGGCGCTTTTTAGCCTGGTCAACCTCAACGTGGTCTATTTTCCCTCTCCCAATGATCCGGCGGTGTGGAGTCCACTGAGGTCTCCTGTGCAGACCTGGGAGAACCGGGAAAAGATCGAGCAGGCGCTGAGCTTGCGAAAGGCTACCATGCCAGACGCCAAACTTGCCGTCGTTTGGGCAGGCATCGTGCCCTACTTCTCCGAACGGCCTGCGGTTGATCTGTTAGGTAAGAGCGATAGGACCATCGCCCACGAGTTGATGAAACGAACGCCTGGGGCGGACTTGCTTACGGAATTCTATCCAGGCCATATGAAGTGGGACTACAGCCGCTCCATTGGACAGCTAAAGCCAGATGTAATCGTGCAACTCTGGCCGTTGGTTGGTAGTGTGCCATCTGACGCGAAATTATACTTAGACGCCTCTTACATCCCCGTCAAAATCGAGGGCTACGGTGTGTACGTGCGCAAAGGCTCACCCAGCATTCGGTGGAACTTAATACCCAACGTGGGGTCAACCAGATAGCCACCCATACTTAGCATTTTTCTCATTACACGGAGGATTGGCGATATGCTCCAACCATTACAAGAGCAAATAGCTGAAGCTACAGGATTCATCAGAAGACAATTACCTGATGAATGGTCCCCACAAATAGGCATCATCCTCGGCTCCGGTCTAGGCTCGCTTGCCGACGAAATTCAGGCTGTGGCCTCCCTCCCATACTCCTCCATACCCGGCTTTGCCTCTTCGTCCGTCGAGGGGCACGCCGGACGCTTAGTGCTAGGCACGTTAGAAGGCACGCGGGTTGTAGCTATGCAGGGGCGGTTCCACTTCTACGAAGGGTACGACTTACAGCAGGTGACTTTCCCCGTGAGGGTAATGAAGGCGTTAGGCGCGCATACGCTGGTAGTGACTAACGCTGCGGGCGGCCTAAACCCCGACTTTAGGGCGGGCGATCTGATGTTCATCACCGACCACATAAACATGCTCGGCTGGGGCGGCCAGAACCCTCTCATTGGCCCGAACGACGCGCAGCTTGGTCCACGCTTCCTTGCTATGAACCCCGCCTACGATCCCGAATTATTGCAATTGGGCCTGAAAATTGCTGAAGAATGTAACGTCCGGGTGCGCCAGGGCGTATACATAGTGTTGGCAGGCCCAAACTACGAGACACGGGCCGAGTTACGACTTCTGCGGCAGTGGGGTGCGGACGCCGTAGGCATGTCCACCGTTCCTGAAGTGCTGGTGGCGCGGCACGGCGGCATGAGGGTGCTGGGCATTTCCGCTATCACGAATATGGCCCTCGCCGAAAGCAACGAGCCTGTCAACCACGAAGAAGTGTTGGCGGTAGCCGAAGAACTCCGTCCACGATTTTTGAGGCTTATGAGAGGTTTGATAGCGAGAATTGGGACGTGAACCGTATTGCGTATTGCGTAAGGGTTACGCAATACGCAATACGCAATAGACTAGGAGGTAAAGAAAATGGCCGGATACAATCAGAAAGACCCATTGACCCGAGGGCTAGGTATGGCGGTCGCGCTTGGGGCGCTGGCTTTTGGCGCGGGCGCTGCCCTGCTGAATAGCGAGCG
>JBBQIC010000007.1:0-30495 GCA_038324555.1 Chloroflexia bacterium
GCATTGCGAGTTGGTCACAAGGCTTGTGCCAGGCACAAGCGAGATCCCCGTAAAGGCGCAGACGTTGTAGTTGGCGCTGAAGGGAGTGCTTGTGGCGGTGGGGCTGTTCACCGGCGTATTGGTGGGAGTGGCTGTCGCGCCGGTAGCATCGTATCGCTGGCTGAAATTGGCTCCGGATGGGATGTTGTTCGTGTAGTCGTAGCCACCGAAGGCATAGAGGATGCCGTTTAGCTGGGCCGCGCCGTAGTTTCGGGTAGGATGCAGCAGGGACACCCAATCGCTCCATGTGTTACTTACAGGGTCGTATTTATAGCCTTTCGCGTCGGGCACTGGATATACGCCGCCCGCAACCACAATGTTGCCCGATATTTCGTAGCCCGTGCCGGTATCGTATGCCCACGCGCTCATGTCACCACGAGAGGTGGGGAGAGACGCGACGCTGGCCCAACTTGGGTTGAGTTGGGTCGGGTCCAGGCGCTCTACGTTAGAGACCGGTACTAACTGGTGCGTAGATGGGTTCCAGGTATCACCGCCTGTCGCGTAAATCTTGCCGTCGAGCGCCGCGCCCGCTATGTAAGCGCGTCCCAGGTTGAGGGGTGCAGTGGCAATCTGCGACCACTTCTGGCCCGCGGGCGCCATAGGGTCGAACTGCCAGGTATCGGTGAAAACCCCGCCCGTGCCAGAGTTGGCGAGCGCCGAGAAGCCGCCGAATATATACAGCTTGTTATTCGCCACAGCGTAGCCGCCTGGTATGCGCGGCGGGTTGGCGGGCCAGCTATCGGAAGTAAGGGTGGTCAAATTGTCGGCGATGGGGTCATAGACGCGCACCTGCCCCGTAATATTGCTGTCCAGGGTGTTGCCGCCTATGGCATAGATGCGTGGACCGTTGGTATTGGTAAGCACGGTTACGGCCATGTTCGCCGTGTAGCGCGTAATGAATGCGTCGCTATCGAGAAGCGAGTTCTTGATGACCCAGCTACCGGGGTTGCCGGACGTGTACTCCCAGATGTACTGCAACGTAAGGTCTTCGCCGTCGGTGCCGTGCCGTCCGCCCAGCACGTAGAACTTGCCATTGGGCGGATATGCCGCCGCGCCCGCCCTCTTCAGCCTTATTGACGAAGGCGCGGGCGTGGGCGAAGTGGCGGCGGTAGGGAAGGGCGCGACGTCCGCCCACGAACCCACCAGGGGACTTTGGATTTTGGAGGGGCCAAGGGATTGGGAGCTGGCCTCTGGTAGGGGCGCTGCGGCCCGCACGTCACTGCCCAGCAGAGCCAGGCATGTGGCTGCAATGAGCAACAGGGTAGAAATCAACGCCGCAACTGTAAAGCCTACAGCACGCTTCTCAATAAGCATGTGCTCCCTCCCAGGTCAGTTGACGATAGCAAGGCCACAAGCATATGCGCCGCCTACTCGTGGTCCCTTATATTTCTACTTTTCGTACCGTGCAGGTTATGAGAACGTGGGATAGCAGGAAAGTATCAACGTGAACGACGCTAACATCCCCACGTTAGGCTTATTCTAGCACCGTATTGCTGCTATGTCAATGAGTAGACGGTTCCTTATTTCTACGTCTGAGTGGCCTCTAATATCCGGGATGACTCCTGTTAGTTCTTATTCTTGCTCTAGCTTGGATGCACACCCGTGCCTATGCTCCCTTGCCTGCGCGGAGTGGGAGCTTTAGCGCGGGGCGGGGCGTCAGGCGCTGGTTCTGGTTTGCCGTCGCCCGCGCCTGATACAGGACTGAGCGCGACCTTCAGTACCGCGTCCAACTCATCTACGGCGATCAGCTTTAGCTGGCGGCGCACCTTTTGCGGTATTTCGATCAGGTCCTTTTCGTTCTTGCGAGGCAAGATGAAGGTCGAGATACCGGCTCTGTGGGCCGCGAGCACTTTCTCCTTCAATCCTCCTATGGGCAACACCTTACCCCGCAGCGTTATCTCGCCCGTCATCGCCACGTCGCGTCGTATGGGGCGTTGGGTCAGCGCCGAAACGAGTGCCGTAGCCATGGTTATGCCCGCCGAAGGGCCGTCTTTGGGGGTCGCGCCCGCGGGGACGTGAATGTGTATATCGGTCTTCTCGAAGCGCGCCGGGTCTATCCCCAGTTGGCGGGCGCGGGCACGCGCGTACGAGACGGCCGCCTGTGCCGACTCTTTCATAACGTCGCCCAACTGCCCTGTGAGCAAGAGATTGCCCTTGCCCTCCATCACTATCACTTCAACGCCCATCGTGTCCCCACCAACCGGAGTCACGGACACGCCTGTGGCGACGCCCACTTCGTCCTGCTCCTCGGCCATGCCGTATGAATAGCGTGGTGGCCCAAGATAGGTCTCTACGTCTTTAGGGTGTATCACGCGAGCGCGCATTTGCTTCCCTTTGGCAGTCGCCTGCTCCACGACGACCTCAGCAGGCGTAGGAGCCATATCGGACACGGCGTCCTGATCTTCCGCTTCTGTCGCCTCAATAGCAGCTATCTTAGCTTCGAGTTGACTGCGTTCGTCACTGTCCAACGCAATCCGATGCCCGTTTAGAGGTTCGGTAATTCGGTCCGTGAGGGTCTCCGAAGGCGTCTGCGTGACGGCAGCCTCCGCAGTAGTTTGCTGCTCAGGCTCATTGGGCATAACTTCGGCTACCTGTTTGGCGATCTTGCGACAAATCGTGCCTATTTCGCGCTCCAGATTGCGCACGCCTGCTTCGTGCGTGTATTCCCGGATCAGGCAGCGCAGCGCGGCGTCCGTGAATCTGATATGCGATTTCGTCAGTCCGTTTTCCTCTATCTGGCGTGGCACCAAAAACTGGCGAGCTATATGGTACTTCTCGTCCTCAATGTAGCCCGGTAGCTCGATTACCTCCATGCGGTCCAGCAAAGCAGGCGGTATGGGATCAAGTATGTTGGCTGTCATTATGAACAGCACCTTCGACAAGTTATAGGGCGCG
Organism: Chloroflexia bacterium; assembly: GCA_038324555.1. Classification (GTDB taxonomy): domain Bacteria; phylum Chloroflexota; class Chloroflexia; order QHBQ01; family JADMIH01; genus JADMIH01. The sequence continues at coordinate 2,935 of JBBQIC010000007.1, forward strand.
TCCAGGTAGTGGTCCGAGAAGGCGTTGTTCTGTTCGGGGTCCAGCACTTCCAGCAGGGCAGCGGAAGGGTCGCCCCTGAAGTCCGTGCCCACTTTGTCTATCTCGTCCATCATAAACACGGGGTTGACCGTGCCTGCGGTCTTCATCGTCTGAATTATGCGTCCGGGCATAGCGCCAATATAGGTGCGCCGATGGCCCCTTATCTCGGCTTCGTCGCGGATACCGCCGAGCGACACGCGCACGAACTTGCGGCCCAACGCTTCGGCTATCGAGCGTCCCAGCGAGGTCTTGCCGACGCCGGGAGGCCCCACGAAACAGAGTATGGGAGAGCGCATTTTGCCCTGCGCCAGCTTGCGCACGGCCATGTATTCGAGTATGCGCTCTTTGACCTTAGCCAGGCCGTAGTGGTTCACGTCCAGCATCTTAGCCGCCGCTCTGATGTCCAGGTGGTCGGCTGTCTGGTTGGCCCAGGGCAGGGCTATCAACCAGTCAATATAGGTGCGAATAACGCCCACTTCCGGCGTGCCCATAGGCATGCCTTGCAGGCGGCCCAGTTCATCGAGCGCCTTCTTCTGCACCTCTTCTGTCATACCGGCGGCTTCTATCTTGCCGCGCAACTCGTTTATTTCGCGGGTGGCGGGATCGTCTTCGCCAAGTTCTTGCGCGATAGCCTTCAGTTGCTCGCGCAGGTAATATTCGCGCTGGCTCTTGTCTACCTCGTTTTGCACGCGGTCGTGGATGCGGTTCTCCAGGTTGAGTACGTCCAACTCTTTAGCCAGCATTATGCTCAACAGTCGCAGACGCTCCACCGGGTCAATCGTCTCCAATAGCTTCTGGCGACGCTCCTGGTCCAGGGTAATGGTAGACGCTATCAGGTCGGCCAACCAGCCAGGCTCGTCCACGTTCATCGCGGCGACATAAGAATCGTCCGAGAGGTTGTGCGACAGCTTGACCACCTTCTCGAAGAGGGCCAGCACTGCGCGCATCAAGGCTTCGGTGGCGGGGGTCTTTTCCGCCGACTCTTCGACGGGTTCGGCGAGCACCCGCATATAGGGTTCGGTGCGCACGTAGCGGAGCACCTTGAGGCGTCGCTGCCCCTGCACCAGCAGCGAGCTTGTGCCATCGGGCATCTTCAGGGAGCGTCCAATCACCAACTCGACTCCGACTGTGTACAGGTCGTCCGGCCCCACGTCTTCGTCTTCAGGATCGCGTTGAGCTACAGCTAGTAGCACACGGTCGCCGTTGAGGGCGGCGTCAATTGCTTTGAGCGAGCGCTTGCGCCCCACGAACAGCGACGTGACCATGTGCGGGAATATCACCATATCGCGCAGAGGCACAAGGGGCAGCCTCAATTGTTCGCTGCTATCGTCAAAGCCGTCGTCTTCATCAGCGCGAGGCGCGCGCCTGCGCCGGGTGGGCTTTTCCGTAGGCTGATCGCCTTGCGTCTCGGCTTTGGCTGTCCGCTTGCGTCGTGGCGCGGGCGGCTCCGGCTCCATCATCTCGTCAAGCTCGCCCGACTCCTCGGCGACGGCCATCCTCACGGCGTCGTGGCCGTTGCTAAGGGGAGACGATGCGTTTACTAAGTCATCAACGATGTCTACGATAGTAGGCTGTTTCTTCTTTGCCATCACTTACCTCTCACTAATCTAACTCAATTGTACGGGATGTGAGAGGGCGGTCGCAAGGAGTATCTTCTAGTAATAACCTTACAATTCCAGTCTTGATAGCTCACGTCCGCTACGGGGAAAGATCGCCGCCTGGCGTTGCGCGCTTTGTAGAGCCAGGTGTGGGTGACGGGGCCAGGTTATGCTCAATGCGCCAGTTCTTTACAGTAAGGGCACTCTTTCCTGCCTCGGCGCGGCTTGCTATCTCGTTTCGCCAAGCGGGAAAGGCCCCCACCTCAACGTAAGGTTGGCGGGTGGCGCGGGTATCAGGTTGGTCCTGCCATTCGATGTAGTGGAAGATATTATACAGGCCCGCCGTTATCACCAGGGTTGTAGGGACCGCTATTGCCAGGTGAGGAGCGCGCAGGGTCGCCCCACGCAGCAACGCCGTCAGCCCTTCGATGCCCGCCGCCACGAAAAAGAAAAGTGTGGGCATCCACCCGATGCCTCGCGCCCCGTCCGGCGTGCCACTCGTGATTAACTCGGTGGATACCCATGACACGAGGAACATGAGCCACCAGAGCCAGGTCTCATATCGGCGGCGCACGGCGACGCTTATTACGGAATAGACCATCCCACCCAGCATCAGCAGGCCGGTTACTACGTCCAGGAGCGCATCGCCTTTCGGCAAGTAGCGTTTAGGGAGCACATCACGGATATAGGCTGCCCCACCAAACCAGAAACCGAGAACGTTCCGCCAAAGCTGGGACGACATCGTGCCAATAGGGTCCTGCTTAAAAGTGGCGCTGTTCGTTATCAGCACGGTTGCCGAGCGAGTGTTAAAGCGTGCCCACTGGTTGAGGATGGTGAGAAGTTCCGGAGCGAAGAGCACGGCTGCCACTCCAACTATTATGCCATAGCCGAGGACAAGTCTCCGCGCCTGGCCTCTGAACCGTGCATAAGCGACAGGGAAGAAAACCAGTAATGATAAGATGATGTTTCTACCGCTCGGATAGCCGTAGAGACCCAGGGCGCAAAATAAGCCCGTCGCTGCGAAGAGGAACCAAATGTGCGATTGGGTGCGGCCTTGTGTCTGCGTCTGCTGCGTTACCCTGTCCAGCGCCAGGACAAAGCAAAGCATCGCCATCAACATATAGAAGCAGATGTGTATATTGTTCCAGGCGCTGCGCGAGAAATTGAGATACCACAGGTTGCAGGCCAGCAGGAACGTGGAGAGCAGAGAAGTAGCGGAAGAAAACTGGCGGCGCAAAAGAAAGAAAAACGGGACGAGGGCCAGGCTGCTTACTACTCCGCTCAAAAGTCGGGTAGACAACACGCTCTCCCCAAAGACGCGCAGAGTGGCGGCTAACATGTAGGCGCTGAACGCGGGCTGCGATGTCCAGTCTAGCCCGAAGAAGCCCCCCACGAAGGTGCCTCTAGGCGGCTGGCCGTAGATAATTCTGAGAGCGTCCTGAGTATTATCGGCTTCGTCGGGGATCAGTGTATCGGGGAAACCTCCGAGGTTGAACAGGCGGATAGCCAGGGCGAACAGCACAATAACAGCCAGCAGTACGATCTCTGGGTGCGTCTGAAATCGATGCAGGTTGCTCTGGGAGGGTTTGGCCTGGTTCATCCATATCTCTTCCGTAACTGAGGTGATTCGGAATCTACAGCAGGTTTTAGCACAGGCTGGCCGGGCTGTCAACCTCCGGTGTGATTGTAAGAGTTCAGAGTAAGGGTAAAATCGTAGGGGCAGGTCTCCGTGCCTGCCCTGTTCGTGTACCCGGATGTTGGTGGTAAGGAGAGAGGGCAGGCACGGAGACCTGCCCCTACGATTTTACCCTTACTCTGAACTCTTACACGACCCCCAGCCCTCCACCGCCCGTGCATAACCCCATCCTTTTCGTGGATAAACGGCATCCCCTGTGTATAAACACAAACAAAGCACGCGCCCAGGATGTGCCCAGGATGTGCCCAGGATGTGCCCAGGATGTGAAAGCGGGCGAAAATAGTTCGGCTCGTTCCACAAAGATGGGTAAATAGGCGTGTAAAGCCGGGTGCATAAAGTGGCAGGTTTGCACAAGTGGGTTTCACGGCAGTGGAGAACCGGAGCAGGTAGTGCATAAGAACCAGGAATTATACACCGGCTTTCTGGAACGAATCTAGGCTTTCCAGACGTGGTTTTGGCTTTTTTCCACGTTTGCCCATCCACTACTACATAAGTCTACTGATTCTGTATTATTTAATCTATTAATGACGGTACTAATATTGCGTATAACCCTCAGTGGTGGACAACCTGCCCAATCGGGCAATGAGAATGAGGAGGGGACGTTCAGAGCGTGGCAATATCAGTGCTGATTACAGTCGCTGGGATAATCCTTATAGGTTTGACTATATTCGACGTGTTCGTGACGGTGCTGCACCCCCAGGCCGAAAGTCCGTTCAGCAGCCGGTTACAGATGTTGGTCTGGAAGCTCATGCAAATAGCGGGACGCGGGTTGCGTGGGCTGCGCGGGAGGCGTGGGCGCGCTCGTCATCGTTTCCTGGGGCTGGCTGTGCCTCTGATGGTCGTCGCGTTGGTTGGCTCTTGGATCGTGTTGCTACTCATAGGATTTGGCCTGATTTACGCCGCCTGGATAAACTCGCCAGGCGGCTTCCGAAGCCCCAACAATTACGCCGCGCTAAACTGGATCGACGCCTTTTACTTTAGCGGAGTTACCCTCGGCACAATCGGCTATGGTGACTTCCAGCCGATCCACCCCCTGCTGCGCGCCGCCTCGATCCTGGAGGGTTTTAGCGGCGTGGCTGCCCTCTCCATGAGCATTGCATACGTCTTGGAGGTCTTCCCCGTATTGCAACGCCAGCGCGTACTGGCAGTGCTGCTAAACGAAGAGACGGCAGGACAGGTGGACAGCATACCCTTGCTGACGCGCTACCTTCGCAACGGCAACTTCGAGGCGCTAGCCGACCTTTTGAGGCTGGTCAATCTTGAACTGCTCTCCGTCGCCGAAGCCCATCGCCGCCTGCCGGTGCTACATTACGCTCACCCCACGGAGGCGGACCGCTCGTTTCTCAGGGTGTTGCTGGTTGTGCTCAACCTGGTCGGCGCGTTGCGCTACGGCATAGCGGGCGGCGCTGGCCGCGCCTGGAGCGAGGACCCAAGGGTGCAAGACCTCGAAGACAGCTTCTTCTACGCACTCCACACTCTCGGCTCCTCGAAGCACTTGCCTCTGACCTCTAACGCCGACCAAAAGCGTCGTATACAAGAAGTGCAAGCCACGTTCAGCGATATGCTTTCGCGTCTCAAGAGCGCGGGATTGCCAACGCCCGACCTAGACCACAACGACGACGGAGAACCAAGCGCGTTGCACCAGGCCCGCTCAGGCTTTCTGCGTTTTCATCTGGCTAGTGATGTTCCACTTCAAAGCTACGTGCGTAACAGCGGTTACACTTACGTTGAGGCTATCCAAAACGCAGTGCGTCCACAAAGGCTCGTCGTTGAACTTGAAATCGAATCACACGAGTGATTCATAGATGGAGGTTTTATAGTGGCGGTTAGAGCTTATCTTTACGACGCAGAGGGTAAAGACCGGGAGCTTGAGCTGAACGAGCGCATGGTAGCCGACCTGGGCGAGCGCCAATTATTGTGGCTGGACGTAAAAGGAAGCGACAAAGGCGAAATGGAGCAAGCAGCCAAACTGCTCGGCCTGGAGCCTGAGACAGCCCTCAAGCTGGTAGAATCCCATAAACATCCTCAACTTGAAAATTATGGACATTACTTGCACCTCAAGGTGCTGGGAGTGAGCGAGGCAGAGAGCCACTATGTGCCGGTGCATCTCGACCTGGTGGCGGGCCGCAACTTTGTCATGACGGCGCAGCACGAGAATATCAGGCTGTTGGAAGACTTCAAGGAGCAGATAAGAGGCGATAGCGACATTGGTCAGCTAACGTCGGTGGCTTTCATGGCGAGCCTGCTCGACGTATTGATTGACAGCTACTTCACTGCCCTGGACGGCCTGGAGGACGAAATAGACCGCTTTGACGAGCGGGCGCTGCGGCGCAAATCAACGGACCGCGATCTGCTGCCCTCGCTGATCAACCTTCGCAGACGAGTATCCAACCTGCGACGGTTACTGGCTCCTCATAGGGCGGTGTTTGCCAGGTTGACCCGCCCGGACTTCACAACCTTTCTGCAAGATAACGCTGCCACCCATCTCGATTTTCTGAATGAGCGGCTAAGTAGGGCGATAGATGCCGTGGAAAACGCGCGCGACATGATTATAGGGTCGTTTGACGTGCTGATGACTCAGACCTCGCAATACACTAATGAGACAATGAAGTTGCTCACGATTGTCACCGTGTCTATTGGCGTTGCAGGTATAATTGCGGGCTTGTTGGGGACCAACTTTCAGGACGTAGTGTTTTTCCAGCTTGGCACGGCGGGCTTCCTGGGCACAATTGGGCTGGTGTTAGTAATTGTGATAGGCTCGCTGGCCCTGGCCCGCTTCAAGCGATGGATATGAGCCGAAGCGTTTGCACTTATCCACACTTTTATCCCCAATCCCCCACCCGTGATATAATACCGTTAGCTCAACTTGTATCAGTTTTAACAGAGCGGGACATATGGCCCCGCCACAGTTAGCAGGAGAAGCGGCATCCATGAAAATATCGTGTTTGCAGGAGAACTTGCATAAAGGTCTACAGACGGTGGGCAAGGCGGTCGCTAACAAGACCACGCTGCCTGTGCTCAATAATATCCTGGTCTCCACAGACGGTGGGCGGCTCAAGCTCTCAGCCACCAACCTCGAAGTGGGCATAACCAACTGGATAGGTTGCCAGGTCGAGGAGGAGGGCGCGATCACAGTCCCAGCCCGTCTGCTCTCCGACTTTGTAGCGTCGCTCCCCAACGAGAAGATCACAATGGTCCTGGACGAGCGCACGCGCACCCTCAAGATCGAATGCGCGCGCTACGAGGCCAACATCAAGGGTCTGCCAGCCGAGGAGTTCCCCATCATCCCCGAAGTCAGCGACAGGCCGCTCGCCCGTATCCCCGCGCCTCTGCTCAAGGAGATGATCAACCAGGTAGCTTTCGCGGCGTCTAGCGACGACAGTCGTCCCGTGCTGGCGGGCGTTTACATGCAAATTGAGGGTCGAGAATTGACCTTCGCCGCCGCCGACGGGTTCCGTCTGGCTAAACGTTCGACCCAGCTAGACGCTCCCGCCGACGCGCCTGCCAAGCTGATTATCCCTGCCCGCTCGATGGTTGAGCTTGCACGTGCCCTGCCCGATGTCGAAGGCGAGGACGCAGAGCCGGTCAGCCTGATGGTCACAGCCAACCGCAATCAGGTGCTCTTTCACCTCAGCGATCTTGACGTTACTTCACGGCTGGTGGAAGGCAATTACGTTGACATACAGCGCGTGATCCCAACAGACTGGGCCACCCGCACTGTGGTGTCCACTGCCGAGCTTCTCAAGGCAGTGCGCGTCGCCTCCTTCTTCGCTAAGGACTCGGCCAACATAATGCGCATCCAGGTCGAGCCGGGCGCTGACCTGACCCCCGGCACGCTGAATATATCCGCGACAGCCGCCGAAGTAGGCGACAACAAGACCCAGCTAGATTGCGTTGTAGACGGCGAGGCAGGCCAGATCGCGCTCAACGTCCGCTTCCTGATGGACGCCTTGAACGCGATTGGTACGTCGCAGGTAGCCCTGGAAACCAAGACCCCAGGCTCGCCCGGCGTACTCAAGCCCGTGGGAGAAGAAGGCCATATCCATGTGGTCATGCCGATGTACCTGGCTAACCGCTAACTCTCGCAAGCATCGCACAAACAAAAATAGCAGCGACAAGGCTGCTATTTTTGTTTGTGCTGAGAAGTCAACTAGCAAAGGATGTTTCACGTGAAACATCAAGCGTTTCATGTGAAACATTAGAACTCCAACTAGCTATACGTGCTATACTTATGTGTGAGGAATACCCATGCTTGAAAAACTCCAAAAGGCTCTTCGCACGACTTTTGGTAGCCCATCTCCGCGTTCCGAATCGTCAGAGACCGCATGGACCTTTGTAGATAAGGTGATGCGCACCCACCACTTCACGCCCGGAGCACAACAATGGCTGCGGGCCAACGTAAACCTGCGGGTTGACGACCTGAACAGCACGCGGGGTGGCGGCTACTGGGCGCCCGATACGCGGGAAGTGCGCCTGTTCACCGCGCAGGACGAAGCTGCCGTCCACGAGCTTGCCCACGCCTGGTGGCACGACCGCCGCCACCCTGTCAAAGACGAAATGATAGAAGCCACCGTGCGCCTCAGCGCGGAGAAAAACCCCATGTACAGCGACGCCGCAAAGCTGGCCTTCGGCTACGTCCACGGCATACCCGAACAAAACTGGCCTGGAATGCTCGTGGACCGCAATGATTGGGAGATGTTCGCGGGTCTCGCCAGCGGCACAATGGGCGACATGAGCAGGCTGCCGCCATATGTCCGCAAGCTCTACGATGGCCTTTTCCTCATGCCTGAAGAGGGATGAATACTAGAAAAACAGAACTGGTGGCGAAGTGGCAAAGCCACCAATTCTATTTTTCTAGTATTCAGGGAAGAACCAATACCTAGCCCCTTCTCCAGGATGCTCAATATACCACCGGAGTGGATCACCCAAACTTGGGCTGGGCAAGTAAACGCCTAGCTCCTCAAAGCGCACGAGCCGCACTTCTTCTACTGCCGAGTCCCCCGCGCAACTCAGCGTACCCGACACACGCTTCACGATAAACGCGCACGTAAGGAAAAGCTGCTTGCCCTCTATACTCCGTGCCTCAGCGACGAAGGCCAGCCCAGCCACTTCCACCTCAAGCCTAGTCTCCTCCCTGAACTCGCGCACAACCGCCTCAGCGACCCCTTCCCCGTCCTCGGCCCGCCCCCCCGGCAAAGTCCACACCAAAGGCTTACCCGAATACCACCTGTTGCCGCTAAGCAACACCGCCCCATCCTCAATAAGCAACCCCTGCCCCACCCTATGCACGCGCCAACCATTTTGCTCGACAACACTGTCGTAAACCATACCCCATTATACTATACGTTCCAACGAGCTATTTTACCTGCTCCAGCGGGAAGTGCTCCATATGCCACTGGGCGGCTTGTTGGAAGCGGCCTGGGTCCATAACCTGGACGGGGAGACCCTGTACTTCAAAGAGGATGCGAGCGATATTCACCTGTGCGGCGGCTCCAAACACCAGCTTGCGTGACATCAACAAGCGGTCGTTCTCGTCCACGAAGATCAGGTACGTGTGGTCCTGTTGCGCGAGTTGCTCCACCATGTGCTGCCCAAGTTGACAGGCGTCGTCCGACGGCAGGCCGGGGTCGTGCGGGTTGAGGAAGGTCTCGCCTTTGAAGGGGTTGTCGGGGTCGTCTTGCACGATCAAATAAAAGGCGATAATAGGACCCGAAGTCGTGCGCGAAAGCACTAATTCGATGCGCGCAGGCATATCCAACGTTGGGAGTTTGGCCCAGCTATCCCGCGGTGTGCGGCTCAAAGCTGCGACTACCTTGTTGGAGCCGCTACGAACCAGGATCAAGCGCGTGCCGGATTGTCGCGGTTGAGCCAGCAGGTCGCTAACGTCCTCCGGCGGGTGTGTACCCTCTGCTATATGATTGCCGTTCCCCCAGGCCGGATAAGCGAACGCATCGTGCCAGCGCGGCCCAAATGCTATCTGCTGCTTGGCCTCGAAGTGTCCTGGGTCGAGTTCCAGCACCCTGTTGAACTCGCCGGTTGCCGCCTCAAAGCCCTCGGAATAACGCAGCGCTACGGCGTAGAAATACCTGTAAGCTACCGCGCCAGGCACGAGTTCGAGCGCCTTGCGGAGCCGTTCCGCAGCCAGACGTGCAGCGCCCGGCTCTACGTCCATCAGGCCCCGGTCTCTTCCCTTGCGCACACCACCTTCCAGTTCTGCTATCCCTTCCCTGAACAACAAACGCGCCCTCTCGGCGTCTGAGGCACGTTCAGGCCGTTCGCGCTCTTCCCGCGCCGGCAGCGCACCCCTGACGGGGCCAAGAGGTCCGCTGGGCAGAGCGGGGGTTATGTAAGGCTCTGATTGCTCGGCGCGCTCCGCCCCCACTTCCTGCCCGCTTACCTGGGGTTGAACCTCTTGCTCATCTTCAGCAACTGTCCATCTGGCTGGGTCCTGCTGTTCGCTTATTTCGACCTGGTGTTGCGCGGGTCCGAAGCTACCGATAGCGGTTCGTCGGGTACGCGCAGATTGGTCACCGGGCGTAGGTCCTATGGGAGGGGTCAGCATGTAACCCACGCCCGCCCCCGTAGCGGCGCTCTGTTGCGTGGCGCGATAGCCCTGCAACCCCAAAGGCACAGGCGCGGCGGGCTTGTCCGGCACGACGTAAGTCTCGGCGATTTTATCGTGGAGACCCTGCCGCCGCGAGTCCAGAGCCATAAGCAAGAACCCCCAACCCACGCTCGCCAGAGAAATGAAATAGCCCAGCATCCTGAGCAGGGCGTGACCAAACTCCGGAGGTGTCCCGTCGCTGCGAACGATGCGTATCCCCATCAGCGCCTTACCCCAACTTCGCCCGTACAGGCTCCACGCTATCACGTGGTAACCCACAAAAATAAGCAAGCCTAAGCAGATAAACGGAGCATACGAACCCAGCCAGCTTCCAAAGTCGTGTGGTCCCGAACTGGTTGTGTTGGATTCCACCCACAGCAGGCCCGCTATAATCGGCGCCTGCAACAGCCCCATGAAGAAAGCATCAATAAGGGCTGCGGCCAACCGCTCGCCGAAACTCGCATAGAATTGCGCGTAGTCCTGTGGTACAACCGCTTGCGGTGCCTCTCCTGGGATCGGCGCAATGGGAAAAGCTCCCGTTATGACCGGCATTGGATTATAACCGTAGGGATAAGCGTAGGGTTGGCCGTATATGCCGCCACCCGGCATCCCCTGGTATTGTGGATAGCTATAGTTATAAGTCGCGCCGGGTTGTGGTTGGGGTCCGGCTGGGTACTGCGGATAATAAGGAGTTTCAGGCGCGTTAGGTGGAGGTCGCACCCCTCCACCGACGAATCTCTCGCCCGGCGGTGGGCCTACGCGACTGTAGACTGTGACGACGAACAGCTTGTCGCCTGTTCGCGAGTCCGTGCCCTGCCACCCCGCCAGTTCGTAACGGCTCGTATCAGTCCAGCGCGTACCGTTTGGCGCTGGCATCGAGAGCATATCTTCCATGGCGCGGTCCCACGGTTCGTCGGGCCACCCACCCAAAATAGAGAAAAGCTGCAAAGGAGGATTTGCCCCTGAAGCGACTGCGTATGCTTCGGGGTTCACCGCGCTCAACACCCGGCGCGCGTATGCAAGATCAGGGGCAGAACCCTGCTTCCATACGAACACTTGTGCTACATGGTTATATCCAGCCTCCATGCTGCGTGGTCATACCTCCTCCATACTTGGTGGCACTCTGGGCGCGCCATACGTACCGGGCAGATAAGAGCGGGGGCGACTATGACCCAGAGTACACGCATTGTATCACATGCACAACCCGCCCACAACTGCCTTATAGGGTTATTATTGAGGTATTAACCACGCGCAACCAGGCGTAAAGATTAGGTCTTCTCTACATCGAATGGGCTATCGGTAGAGGTATACCGTTACCGTTATGTCCTGTTCTTGCTATCGTTTGTTGGTATGACAAAATACAAGAGGCTCATAGGGTGAACTATGAACCTCCAATTAAAACCTCCTATGAATATTATCTTTAGGGTAAGTCGCTGTACCAGCAGGCTTGCTGTGGATAACCATCGTTGATGAGGGCCAAATCGATAATTTTGCTCATCTGGCCGCGCGTGACAGGGTCCGCTGGCCAGAAGCATGGGGATGGATAATCATCAGTGCAGTGGGCCGAGTCGTTGTATCCTGAGATGGCGTCATGGGACTTCACTGTCTCTACGTACTGGTAGAACACGCTGCCAACGCAAACATCGCTGAAACTGTTGTAACCGTCAGGGCATGTATTGCTGATAAAAGGCGCGACGGGGTCCATCAGGGACCACCCACGGGCTAGCACCTCCATCTTGGCGAATTGCTGCCTCGTTACATTCTCATTTGGCCTCCACTCTTGAGGGTTGTAACCGTTTGCAATGTAGTGTTGCGCTGCTATGCGTATCCAGGGACGCGCCCAGTGGTTCTGTATGTCGTCGTACTCCCAATTGGGGCCAGTATAGTTGTCGAAAGCTTCCGTCCACATAAGGCTCTGGGCAACCTCCCCTCTAGTTGCTGAATCGTGTACGTGAAGACCAGCGTCCCTATAGTTTCCTGGATACCTGAGGTTTGGGTCGGTGCTGTTAGGATCGCCCAGCCTCGTGGTGCTATCGGTTCCCAATGCAAACCGCCCCACCATGCCTTGCAAGTAATAACCAAATGTGGGGTCGTTTATGCCACTTGCATTGCAGTTTGCTATAAAGTTGCCATGCTGGTCGTAGCTTGGCGACATCCCTCCTTCGTAGGAGTTCCATATGATGGCTCCGCGCTCGAAGTTGACAACGTTAGTATAGAAATAAGTCTGGCATACTGAGCAGGTCCGACGAGCAGCAGGCCAGGTATGTATTTCACCGAGCGGCAGGCCAGGTCCATTGCTGTAGGGGCCATTCTTCTGAAGGTATGTAGACCATAGTGGCTCACGCACGTAGTGGGCCGGGACAGGTCCAGGTGTGCTCGTGCCGCTACTTAGCGGTTTCAGTATAGAACCCTTCAGGTTCGTTGTTGAGCTGAACTCCTGGGTTAGGGCAGGCGCGCTTGCGTACTGGTGGACGTAGTAGCCACCGCCGTTGTCAAACGGTATGCCAGGGTCCCTGCTTTGTAAGATGTTCTGCCGGTAGTCCTCGAAAATATCCGGGTCCTTGTTTCGGATAGAGCCTTGTTTGCCCACTACGAAGAAGTCTGTCAAACCCCTATAAAAGGCTTGGGCCATCGCCTGCTTGTTGCTGTCTTGCGCGATCCATTGATTGAAGTTGTTGTTGTCGAGATAGCCGACTTCAGCCAAAATATTGAAAGATGGCGGATGTAGCGGGTTGGGCCCAGAATTAAAATCGTCGACCCACGGATGGGAATATCTCACAACGTAAATATCGCATGGCACAGGTTCACCGTTGCATTGGCCCGGCTCGTATGCCCGTGTCCAGTTCCCGGAGTAAGGCGCATTAGGGTGAGGATATGGCCTATTTAGCTCCCAACTCATGTTCTCAGCAAAATCATCGGCCAACGGTATAGTTGGCAGCCCAGGAAATCGCACCTTGCGAAATACCTCCACACGCTCAGTGCCGCCTCCTCCAGCGTTGAGGTGTATAGAGATGAAGCGCCAGAAATCCTTTGGCCTGCCTTTGACTGCGTAAGCCAGGTTGTTGCCGTAGGTGTTACAGGGATCTTGGTAATTGGTATCTCTACCAATCACTCGATTATGGAGATCCACATACCAGTTCGCTGTGGGCCGAGACATAAAGATGTGATCTTGCGGAACGCCGTTTGCGCGTAATAAGCTTCTCAATCTATCAGCGATATCCCAGGTTACATCACCTTCGACTAGCCCCGAAGGAGTAGGCCAGGGTCCCGTGCCCCTGTCAGCACAAGTACCATCATTACTAGGAGGGCCGCCAGCAGCATTGTGACCTGGGTCGATGTAGAAGTAAAAGTTGCTCAATGGCTGGGCGCCGGTGTCAAGGCTCTCCGGAGATATTATCTTTGCGATGTCCGAAGCCGTCTCGTTACCTGACACCTGGACCTCGATTGGCTTGTGCGGTGATTTTGTCTGGGGCTGGGCCAGTTTGACTTGTGCGCTATTCGCCATAGCGTTGTTTTGCCAAAGTGTCAGACCCGCGAGTATCAGCGCCAGAGCTATCAAAGCCTGCTTCCGTTTTAGTGACCTGGCTATTGTGATCATAATTGTTCTCCCTTTCCTTGTGACTCCTACTTCATATATTTACGCGCGTAGATTTTGCTGTTATGGGTTATGGAGTGGGGGCCATATGGATGATCGCCGGGCTGAGCTTCGAGCATTCAAAGGGACATCTTGGGTCGAACGACAAGAAGCTGATAAGGCTTGAATCCCTTGACCACTTGGGTTGCCACATTATTTCCGAATCGGTGGAAGGAGCGGCACTCTTCCCATCGGATACATCGGTCACTTTCCTCTGTGGGACATTCACGATGTGTACCTTGCCTGTCCATGACGTGATTACATGTCCATCTGGAGATTGGTCGTTCACCTCAGCATATGCCAGGTATCTGCTGTTAGGACTCCATACCGCGTCAATGCTAGCAGCGGGGTCAGGTATAGTGACCCACTGATGACCATCTGCGCTTACCAGTGCTATGCCTAAATTGGATGATATTAAGAACCAGTTACCATCAGGCGACCAGTTTCCACCACCGCCTCCACCTGCTTGGGTAACCTGTAATCGCTGTCCGGTATTCAAGTTCAAGAGATAGCCTGTATTGGGACTAGAACCGTCAATGGGATTAGTCACCTGATAGTTCGTGGAGTAGGCCAGCCACCCACCGCCAGGGCGCACCTGACCCTCTACCATATACGGTATATTTACTTCATCAACCAGCCTTCCATCTTGATCTACCGTCACAAGTAATTCTCCGCCTTCGGAGCCAGCTTGCCAGACGCCGCTTGCCCTGGTGGGGCTCCACCACCGAAGTTGCATGGGCGCGTGTGGCAGATCGGGGCCTTCTTGTAGAGTTGGCGGCTGACCTGGCGTAAACCTTATTACGTCCAGATGCGAAGGTGCTCGCCCAGGTGGTGGCCCACCGCCCGGCAGCAAGCGGCCAATATGCCTTATGAGCAGGGTATTGCCCATTGGCATCTGCTCCTCAAGCTCATCATCCCCCTCGTCGTATTGTACGATTAGAGTGGGATTGCTGCCATCGGGGTTGCACCAATACAGTTTATTTCCTGTCAGGTATACGAGCTTATCACCGGTGGGCGCCCAGATGAAATGACTGATAGGCACAGCACTGTTAACGGTGGTTTTCTGCCCCACTCCGACTTCGGAAGTCGTTGACATCGCTGAAACCGTTATATCCCGTATCTGCACAGGTGTGGGCCATATCTTAACAGTGGGTGTCGGTGGGGGCGCTACTTCGGTAGGGCTAGGCGGGAAAGTCGGAGGCGGCTCAGTGCTTACGGGGGCTGGAACTTGCGCTGCATCTCGGCTTTGCGCAGGCACATCAACGGTCTTTCGGGGCCGTTGGGCGGCTAAGGCCACCCAAATGACAAGCGCGGCCATTGAAGCGAGGAGTAAAGCTCGAAGCAAGGCCGTATTCTTATTTTGACGTGGTTTCGGTTGCATTGTGGCCTCCTGGTTGCGGGGTATCTGCTGGGTTGGCGATGCTACGTAAAATCTACGAAGCGCCGTACATTAAGGTAGGGTCGTGGTTGCTCTGGTTGCAGTGGAAACGGAAATGCTACTATAGCGGCATTTGCGATACGCTACAGTAGATAACGATAGCCTGTAATTTGCGAAAGCGATGAGGATCGCACATTGCGGGTCAATTGGATTGGAGCAAGTATAACAGGGGGGTCCTACGAATGATATAGTACTTTAGTACCGAGTTGACACAACATATTCGATGATTATCGAAATTGCATACTAGAACTTGTAGTAGCCCTGACCTGCTACTCGCACCTCGCCACTTCCCCACCTTTCGGGTACAATTGTGGAAATTATCCCATCATGGAGCACCACACATGGCCTTGAACCTCGGTATCATTGGGTTGCCCAAGAGCGGCAAGACTACGCTTTTCAACGCTATCACCGGCAGCCACGCCCAGACCTCCGCTTATGCTTCGGGCGACGAACCCAACGTCGCTGTTGTCAAAGTGCCTGACCCGCGCCTCGACGTGCTGACCCAGATGTTCCACCCGCGCAAGACCACGCCCGCCGACGTGAAGTTCACCGACGTTGTGGGCATGTCAGGCAAGCCCGACGACAAGAAAGAGCCTATCAGCCGCCAGACGCTCGGCTTCATCAGCACCGTTGACGCCCTAGTACTCGTGGTCCGCGCCTTCGTCAATCCGTCCGTGCCACTACCCGAGGGCACCGAAGGCGTTGACCCTATACGCGATGTAGAGTCGGTCATGCTTGAGTTGACCTTCTCCGACCTCGGCATCATCGAGCGGCGGCTGGAACGCCTGAAGGCCGAGATACCCAAGATGAAGGGCCTTGAGCGCGAGACGCGAGAGCGCGAGCAAGAGGTGCTTTCGCGCATCCAACCCGCGCTGGAAGAGGGCACGCCGATACGCGCTCTCGGCCTCAACGAAGATGAGGACAAGGCCATCCGCAACTACGGCTTTCTCACAGCCAAACCCGTGCTCATCGTCGCCAATCTGGGCGAGGAGGCCCTGGGCAGCGCCGCTAACGTTGAAGGTAAGATGGCCCAGTTCAGGGGCGAGAGTACCGATGTGATAGCTATACCCGCCCAGCTAGAGATGGAAATGGCCCAGCTATCGGCGGAAGACACAGCCGAATTCCGCGAGAGCATGGGCCTCGGTCTCTCTCGCCTCGAAGAGGTCGTCAGCAACTCGTACTCTCTCCTCGGCCTCATTAGCTTCCTGACGGCTGGCGAGGACGAAGTGCGCGCCTGGACTATCCGCAAAGGCACAGACGCCCAGCATGCCGCCGGAACCATCCACTCTGACCTCGAACGCGGCTTCATCCGCGCCGAGGTAGTTCAGTACGACGACCTGATAACCGCAGGCAGCATGGTCGAAGCCAAAAAGCGCGGTCTGCTCCGCAGCGAAGGAAAGACGTATACGGTGAAGGACGGGGATATTATTAACGTGTTGTTTACACAAACAAAATCGGAGAAGCCGACATAGAGCTTCATATACCTTTCAGCTTGGAACTATCTCTGAACGGAGCTTGATCATTAGATCTGAGGGATCAAAAGGCGGCTCATCTGAGCCGCCTTTTCGTTTGGTTCATTTCCTTATTGGTGCATGGGACGCTAGGCACGGGAGCGGAGACAGGATTTAGCGTGCAACTCGTCAAGAAAGCATACCAAAGGTCTTTGAAAGAACACCTACACACACCTGCATGTTGCCTCTATGCTATGATTGTTATTATGAATAATCAAAAATATTAGTGCAAATAACGTATTGACAGTACGAGAATATCTGCTATAATCACCTTCTGTCCACAGATCAGTAAAGACTGATCGGGTCCACTCGCGCTTGTATGAGCATGGGCGTAATTCATGATTGCCCGGTCAGGATGTCGTAATAATCAGATCCTCGCTATAAGGCACTAATAGCTAACTACTCGGTCAAGCATTCGCTATTTTGACTGGGGGTTTCTTGCTTTGCTTCTTCGCCCTGTTATTTCGTATGGGGTAATACGAGCAAAATGGTTATTCGTGCTAGTGCGTGATCCAAATTAATGGAGAAATAATATGACCCGCAAACTGTCTGTTATCGTATCATTTGTCCTGTTGGCGCTTGTGTCAAGTGTGATCCTGGTAAGTGCTCATCCTGCACCGGGGTCACTCGCTCCGCCGACCACTTCTATGCCAAAAACTGGACACCCAGCAAGCGGTCTATCTACCAGCCCACTCTCACCTGTGAGCAGTGGCTTCCCATACCAGGGCAGTCTGCAGAGTGGAGCTGGCCCAGCCAACGGCCAATATGACTTGCAGTTCACTTTATACGATGCTCTTACTGGCGGTAATCAGGTAGGCAGCCCCAGCGTCAACACCTTCACCAACCAGACAGTGAGCAACGGCTTGTTCAACGTCACGTTGAACTTTGGCACTGCTGCCTTCCAGGGGGATGCTCGCTGGCTTGAGATAGCGGTGCGGCCAACGGGTGGCAGTAGCTATAACACTCTTTCTCCCCGCCAGCCTATGACGCCTGCGCCATACGCTATGAGTTTGATGCCGGGGGCTGTCATCAGTGGGACGAGTAGTTCTCCATTATTGACAGCATCTAATGGTACTGGCACCGGTGTAAATGGCTACACAAACAACAATTATCCCAGTCTCAATGCCGCAGTGGTTGGGACGAACGCCGGTAACGGCAACGGTGTATATGCCACTACCAACGGCGGATGGGCTGTAAACGGTGTAACTACAGGCAATGGCGGTATTGGCGTAAGGGGCGTCGCTGATAGCAGTATCGGAATTGGTGTGGTTGGCAGCAGTGCAAGTGGCCAAGGCGTATATGGCAACAGCAGCAGTGGCGAAGGTGTGCATGGCAACAGCACAAGTGGCGTTGCTATACATGGCACCAGCGCCAGCGGTGAGGGCGTATATGGTGACAGCACTGGTAATGATGGTGTACATGGAAGGGCTTCCCTTACTGTTAAGAGTGGTGTCTTTGGCGAAAACATAGGTGGTGGTTATGGCGTATATGGCTCAACCACCAGTAATTTCCCCAGCCTCAGGGCGGGGGTACGTGGTAATAATAACGGTAGTGATCCTGGCGTATTTGGTACCAGCAGTGGCTGGGGTGTGTATGGTTTAAGCACGGATAGTATTGGCGTACATGGTCAAAGTAGCAGTAACTATGGTGTGGATGGTGAGAGCACCAGTGGCACAGGTGTTATTGGGCACACTAACGGAAGCGGATATGGTGTATTAGGCATCAGCACCGATGGTGACGGTATGCGTGGGGTAAGTACAAACGGCACAGGTGTGGTCGGCGTCAGCACCGCTAATGGAGCGATAAGTGGTGTGTTCGGTGTCAACGACAGCGCCGCGGGTTACGGTGTTCATGGCCTGAGCGCAGCAGGAATCGGCATATGGGGGAACAGTAGCACGGGAGAAGGCGTAAGGGGCCAAAGTGATAGCGGAAATGGAGTTGTGGGAATAGCAAGTAGCAGCACCGGCTACGCAGGTCTCTTTCAGGGAGATGTACAGGTCACAGGCGATATTCACGTCATGGGTACAGTTTATGGAACCACCAAGAACTTCAAGATTGACGATCCTCTAGACCCTGCCAACAAGTACCTCAACCACTCTGTCATCGAAAGCTCAGACATGAAAGACTTGTACGATGGAGTAGCAGTGCTGGACACCACGGGTGAAGTCTGGGTGCAAATGCCTTCCTGGTTCGATGCCCTCAATAAAGATTTCCGCTATCAACTTACCGCTATTGGTGCACCAGGACCTAACCTCTACATCGCCCAGGAGCTCACGGGGAATCGCTTCAAAATAGCAGGGGGTTCAGCAGAGATGAAGGTTTCATGGATGATAACAGGAATACGACACGATCTCTATGCTGAGCACAACCCCATGCAGGTAGAGCAAGAGAAGCCAGCAACGGAACGCGGTACTTACATGCACCCTGAGTATTATAGTCAGGGAAATAAATAAGTAGAGATCACCAATTGGGGATTCCCAAAGATCTATGTAGTTTGGGGTTAAGGAACAGAGAACTTAAAAGGTACGGAACGAACGGAGAAGCACATGATTAAGATAATCCAAAAGTTGCGCGTATTTAGACAATTGTTGGTGCTGATGAGTATGCTGGCAATAGCTAGCTCGTCATGGCAGCCGATACTTGCATATCCTGTCAGCCCCGAACAGCAGGGGAATGACCTGAGGAGTAACCCTAGTACTGCAAGTATTATGTCGGCCAGGCAGCATGGAGATAAGCAAGCCCCGAATATACCATGGCCTGAGCCAGGTGACGATGTCCTTAGTACGTATGCTCCCCTTGTTTACCATGAGCCGTCAGAGCAGTACTATCCCATAACTGCTGCTGAAATCCTAAATAGGTCGACCCTGAAATATTCAACCGGATGGGGACCTTTTGAAGACCAAGTAACAGTTGCCGGGCCCCCCATAGATCCAGTTCGGTTGGGTAGAAGGGTTAACAACCCGAACCCTTATACCTGCTCGCAGTGTGGCTCTCGAAAAAGCAACTATGGCAACACTGACCCATGGCGTAACGCACATGACAGCTGCGGTTTCCAAGGTCATGTTTGTTACGCCACTTTTGGATTCTATCTGGTGCTCCCAAGCGACATTGTACATGGCCATACCAATAACGCTCCAGTCTATTATCAGTTCGATGGCAACCCAGCCGCGGACTTCAGGATTACCTACTGGTTTTGCTATGGTTGGAGTGTGACAAACGTAGTTGACCATGATTGGACTCATCAAGGGGATTGGGAGAGCGTAACAGTATTCTTTAACGGTCGCAATAATACCGTTGAACCCATGAGTGTAAACTACCACGCGCACAGCGGTGCCCAGCCCATTCTGTGGCAGTATGTGGAGAAGTTCGGAGGTACACAACACCCGGTGGTCTATAGTGGGAGAGGATCCCATGCATCTTATGGTCACGATGGGAGCTATGTTCCGATTTATCGTTGGGTTCCTCACTATCATAATTGTGGTGGAGCTTATACGTGTGTTGATACTACGGGCGCAGGCCCGCAATGGCGTACCTGGGATAGCGGCTTCATAAATATAAGAAGTGAGTCCTGGTATGGCTACACTGGAATATGGGGTAATTACAACTCGGACGATCCTGATTTCAGTGGACCAGCATCACCAGTTCTACAGCACCGTTAGAGGTTACGTCCGATAATGGCAACTAACAGGCATTGAGACAAATTTCAGGCAACAGGGATTGTGGGAAATGTGGGTAGTCTTAATTAGCTCATAATCTCGATTTACTACGAGCGAAGCAGGGATTATTACCAATGAAACACTTTTCGACAATGGTGCATAGAGCTATTACCGCGGGGCTACTAGTATTGCTGTGTCTCACCACAGTGGCGGTGGTTGCTGCCCAGGTGGGTGGCGGGTTCGACCTGTCCTGGTCAGTCATAGCTGGCGGTGGCAGCATGAACAGCACTAACGGGTCTCTAAGTCTAAGTGGGACAGCAGGCCAGCCTGGAGCAGGCACTGCCAGTGGGAATGGGTACACGCTTAAAGGTGGGTTCTGGGGGCGCGTGAACGCTGTTGTATCAGGTACGCCGACCAGTACACCGACCATAACTACTACACCGCCGACGAATACACCAATACCGACAAATGCCCCAACAAATACACCACTGAACACAGCGACACCTACATCCAGCGGCACAGTTACACCCACGAGCACACCAACGAATACGGCGACCAACACCCCCACAATAACCAATACTCCCACAATGACCAGCACGCCCACAGTAACCAATACGGCGACCAACACCCCAGATCCCTGCCTAGATTACGGCGTAACTCAGCAGGCGAGCGCGCCGATAGTGGCAGGTACATCTGATATTGGGAATCATGGTGATTTTAGCATAACCAGCATCACATTACCTTTCACATATAGACTATACGATCAGATGTTTACCAATGCTAACATCAGTGCTGACGGTAATATACAGTTTAGTAGTGCCAGTATTTCTAATAACTCTAACTGTATGCCCAATAATAGCTTCTACTACACCATCCTGGCCTATCAGCGAGACCTTCGGACTGATGGCACAGGTGCTGGAATATTTACCTCTCTTAGTGGGACTGCCCCTAATCGCATATTCAATGTGGAGTGGCGTGCCTGCCTGAACGCCTCCGGCTCAGCTTGTACCAGTATAAACACCAACTTTGAAGTGAGGCTCTATGAGGGTCAGGCTCGCTTTGTCTCAGTCTATGGAACAATGCCAGCCATAGGAACTGGTGTTGTTGGTGTGCAAAAAGCGGCTGGCGATAGGCTAACTCAGTATACATGTACAGGTACCGTAACTTCCGGGAACATGCTCACATTTGTCTTGCCATCGAGTAGCTGTGCAGCTACTTATACACCGACTGGCACTCCTACAATCACCAGTACCCCAACTATAACTAGTACTCCGACGGCAACCCGTACACCCGACCCATGCCAGGATTATGGGGCTAGCCTGTCAACCGGCGCTCAGATTGTGCCGGGTGCTACAGACACTGGTAATCATAGTGATGATAGTGTAATCACCATTACCTTACCTTTCTCGTATACCCTGTATGATCAGACCTTCAGTAGTGCCCGTTTAGGGGCCAATGGCAACATGCAATTCGCCAGCTATAGTACAAGCTATAGTCTGAGCTGCTTACCTGCGACTTCCTTCAATTACGCCATCCTCCCCTACTGGGACGATCTGCGTACAGACGGCACGGGGGGCGGTATTTTCACCTCTCTTAGTGGGACTGCACCCAACCGGATATTCAATGTCGAGTGGCGGGCGTGTCGGTGGACATATTCACCATGTATTGATATTGATGCGAACTTTGAAGTCCGACTCTATGAGGGTCAGACCCGGTTTGACATGATCTATGGAACCATGCCTGGGGATATAGGTGTCGTTGGGGTGCAGAAGGGAACGGTGGACAATCTAACCCAATACACATGCACTGGAGCTATCAATCCGGGAGACGCGCTCACTTTTATGCTTCCGTCGAGCAGTTGTCGTACTAGCACGCCGACTGCAACTTATACATCAACCAACACTCCTACTAATACACCTACGGCAACACCAACTCGCACTAGCACCCAAACTAGTAGCCCTACCGATACCCTAACCAACACTCCCACGAATACCCTAACCAATACTACGACCCCAAGTAGCACTTCTACCAATACACCTACTATCACCAACACTCTAACCAGCGTGCCAACGAGTACTCATACCCCAACCAACACTCCTACGAATACACGTACTAACACAGCAGCAGCTACCTATACTCCTACGAATACGCCTACTGATACCTATACACCAACCAATACATCCACAAATACTCCAACCGACACTCCCACAAGCACACTCACTCTTACCAATACCCCTACGACTACACCTGCTGGCATCATAAATGGGCACCTGACATGGCAGGGAGTTGCAGCAGCTAACCGCCCATCGGTTACGGGCACTCTCTCCATTTGCGCGAATGGGTCGCCCCGAACCTTCAATTTCACAACTGACACGAGCGGTAACTTCACTCTTACTACAGGCCTCTCTAATGGCATCTACAACTGGTCCATCAGAGGGGGCAGGCATATCCCCAACTCTTCTCCCACCGATGGCACTGCTCTGGTGGTCAGTGGCGGTCATGCTACACAGGAATTCGGCACGCAGAGGGGCGGCAACACCAACACTGACAACATAGTCAACTCCACCGACTTCACCACGCTCAAGAACCAGTTTGGGCAGAGTGGCATGAAGTCGGCGGATTTCGACTACAATCTGGTGGTAGGCGCCTCGGACTTCAACATCATGAAGGGTACATTCGGCTTGGCCGGAACTGCGCTAAGTTGCCCGTAGGTCCCACCCCACTGCGTGCACATACAATTGCTGAATGATGTCGGCTAAACCAGAAGGGAGATTTCAAGAATCTCCCTTCTTTTCCAATCCAGGGTATCTGCGGACTAGTCCCTTGCCGAGGCGTTATTGCGCCAATCAACACATGGGGCGTGAGGTTTACTGACGCGTGGGAGGTTGTGCTCTCTGTCGGAAACAACCATGACCCACCCTCTGTATATTACAGGTTTCGATAGAGACACAGAGCAGCAATGCTAGAACCCCTTCTATGCCTTGTCAGTGTAGGGCAACCTGATGGCTCACACAACAAGCCACTATAAACTCTCTCAACTTGGTTTCAGTTCATGCGTGATTGGGGATGAAGCAATGGGTGCTGGCACCGTAGAGCGGCAATGACTGAATATCTCCTTTTGACCGGAATTGAGGTTGGCTCTCCTATATGTAAGGATGGTGGAAAACTGGGACTCGTTCTGCGATAGAAGCCTATAATTATACTTAGCTTATGTGTAGCCTTTGTCGTGTGGCGACGCGATGGATGCTACATTGCAAACTGGATAAATACCCCCAGAGGCCCGTTGCTTGGTTGTCGCCACAGCCAGCGCGGGCCTCTGCTTTAGGTATGTCAGATGGAAGCGAAACATGAAAGTCTATTCGCCCGAATAACAAAGTGGTTACGTCGCGTCAAAAAAGCACCTGGTATAGAAGCTAATGGGACCACACGAACAAGCGAACCTATAGAAACATCGACAGAAACGAACGAAACCGCGCAACCACAGAATCACAGCCTGTCCAAGCTAGGGCAAAAACTAGATAACCTAACGTCCAGATTAGAATATGTATACGGCCCTGATCACATATTGCTCAAGTATCGGTGCGCCGTTATAGCACAACAAATGTCGGTGGAGCATGACCGCCAGCGGTTCGGGACTTCGGAAATTTCAAGACCAAATACACAACAAATAGAGCGCGAACAACACCTAATTCCTGTTAGGCTATGGGAGTGCGATACTCTCATTGTCCCCAGGAACTCGGAGGCTTTCAAAGTATGGCTGTTGGAAACGCTGGACTCTATTGTGACTGATTTTGCAAGAGATTGGCAGGCAGATTATACAGCGCCAGGGATCCCCGTTCTTATTTACAAGGGTATAAAAGATAGACGGGAGCTAGAGATTTCACCGGGCATATGGGTGATAGATGTAGATGTAGAGGGGGCTGTGGTTTGGTGCGACATAGATTGGTGCGACCCCAACGTGGATGAGGGAGATATAATCACCATCGGAAAACAGGTGCTGGAGTCGACCCTGTCTTTCAAGCTAATTCCCACGGGTGAAACCGAAACTGAAGTGCGCTGTTTTTGTGGAGCGCGTGAATTGGCCCAGCAGTATACGCGGGCCAAGGAAATGATAACAGAACGCTGGCCTGCGACGCAATACCTACAACGGAGTGACACCGATGTATCCTTTAGAGGTGTAACAAAGCGGGCTAATCCCGGAACCGCGCAGCAAACTCCCATCCCTCCTACCCAAGCGGCAAATGCTGAGACAACCAGCAGGCAACCACCTCCAGACGAGCAAGGATTATTAGGCCGTAAGGGTGAACACCCAGGGCAGCATGAACAGCAAGAGAGTTATAGTTCCCAGGAGGTCGAGCTTGCTGATGCGCTCCGCAAACACCAATACTTGCCCATGCCTCATACAGGAAGGCTTGAACCTCTTATTGTCCAACCAACAGACATAAAGTCATTTTCAAACTGGTTTATCAAAACTACAGACTCCATAATAGACGAAGAGCAGTTTAAGGTCGCAAATGGCTGGATAGTTCTTTGGCCTATAGAAACGCCCCACAGTCCTGATACTTATGGAGCGAACTTGGCAATTTGGGGAAATTATACGTTCCCAAGTGCAACGACCGCACAGTCTTACGCCTCCGTAGTCCTTCGGTCACCTGCTGTCACGTTCAATCTTCTGCGGCTGGACAGTGTGCGGATTCAAGTAACAATTGAATACACACTTGTTACAATCGCGCCTTATATTCGCAAGCTTCTATTGAAGATTGGCAAGGCTTGGCCTGCGTCAGAGCAGTCCATTTTAGATTTGCTGACTACTAAGAAACAAGAGGATGGCAACCAGGATGTGCAGAGGGCTAGTAAGTTGCACCCTATGAGCAGACAGTGGCCGTCTATCCAAACTGATAAGGAGAGCTTCCACAAGCGACTAAGCGAAGCTGTAGCGCGTATACCGCATGACATGAGGCGTATTGACCGCTCGGATGATGAGTTTGAGATTATGAAAGCAGAAGTGACTCCTCTGCCAACGCTGGAAACCGATCCGGATGTCCTTCGGTTAGGATTGGAAGTCACCTGCTACCCGTCTCTAAAGGGCGAGAAGCGGGAAGGTCCACACCGCAGCCCAGAGTTTATTGGCTATGGGATCGAATTCGATATGCGTACCCGGAAAGGGGGTTTGATAAATGTATATGCATTTGGCGACCCTGCCTACAAGGACGTCTTTGAGGCATTAGCAAAAGAGATCGATTGGGCAATTGAGCACGATGACTGGCCAGAATCGAAGCAGACCATTATGACTTTGCAAGCCACGAAAGAACAGGTTACACAGACTCAAGAAGGCGGGATGAAGGCACTCAGGAAGCGGTGGCTGGGGATCGAAACGAGTGCTGAGAGTTTCACTAAACGATTACATGAAGCGGTGGCACGAATGGGCAATTTTAGGATTGAATTCCCAGAAGGTGGGCACGCAATATTGGAGCCTCGGTTAGTATCGTTAGTAACGGGTGGTCGGCAGCCACATCCAGATGACACCATCTTGTGGGGATGGGTCGTAACTTGTTATTCTCGCCCTTCAGAGTCAGAGGATGGAACCCAGGTAAAGCTAGATATGTTCAATCCGAATCCTTACATCACCTTTGAGATACGCCGCCGACAAGGTGGGCGCATAAGCGTGGAACCGGCTTGTACGCATCATTATTTTGCAGATGCCTTTCAGGGATTAGTAGCTGAGATAGATGAAGCAGTACGCACTGGCGACTGGCCTGAACTGCAACAGACGGTTAGTGCTTCATTACCTGGTGACCAGAATGGCGAAGCATTGCAAGGCCGTGATCGTGATCCACTTTTCAATACGGCTTATGAGAGACTGAAAACAGACCCTATGTTCCACCGTGTGTCCGATGTAAGCGACCTCCCCAGCTTTGGCGATGTATTTGGTGAGTGGTTTGAAAGAGCTAAGGAGAAGAGGTCAATCTACAAGAAAGATGAACCATATGAAAGGAAGAAGTTTACCCAAGCAATGACGTATAGATTCAAAAAGGAAGAAAAGAATAAAAAGAATTAATTCCCTTTAATTCCCAGTTATCAGGTTATTGTAAAGGCGGTTGGAGTTGTTCCAATCGCCTTTTCTAATGACAAGTATGAGTAGGAGGTAACAAATCAATGCAAGTGTCACGAGTGATTGTGCCGCTAGAGAGAGAGGAGGCTGACGCCCTGTTCCATATGGCGGAGACCGATTGCCGACCCCCACGCGAACAGATGCGTTGGCTACTTATAAGGGAAGCCCGTCGGCGCAAGTTGCTTGATGTGGTTACCCAGCCCGACAGCACCGAGTTAGATGAGGTGTCGCATGAATTCGCAACGACCAACTAACCCCGCCCTCACCTGGCTAGAGAATGCCACCCCACAGCAGCGCCTGACCTTGTTCAGACTCTATGAAAGAGCAATCCATCGTGCTTTAGAGGCCGAAGCAGCCAAAGAAGATGAGAATACTGGTCCACCTAATGGATCGGCTATTGAGGAGAATCAGATCGGAGTACAGGCAGAAACGCAGCCCATTACAGACACGGACTACCTTGTCGAGGCGAAAGTATGAGCGAACCAGTACGCTCCTTCGCGCTCGCCGCATATGATATAGGCCTGTGTGTTGTGCCGCCTAAAGAGGACGGAAGCAAGCAGCCCCTCGTTGACTACGTGGAGTACGACGGCCAACAGAAGTGGACCTGGAAGCATTGGCAGGAGCACCGTCCAGACCAGGAGAAAGTCGAAGGGTGGTACGCCAACGGTCGGACCGGTCTTGGCTATATATGCGGTGCAATCAGCAAGAACCTGGAACTCTTCGAGTTCGATGACGGTACCGTTTACGACGAGTTCAAGGTGATAGCTCATGCAAGTGGGTTAGGCGAACTTGTAGACCGCATTGAGGCTGGGTATTTGGAAAGGACACCAAACGGAGGGATCCATTGGTTCTATCGTTGCACCCTGATTGAGGGCAACACCGAACTCGCCAGGCGACCAAAGCGTCCCGAAGAGATGCAGCACGCCACCGACAAAGTCAAGGTGCTTATTGAAACGCGAGGTGAAGGCGGATACGCTGTAGTGGCCCCCAGCAACGGGAAAGTACACCCGACCGGCCGCGCGTATCACCTAATTCAGGGTGGCCCTTCTACCATTGTCACAATTACACCGGACGAACGCGAATCACTATGGGAACTCGCTCGCACTTTTGACGAGATGCCACGAGCGACGTTCACAGAGCCTTCGGTCAAGCCTAAGAGCCTGTTTAAGAACTGTAGGGGCGCTGCTTGCCGCGCCCTGTCCGGACCAGGCAACTAAGCTAGTCTAAGCCTGCTCAGAACTGAGAACACCCCACCAGGGCGCGGCAAGCAGCG
>JBBQIC010000008.1:0-30371 GCA_038324555.1 Chloroflexia bacterium
GACAAGATATATTACAGCCATTCCGGCTACCTGGGCCACTTGAAGAGCGTACCCTTCAACGAAATGATGGAGAAGCACCCTACGTTTGCCCTCACCAAGGCGGTGAAAGGTATGCTCCCCCGCAATAGCCTTGGAGCCGACATGCTGGGCAAACTGAAGGCATACGCGGGCGAGCAGCACCCGCACGGAGCGCAAAAACCCAAAGAGTTGCGCATCAACCCGGAAACACAGGCGCTTGAGCCGAAATTATAAATAATAGGGTGAGGGAGTAGGGTGAGGGAATAGGAATAAGACTATTCCCTCACCCTACTCCCTCACCCTACAGAAGGAGACCCATGGATACAGCAAAAACAGAGAACCCGGCATATTACTACGGTACGGGCAGGCGTAAGGCGGCTATCGCTCGCGTGCGACTTTACCCGGGGAATGGGCAGGTAGTCATCAACAGCAAGAGCGTTCAAGACTACTTCGGAACCCGCTCGGTTTACGAAAGAACGGTGCTCCAACCGCTTCAGATTACGGATAACCTGAGCAAGTTCAACGTCACAGTGAAAGTGCTCGGCGGCGGCCACACAGGACAGGCGGGCGCGGTGCGTCACGGCCTGGCACGCGCTCTCATACAGGCCGACCCTACTTTCCGCTCGGCTCTCAAGAAGGCGGGCTTGTTGACCCGCGACGCCCGCGAGAAAGAGCGCAAGAAGCCAGGTCTGAAGCGCGCACGCAAAGCGCCTCAGTATACGAAGCGATAATACTCTCTTAGGAAGAGCAACAAGGGGCAGATGGGACTGCAAGGATGGCACGACTCGTGCAACTTACAGGCCACGTAAGCTGCTGATGTTTGTGGTAGGGGCACAGTGCGCTGTGCCCCTGCTGTTTGCCTAAAATCGAGGGTGATACCATGCTTGCGCAAAGTTCTGAGGCCGCAACGCGACATGATATGAATATTACGGTAAATGGTGAAGTGTACTCCGTGCGTATCCCATCGCGCCGGACGCTGCTTGACCTGTTGAGGGACGAATTGCACTTGACCGGCGCTAAGAAGGTCTGCGATATGGGGCACTGCGGTGCGTGTACCGTGCTGCGCGATGGAGTGCCGATCCTGTCGTGCCTTACGCTGGCGATTGCCAGCGATGGCGAAAGCATAACCACAGTCGAAGGACTCGCTGGCCCTGACGGAGAACTATCCCCCCTGCAACAGGCGTTTATTGACTGCGATGGTTTGCAATGCGGCTTCTGCACGCCAGGACAGTTGATGTCGGCTACCGCGCTCCTTGCCGAAAATAGCGCTCCTACAGAGGAAGAGATCAGGCATTACATGGCGGGGAACCTGTGCAGGTGTGGCGCGTATAAGGGTATTGTTGAGGCAATTCAGCAGGCAGCGGGGTCTGAGCAATAAGGGAGCATTTATGGTCAAGGTAGTAAAGACCAGAGTCGAAATCGAGGGCGAAGTCCACGAAGAGACTGTAGTCGTTGAGCAGGACGAGCCGAAGGCGTGGGAGGCCGGGCGCGAGTTTGGCATAGTCGGCAAGCCGCTCAACAGGGTTGACGGGCGCGAGCGCGTGACCGGCGCGGCGAAGTACACATACGACATTCACCCGGCGGGGTTGCTGTATGCCGCCGTGTTGCGCTCGCCTCACCCGCACGCCCGCGTGACTAGACTGGATACGTCGCGGGCAGAAAAGCTGCCTGGCGTAAGGGCGGTATTGTCCCGCGCCAACGCGCTCGACATATCGTGGCATTCGGGCGTGAGCAAGTTGTTCGGCGACGAGGTGCGCTTTGCGGGCGAGGAGATAGCGGCGGTAGCGGCAGATGACCTAGATACAGCGCGTGACGCGATCAAATTGATCGAAGTGGAGTACGAATTGCTGCCCTTCGTGACCGATTTGGAGGAGGCGGCGAAGCCGGGCGCGCCGTTAGTCCACCCGGAAGGTAATATCCTCAAGGACGACGATGACCGCGAAGGCGAAGTTTACACACGCGGCGACATTGACAAGGGCTTCAAGTCCGCCGACGTGATAGTGGAGCGCACCTACCGCACGCCTACCGCCATGCAGAACTCGTTTGAAACGCACGGGGCTGTGGCGATGTGGGAGGGCGACGAACTGACCATTTGGGAGTCGACCCAGAGCGTATTTGGAGTGAGGGGACGAGTGGCATCGGTGCTCAAGATGCCGGTGAGCAAGGTACGGGTCATCTCCGAGTACATGGGCGGCGGCTTCGGCAGCAAGGGCGGGACCTCCAAGTACAGCATTATCGCGGCGCTGTTTTCTAAGGCTACGGGGAGGCCGGTCAAGCTGATGCTCGACAGACGGGAGGAGAACCTGCTCGCGGGCAACCGTGGCGCGACCGTCCAGAAGCTGAGGATTGGGGCAAAACGCGACGGCACGCTGACCGCGATTGACCTGGAGGCCCTCTACGGTATCGGGGCTTACGGTACATGGACGGCTGTGGTGTCCGGCCCGGCTCAGGAGCTATATAAGTGTGCCAACGTCAGGTCTAACACCCTCGGGGTGAGGGTAAACCTGGGCACGCACTCCGCCTTCCGAGCGCCGGGGTACGTAGAAGGCATTTTCGCGCTCGAATCGGCTGTGGACGAGCTTTGCGATAAGCTGGGCAAAGACCCCGTTGAGTTCAGACGCAAGAACCACGCGGATAAAGACCAGGCGGCTGATTCCAGGTACACATCGAAGCATCTGCTGGCCTGTTATGATAAAGTGTTGGAACTGGCGGGTATAGAAGACGCCTTGCCCGCGAAGCAATCTCTTGCCGGAGAAGGGCATTGGCGACGCGGGGTTGGTATCGCCAGCCAGACGTGGGGTGGCGGGGGTGGACCGCCCGCTCACGCTCTTGTGCGCATCAACCCGGACGGCACGGTCGAAGTTATGTCGGGCACGCAGGACATCGGCACGGGCACGAAGACGGCCCTCAGCCAGATAGTCGCCGAGGAACTGGGCGTACACATCGAGTCTGTTCAGTTCCGGTTGGGCGACACGCAGAAAGGGCCTTATGCGCCCGCGAGTTGGGGCAGTATGACGATGCCTTCGGTTGGCCCCGCAGTGCGTGGGGCAGCAGCCGACGCCAGACAACAGCTTCTTGAGATAGCATCGTACTTCATGGAAGTCCCTACCAAGAATCTTCATATAGCAGATGGGGCTATCACTATAGAAGGTCGCCAGGAGAGTAGCCGTACTATCAAAGAATTGTTGTCGGAGATAGGCGAATATATGATAACGGGCAAGGGTTTCCGAGGCCCGAACCCCACGCAGCCGATCAGGACGTGGGGCGCGCAGATAGCCGAGGTCGAGGTGAATGTCGAGACGGGCGAAGTGCGGGTCGTTCGCGTGGTGGCTGTGCATGACGTGGGCCGTGTGATAAATCCCAAGGGGTTGAGCAGCCAGTTCTACGGAGGCATATTGCAGGGCATGGGTTTTGGCCTTACAGAGGAGCGCATAGTTGACGAACGCACAGGGATAGTCCTCAACGCGAATCTCCAGGACTACAAGATACCCACCATCGCTGACGTGCCCGAAATGCTGGTGCAGGGTCTTGACGTGCCAGATACCGAGGCTAACCACATTGGCTCTAAGGGCGCGGGCGAGCCGCCAATTATACCGACGGCTGCGGCCATAGCCAACGCGATTTATAACGCGGTAGGCGTGCGAGTGGAGGAAATCCCCGTGACGCGAAGGCGGATGTTGGAGGCGTTGCGGACGATAGACGATGGACGATGGACGATGGACGATAGACGATAGACGATGGGAACAATCGTCTATCGTCTATCGTCTATCGTCCAAAAGAGATACATCACAACATGAATAACTTTAGCTATATAAGGGCAAATTCAGCACAGGAAGCAGTCGCCGCCTTACAGGGCGGTCGGGAGACGCAGCTAGTGGCGGGTGGGACGGACCTTGTCCCGTTGATGAAGGAAGAGCTCGTATCGCCTGCCGCGCTTGTGGACATAAGCGCCTGGAAAGACGGTTCGCGCATACAGAGCAGGCCGGACGGGCTGCATATTGGTGCGCTTGCCACTTTGAGCGCGATTGCAGTACACAATGAGATAGGGCGCTCATATGTGGCGTTGGGCGAGGCGTGTCGGCTGGCGGCTACGCAGCAATTGCGCAACATGGGTAGCATTGGAGGCAACCTGTTGCAGCAGACGCGCTGCTGGTACTATCGTGGTCAGCACGATTGCTGGCTCAAGGGCGGTAGCGTCTGCTTCGCTCGGAGCGGCGAGAACGAGCATCACTCGATATTGGACACAGCGCCGCAGGTCAGCCCGTGTGTAAGTGCCCACCCTTCCGACCCCGCGGCGGCGCTCCTCGCCCTGGGTGCGCGGATAGCTTACCTGACGCCCTCCGGAGAGGCCGAAATGTTGGTTGAGGAGCTATATAAGTTGCCCAGTGAGCAGAGTCGTAGCTTTACAACCCTACCCGCTAATGACGTGCTGACGAAGATAATCTTGCCCCCCGCGTCCGCCGATAGCAGGTCGGTCTATTTGAAAGCTATGTCGAGGGCCGAATGGTCGTTCGCCCTTGCTGGGGTGGCGGTTTATGTTGAGTTAGACGGCTCGCGCATACGAGAAGCGCGGGTAGCCCTGAGCGGGGTGGCTCCGATCCCTGTGCGCGCCACAGAGGTCGAAGCGCAACTGGTAGGCTCTGAAGTGGGCAGCGACTTCTGGGAGCTGGCAGAACAGTTGGTCAAGAATGCGCAGCCGTTAGCGCACAATGGCTATAAAGTCGCCTTACTGAGGGGGCTGTTCATGCAGGCGCTCAATAGGGTGAGGGAGTAGGGTGAGGGAATAGTTCTTAATTCTATTCCCTCACCCTACTCCCTCACCCTATTGAGCCACTTGAACCATTTGCTTGACTCTGGGGTGTATTTTGATATAATGCACCTACATGCGATGGTTAGCGTGTTCGGCACCCCACCTTTTTCAGCACATATAGGTCGTCTAAGCATCAATAGGGCTTTGGTACAAGGACGACATTCGTAGGTGGGCACACACATACGAGCATTACGCACCAACTTGCTACTCCTTCCTGTTACGATGCCTTACACGCGGTACTTCTCCACGCATTGAACGTAGAAGGGAGGTGACGCCACTCTACCAACCAATTCAATTCACGACATTGTCCATTGTCACCTGGCACAATAGCCGGGTGTGGATTGTGAAATAAATAGGAGGAAAGCTAAGAATGTTCTCTAAAAAGCAACTAATTATACCAGCAGTGCTGCTTATGCTTGCACCCACGCTGGCGGCTTGCGGGACCGAAACCCCGACCAGTACTCCCGTCACGGAGGCCCCTACTACTGCACCTGCGGCAGGGGCACCCACTACTGCTCCTGCGGTAGGAACCACAGATACGCCAGCGCCTGCTATGCAAGCAACCTCGGCCCCTTCAACCGGGGCGATGGGTGGAGTATTCCGGTGGCGCGCTTACGCCGAGCCTGAGACCTTCGACACGGCGCTCATGCAGGAAAACCTCTCGATTGACATCGGCCAGAACATCTACGAGGGCCTCACCCAGTTCGACGTGAACACCCTTGATGTCAAGCCCGATATCGCAGACAGCTGGGACGTCAGCCCGGACGGCAGTATGTACACCTTCCACCTGAACAAGAACGCCAAGTTCTCCAACGGCGATCCCATAACAGCCGACGACTTCAAGTATTCCTGGAATCGCGTGCTGACCAACCCCAAGGCTCCATACGCTTACGTGATGGACGACATCAAGGGCGCTAAAGACGTAGAGGCTTCAGCCGTTTCCACCGACACTACTAAGCCCAAGATGGCCGAAGCGACCGGAATCGAAGTGGTTGATCCTCAGACTCTGAAAGTGACCCTGAACGGCCCTAGCGCGTACTTCCTCTCTCAGACGTCGCTCTGGACCTACTATGTAATCAACAAGAAGATCGTAAGCCAATGCCCTGCCGACAAGCCCTCTTGCTTCACCGAGACCGGCAAGCACGTAGGCGTGGGCGCGGGTCCTTACATCCTGGATACCTGGAACCACGACCAGAACCTCAAGCTGACCGTCAACAAGAACTACTGGCGCCCCGACATGGCGGCCACCGTTGACGTTGAGATACCCATTGTTAAAGACACAAGCACGGCCCAGGCGCAGTTCGAGCAGGGGCAGTTGGACGTACTCGACCAGCCCGATCCC
Organism: Chloroflexia bacterium; assembly: GCA_038324555.1. GTDB lineage: Bacteria > Chloroflexota > Chloroflexia > QHBQ01 > JADMIH01 > JADMIH01. The sequence continues at coordinate 6,171 of JBBQIC010000008.1, forward strand.
AAAGACATCAAGCGCATCCAGAGCGACCCCAAGTTGAAAGACATGCTCCACAATTCCGGCTTTGCGCGCACGGTCTGGATCGGCCTCAACCTGAAGAAAGGACCTTTCAGCCCGCTCAAAGACGATAAGGCTCTTGCGCTTCGCCAGGCCGTCGCTATGGGAATAGACCGCCAGCAGCTCATTGACCTAGCGTTGTCAGGTACTGCCGACCCGGTGACCACTCTGATGGCTAAGGGCGTGCCCGGCTACCACGACTTCGAGGCGTACAAGTTTGACGCTACTGCCGCCAAGCAGAAGCTGGCAGACGCCGGTCATCCCGGTTGCAGCGGCCTCAGCCTGACTTATACCACTCGCGACCGCGATGTCGAGCGGGCGGTAGGTACGCAGCTACAGACGCAGTTCAAAACCAATCTTGGCTGCACCATCAAGGTGGACGTTATCCCCTGGAAAGACATGCTGAAGGCGCGCCAGGCGCATGAGTATGACATGTTCTACGGCTCCTGGGGCCAGGACTATCCAGACCCACAGGACTGGCTCTACGCCTTGTTCGATACCAGGCAGATTGACAATGGCAACGACCCCGCTTATAGCAATCCTGATTTCGATAAGTCGGTCGAGGCCGCCAACGCGATGGCCGACAAGACCAAGCAGGCCGACCGCATGAAGATGTACAACCAGGCCGAAGAGATGCTGCTCAAGGACGCGGCTATCGTGCCGCTGTACCAGCCTCGGCGGTACTACGAAGTGCAGTCCAAGTGGACAGGCTACACGACGAACGCCCAGTTCGCCGGGTACTTCTACCTGGTCAAGGCTTCGACCAAGTAAAGCAGAGAAAATTTCTTTCAACAATCGGTCCCATCGGGGCCGATTGTTGAAAGAAATTTAGGAGAAAATTGCTCCTGGAGCATTAGTCTGGTAAAGGTCGTCGCTGATGACTAGTTACGTTATCCGCCGTTTGTTTGCAATGATACCCGCGCTGCTGGGTATCGCCCTTATCACGTTTGTGCTGATGCACATCCCGCAGGGTGGGCCGTTTACGAATGAGCATTCCGACAAGGCGATCCAGGCTGCCTTGAATCACGCTTACCACCTGGACGAGCCACAGTGGCCCACTTTTATAGGTCCGAACTCCGGGGTCTGGCAGATTCTGGCGCTTGTGATTGGCGTAGCGGCGTTGGCGGGCGCTTTCTTTGTAAGCGTGCAGAAGGTCAAAGGTTACGGAACGCTCAGGCCGGTTCTGGGAGTTGTTGGCGGTCTTGTGGTCATCTGGTCAATACTCATGGTCACGCAAAACCCAGGCACAAGCGGGCAAGTGGGCTTCGTGCCGGGCCAATTCCTCAACTTTGTATGGAACCTGTCCCACGGCGACCTGGGAAACTCGTTCAGCTATCCTGCGCAGACAGTAAATGAGATCATCGCGCGCTCCGCTAAGAATTCCTTTGTGCTGGGTGGGACCGCCTTTCTGATATTGATAGCTATAGGCATACCACTAGGGGTAATCGCCGCGCTTCGCCAAAATACCTGGGTGGACTACCTGGCTACGGGGCTGTCACTGGTTGGCTATTCGGTGCCTAACTTCGTAATGGGCGTTGTCTTGATCCTGGCTACTGGCCTATGGCTGAAAATACTGCCCATAGCCCAATGGGAAGTCTTCCCTCGCGACCTGATTTTGCCCGCTGTTGTGCTTGCGATACGGCCTCTGGCAGTTCTTACCAGGCTAACGCGAGCCAGCATGATCGAGGTGCTAAACCAGGATTATATACGCACGGCGTGGGCTAAAGGACTACAAACTCGTGTGGTGCTCACGCGGCATGGGTTGAGGAACGCCTTGTTGCCCGTAGTAACTGTGATGGGCGACCACCTGGGCGACCTTGTAACAGGCAGCATAGCGGTTGAGGTGGTGTTTGCTGTGCCTGGAATCGGGGAGAAGTTCGTCACCAGCGTGCAGGCAAGGGATTACACTATGATCTTAGGCACGACGATCTTCTATGCGACGTTGGTGCTGTTCATCAACCTGATAGTGGACCTGCTTTATGCGGCCATAGACCCGCGTATCAAGCTTGGAGCCTCTGCGAGGAGTTAGAGACATGGCAGTAACCGACTATAAGCAAGGTCAAGCTGCTACAAGGGTCGCGGCCCCAATTCACGCACGCAGCCTATGGTACGATGCCTGGCTTCGCTTACGCCGCAACAAGGTGGCTGTCGCCAGTGCGATAGTACTGCTGCTCCTTGTTCTTATAGCCATAGTATTTCCAATCATAGCGCCGGATAGCTACGAACAAACTGTGACAGACCCGATAACGCACCGCGTAATCCAAAACCAACCGCCAACATGGGCGCATCCATTCGGCACGGACTTGTTTTCGCGCGACGTGCTGAGCCGTGTGCTATACGGCACACGCATTACGCTGTCGGTGGGGCTGATATGCGAACTGATAATTCTGTTGATCGGTGTGCCCATGGGGTTGATAGCCGGGTATTTCGGGCGGGGCATAGACCTGGCGCTTATGCGGCTGACCGACATAATGTACGCCTTTCCCATCCAGCTCTTCGCTATCGTAATGCTGGCCGCGTTCGGGTCAAGCCTGGTGAATGTCTATCTCGCTATCGGCATTAGTTCCTGGCCGCCAATGGCCCGCCTGGTGCGCAGCCAGGTGCTTTCTCTGCGGGAGAAAGAATTCGTGGAAGCCGCGCGATCCATTGGCGTGTCTCCCTGGCGTATAATGTTCGTGCATATATTGCCCAACAGCCTGGGGCCTATAATCGTCGCCGCAACGTTTGGCATACCTTTCGCAATTCTAATCGAAGCGTTTCTGAGCTTCATCGGTATAGGCGTGCCGATACCGTTGCCAAGCTGGGGTTCGATGATAAACGACGGCAGACAGCAGATTCGCTCCGAGCCGTATCTGGTGGTATTTCCGAGTATCGCGCTGGCTATAACCCTGTTCGCGTTCAACTTCTTTGGCGACGGCCTGCGCGACGCGCTCGATCCTCGAAGCAGGAAATGATAAGGGTGTTGTAAAAGAAGGAACGCATTTTGCTTAGTGTACAAGCCCGTAGGGGACATGAGCAGTGGCGCGTGACGAATGGCGTGTAATGCGTGAAAAGGCGGGTGGGCGTTATGCGCGGTGTGTTACGTAACGAAGTTAACAGCTTCCTTGAGAGTGATTACAATATGGCAGAATTATTGCAAGTAAAAGGCCTGAAAACGCAGTTCTTCACACAGGACGGCGTGGTAAAGGCGGTGGACGGGATCTCGTTTAGCGTGGACGAAGGCGAGACGCTGGGCATCGTGGGGGAATCCGGGTCGGGCAAGAGCGTCACAGCCCTCTCCATTATGCGTCTAATACCGTGGCCGCCCGGCAAGATAGTCGAGGGTCAGATACTGTACCGGGGTGAAAACCTTCTTGATTACAGCGCAGATGAGATGAGCAGCATCCGGGGCAAAGAGATCGCTATGATCTTCCAGGACCCGATGACTTCGCTGAATCCTGTGCTCACCGTCAGCAGGCAAATAGGCGAGGCCCTGCAACTGCACATGGGCATGACGGGCAGGCAAGCCAAGGTGCGCACTATAGAGCTACTCAAGCTGGTGGGCATACCATCGGCGGAGCAGCGCGTGGACCACTATCCGCACCAGTTCTCAGGCGGTATGCGCCAGCGCGTGATGATAGCCATGTCCCTGTCGTGCAACCCCAAGTTGCTCATAGCCGACGAGCCTACGACCGCGCTCGACGTGACGATTCAGGCGCAGATACTCGACCTCATCAGGCGCTTGAAGAGCGAATTTAATACGGCGGTTATTTTCATCACGCACGACCTGGGTGTGGTGGCTGGGCTGTGCGACCGCGTGATAGTCATGTACGCTGGGAAGATCGTGGAGCACGCGCCCACGCCGCAGCTTTACGCCGATCCACGTCACCCTTACACTATCGGCCTGCTCAGGTCGGTGCCGCGCCTGGACGAAGTACGCAAGGAGCGGTTGGAGCCTATCCCTGGTATGCCGCCCGACTTGATGAGCAACATCCAGGGTTGTCCGTTCTATCCGCGCTGCACGTTCCGCGAGCCACGAAACAAAGAGGAGATGCCGCCGCTCAGGATGGCGGAGCCTGAACACGAAGTAGCTTGCTGGGTGGACGTCAGGACCGCCAAGCAGCACCCCATCACAGACGAGACGGCAGTGGCGGTGGCCGGGCAGCGGGTTGTTATTGACGACGAAGTCGAGGACGAGACCGCCATCGGAGCGGGGGTAGGCACGGCGAGGGCAGCCGCCTCTGCAACCGAGAGCCGGAAAGATAGGAAGTAGAGTATGGAGACTACCAGCAAGGCCAACGTCAGCACAGACTCGCGCAAGAACGCCTCCGGCCAAGTGATGGGCGTCATGGCGGGGCAGGATAGCGGCAAAGTGGGCGACACACTTCTCAGCGTAGAAGGTCTAAAGATGCACTTTCCCGTCACGGGTGGAGGCATCTTCCGGCGAACGGTGGGCGCGGTGCGCGCTGTGGACGGCATTGACTTCTTCGTGAAGCGGGGCGAAACGTTGGGGCTGGTGGGCGAGTCGGGCTGTGGCAAGAGCACAGCAGGGCGCGCCATCCTGCAACTTTATACGCCTACCGCAGGCAAGATAATCTTCAAGAATGAGGATATAACTAAGGCCAGCAAGGACCGGATGCGCGCTTTGAGGCGCGAGATGCAGATGATTTTCCAGGACCCATACGCTTCTCTCAACCCGCGCATGACCGTAGGCGACATCATAGGCGAGCCGTTGAGAGTGCATCACCTGGCGACCGGCAAGGGCAGGCAGGCGCGGGTACAAGACCTGCTGCAAAAGGTGGGGCTAAATCCATACTATGTCAATCGCTATCCGCATGAGTTCTCAGGCGGGCAGAGGCAGCGTATCGGCATAGCCCGCGCACTCGCGGTGGAGCCTGAGTTTATCGTAGCGGACGAGCCAATATCCGCGCTGGACGTATCCATCAGGGCGCAGATCATCAACCTGATGGAGGACCTGCAATCGGAGTTCAACCTGACGTACTTGTTCATCGCTCACGACTTGGCGGTGGTGCGCCACATCTCGGACCGCGTGGCTGTGATGTACCTCGGCAAGATCGTGGAACTTGCCGAGCGCAACGAGATATATGAGAAGGCGCTGCACCCCTACACGAAGGCGCTGTTGTCGGCTGTACCCATCCCCGACCCGGTGGCCGAGTCCAGGCGAGAGCGCATCATCCTGCAAGGAGATGTGCCCTCGCCCATCAACCCACCTTCGGGTTGCCGCTTCCACACGAGATGTCCTATAGCCATTCCCGCCTGCTCGGAGATAGACCCGCCATTCGAGGAGAAGGCTTCGGGCCATTGGGCTGCCTGCATTCGGGTTTAAGGTAATATTAAGTAGTGAAGACACAGGGGGCACAGTGCCATTCACTAATGGTTTCGTGGATCAGGCATCTTTGATGGACCATTTCAGTCAGCACGGTTGGGATTTTAACGCTGCCGACGAGCAAGAATATCAAGCTCTTGCTGATAGATTTCTTGGTGGTTCTAAAGCCCCAGGCACCGACGAATGCACCAGGTTCAGGAATGGAGATATAATCAGATATAACCACTTAACGGAAGAGTTCGGAGTGCTAAGGGCTCGCGCCGAAACAAGGTGACGCAAATCAGACAAGACAGGGCACTTTCGACATCTAACCAGCGCTTGTAAATTGTCACGTTATTTCAGCGGGCCCTCTAAGTAAAGACGGGATCATCAGGACCTATTACAAGCCTGATCTGGCTCATCATAATTATCCTACCAACTTTGACTATTTCCGTGCGGAGTGCCAGCGATGACCTATATTTGTCCAGTATGCGGATATAACAAGCTAGCTCATCCACCGACAGACTATATGATTTGCCCATGTTGTGGGACAGAGTTCGGCTACCATGATTTCACAACCAGTCATGAAGAGTTACGTAGACGGTGGGTCGCTGCTGGCGCTAAGTGGTGGAGCCCCAATATGCCACCACCGCCTGGATGGTCTGTATATGAACAACTGTCGCATATTACGCATCCAGATAGCGCCGCGTGACTACTCATCTCAAAGGATTTTATTGTTTGTTTAAAGAGCGAAACTCAAAGTATTAGCCTGAGAGTACCAGGGTTTTCAGGTTGAAATAACACTTTTGGGCCATTCCATAAGAGGTGGGAAGGGTTTATAGTAATAACAGCAACCGTTGCCCATGCACTCACGTCCAAGCAATCTCTATAGCCACATCGTACCCGGCACTGGTTGTGTTGAGGAGTCGGGGTTGGTTCACAAGGCCAGCCCTGTCTTTTTGCAATAATCAAAAAGGCGAACCTGATAAACGGGTTCGCCTTTTTGATTATTGTAGTTTAGGCGCTCGGAAACTCGACGTTATTGTAAATATCTCGAAGGGCTACGGTACAGCCAATGGAGATTAGATGGAGGGCGCTATCAGGGCTGCTGATTTTGGTGAGCAACCATTGATCGCCACTGCTGCCGGAGCGAACAAAATGCTCCACCTGCATCTTGTCCTGCGCGACCAGTACGTAATCCGTGAACGATTCGAGCCTGCGGTAGTGGTCGAACTTGTCGCCCCGGTCGTAGGCCTCGGTAGACGTGGACAATACCTCTATGATGACAGTAGGGTTAGTGAGCGTGTCCCCTTGCTCGTCGAAGTGGGGTTCGCCGCAAATGGCGGTAACGTCCGGATATGTGTACATGCCGGTAGGCTTGACCCTGACTCGCATGTCGCTATTGTAGACTCGGCACGGTCTGCCTTTCAATTGCGCGTATAGTTCGCCAATCAAATTGGTCGCAATCACAACGTGATCTTTGCTTGCGCCGGACATGGCGTATATTTGGCCGTTGAAGTACTCGCTCTTATATTCGGCCTCGCGCTCAAGAGCCAGATATTGTTCTGCCGTGTAGTGTTGTTTAGCTAGGGACGACATGATACTCCTAATTCACTTTCCACCTTTCTAACCCTTTATATCATAAACGTGGCATTATCAGGTATTGGATAGCGCCTGCGGGTGTTCTGGCAGGGGGAGATAGTCGGTTACGTCAACTATTATGGTGGTAATATTATCGTGCCCGCCTGCTTCGTTTGCCAGGTCAATCAGACGCTGACAGGCGACGTCAGGGTCTTTTTCGGAAGCCAGCACTGCTTCTATGTCCAAGTCCTCGATCATGCTGTTCAAGCCATCGGAGCAAATTAGTAGGCGGTCGCCGGGGTGCAGGGTGCGCACGAAGGTGTCCACGTCAATCGGGGGCGGGCCGCCGAGCGAACGGTAGATGAAGTTGCGGTGGGGATGCACTTTCGCCTCTTCGGGATCGAGTTGGCCCAACTCAACCAGCCTGTGTACCAGCGAATGATCCACCGACACCTGTGTCAGCATGTATTCGCCTTCGCTCTCTTCGTCGGGGGTCAGGCCGCTCGTATCTCCGCCTTCCAGCGAAGCGGTTTTGGCGAGCGGGTTCGTGCCCGGCGCGAGGGGCGCTGTGCCTTCCACTTCAGATCCCTGCCCGCGTTCCTTTTCCTGTCGCGTGTAACAATAGAGCCTGCTATCGCCCACGTTGATAATATAGGCCTTGCCGCAGGCCACGAGCGCGGCCACGAGAGTAGTTCCCATGTCGTTCTGGCGGTTGTCGCGAGCCTTGAATATTCGTTCGTTCGCGGACTGCACAGCGCGAGCCATGCCTTGCAATATAGCCTCGTTGCTCAGGGCTGGCTTGACCCCCGTACCCGCCGCCAGGGGCGCGACCACGCGGGCCATCACTTCGGCGGTGAACACCTGGGCCGCTATCGCGCTGGCTATCTCGCCTCCCTTGTGGCCCCCCATGCCGTCAGCAACTACGTACAGGCCCATCTGCATCGGCCTCTCTACGCTCGACTGGGCGAATACACTTGTACAGAACGAGTCCTGATTCTGCTCTCGCAAGCGTCCAACGTCGCTCAGGCTCGCCGCCACGAAATCCACCGGCTTTCCGGGCTGCTCCAGTTCGGCGACAGATATAAGCGCGGCGGTCAACAGGTCGCGCCACTGAGCAGCCGCGATAGGCGGGGCCGCGCCCTGCACAGGCTCTATGGCCGCCCTGAAAGCCGCGCCGACCTTGTCGGGGGCCTGGGCGGGCATGGGCAGCACACCATCAGGACCCATCGCGGCTGGGGAGCCGGTGTAGGCTTCATAGATGGTAGCCGCAAGTTTCGCCAAGTCAATGCTCTGCATCTGCGTGCGTTCAGGCGATTCTTCCTGGGATACGTGCGCGTTCTGCAAGCTGGCGAGCGATGCCATATCGCCTTGCACGAGAATGTCGTCGGCCTCCGCGCCCGCCCCGACCACTCCACGAGTGTGCAAATAGCTTAGAGCGTCCGCGAGTTGGAGTGCCCAGCCGAATACCTGCATAGCGGGCCGAGGCAGGCTGAGTTGACTGAGACGCACGCCCTGGCGAGGCTCGGCTACGGCGTAATAGCGCATCTTGCCGAAAGGAGTATAGTTGAAGAAGTCCACGACAGGCACGAGATTGGGGTGATATAGGCGCAGGTCCATCAAAGTGGGGTCCTGGATAAGCGCCTCTGGCTGGAAGCTCTCGGCCATCAGATAGAAATCGGCAGGGGCCTCTTTGGCGAGGTTTGCGCCGCAATGCTCGCAGTTGTGGGCGTCAATCGAAGATAAGCGCCCACATGAGCCGCACTTCTGCTGGTGTCGGGGGGCTACCCTGTAGAGGTTGCGTTCAGGACTGTGGTGAAGCTGGCTCTGCACTATGTACTTGCCGGTGACCACCGCATTAGCGGGCAACGGAGTAAGGTCTTCGTGCTCTACGGAAACCGTTGGTAGCGGTGTGATCTGATCGAGATTGGGCGTCGTATAGGGCGCTGCGCCTTCGCTTGAAGGGGAGTGTACACTGCCTTCTTCCCCTTCTTCCATAGAGGGCATCACCAATGCCGCCTCTACAAGCTCTCCGCCCGTAGCTTGGGGCACGGCATCGGCAGGCTGAGTATCTTCTTCACTAGAAGACGCCGCCATCTGAGGTGGTACGCTCTCCTGGATCGGCATCTCAGGAGGAACCTGTATGTCGTCCACGCTATTCAGATACTCGTTTGTGCTTGCGCGCGCCTCATCGTCCATGTCGTCCTGAACGTCATCAGCTTGCGGCTCTTGCTCTATAGTGTTGTCGGCTGCTCTGCCTATGCGACGAATTCTATTCATTGTATCTCCCTGGATAGGGTGAGGGAATAGGGTGAGGGAATAGTTCTTATCCTATTCCCTCACCCTATTCCCTCACCCACCGCCCTTGGGAACGTGGAATACGAAACGCACGTCCCCTACGCGCACAAGGTCTCCATCAGAAAGTATATTCTCACCAGTTCTCATTTCATTTACAAACGTACCGTTTTCTGAATCGTGGTCCACGATCTCAAAACCACCGTCCTGCTCGCGCCGCAACTCAGCGTGCTGCGGGGACACCGTCTGCCAGCCTTTGAAAGCTGCGTCTATAACGATGTCGTTGCCGGGGTCGGCGCCAATTGCGACACGCTGCCTGGAAAGCACGAACTCTAATTGCTCGCCCACCCTATCGAGCGTCTCCAAATAGGGCGTATCTGCTGCTGCTACTGCGTCCGCAGGCGGTGGCGTTGCTGCTGCCTGCCCTGCGGCGGATTGGGCCGCTACGTTTCGCAAATCCTGCCCGCACTCGCGGCAATATTTCTCGGTAGCTGCATTGCTCGTGCCACAGTTTGGACAGGTGACCATACCCGCCGCAGTAACTGTCGTCCGCTCGGCGGCAGATGGGCGTGGCATCTCTGCCCTGGGGCGCGTTTGGCGGGCGCTCGCCTCCATTACTGGCGCGGTGGAACGACGCTGGCGCATAGCGGCGAATACCAGCCCGGCCAGCACAAGCAGCGCCACCAGGCCCACAATGAGCCAGGGGAACCCGCCTGACGCACCGGACGATGCCGGGGCGTTGCTGCCCGTTGCGTTGCCTGTAGTACCACCGACGGGGGCCTGGCCGGTTGGCAGGGGCGACGGCAGGCCACTAGGCACGGCGACCGGAGCGCCTCCCTGCGGGCTGCTCACGGGCGAAGGCGCGGCGCTGACTGTACCTGTGATAGCCGCCGCCCCTGGCGCGATGCCGATCAAAGGGTTAGTAGTAGGCGTATTGGCCTGGGTCAGATTATTGGAAGGCGAAGCCGAGGCAACACCCGAATAGCCAACGGCGGCGCACGTTAGGATTGTCAAGCCGATCAAGACAAACAGAGACACCCAGCCAATCCCTATCATGGGCTGCCGAGCGTCCAGAGTCTCAGTCCTATTTTGCTTTTTTGTGGGCATCAGTAGAGAGAAAGACCTCCTCCAAGATTCAGACTTCCGCATGGTATCTCCATGTGGTAAGCCCGGAGGCTATTATACCAAATTATGAAGTAAGAATTATGAATTATGAACTTTCCTGATCAATTCATAATTCTTACTTCATAATTTGGGTTAGTTCCCCAATATAAAGGTAAGCTGTACCTTCCCTATGCGCACCCTATCGCCGTTTCTCATACGTGTAGGCACGCCTCCGGGCAGACGCCGGTCGTTGAGGAAAGTTCCGTTGGCGCTTCCCAGGTCTTCCAGGAAATAACCGCCTGCGTCGGCCACTATGCGCGCGTGCATACGAGATACGAAGGCGGCAGGGTCGTTATAAGTCAGGTCGAGATGCGGGAAAATCTGGCGGGATACACTGCGGCGACCTACGTTGAATGGGTTTTCGGTGACTCGCCGCTCCCACAATACGCCGTTTGGCCCCAGCACCTGGAGCTTACCGGGCGGGCGACCCGCGAGGGAGGCCCCACAGCGTCCGCAGAAATGAGCGCGCTGTTGGTTGCTGTAACCGCAGACCATGCAGGCCGGTCCATCGTCCAGGGTGTCGGGCGCGCCGGGATGTTCCTCTACTATCGTAGCCGATGAACCCCCCCCGCTACGTTCGTGTCCGCTCACGGCTGTGCTCGCCGCAGAAGTGGTCACCTGGGCCTGATTTGATGAAGGGCCGTAGAAATAGCCTTTGGCGGTGGGGCCGGTGGATGCCTGGGCAGCCATCACCGGGCCGGAACCCCCAGACGACGGAGGCGAGGGCGGTAAAGGCTGTGAGGGCGCGGACGCATCTGCTGCTTCGGCGGGGCTGTCCTCTTCAAGTGGAGGTTCATATGGCCTCCCCAGGCAGTGGCGGAACTCCAATTCGAGAGACTGCGTGGTCTGAGGGCGCGTGTCCATATCGCGGGACATGGACTTGATGATAAGCGCCTCGGTGCGCGCGCTGATATTAGGATTATTGTCTCGCAGGCCCATTGGCGTAGTCGCGGGTGTAGGAGGCTTGCCCGTCAGCAGATGGTACAGAGTGGCGGCCAGGGAATATATGTCCGAGCGCGCATCGGTCTGCCCTTTGCCGAACTGCTCGAAGGGGGCATATGCGGCTGTGCCCATGGACATGGTATCGCGGCGCTTGCCCTCTTTGTAGGTGCGGGCGATGCCGAAGTCAATCAGCTTGACCAGACCGTTGGGCATGATCATTATGTTAGCGGGCTTGACGTCTCTGAAGATAATAGGCGGGTTTTGCGTGTGCAAGAAACTAAGCACAGCGCACATTTGTATGCCGTATTGGAGAGCTTCGGCCTCGTCCATAGGTTGACTGTGCAGGCGTTCCAGCTTCTTTTCAAGCGACTCGCCCGGTATGAGGTCCATTATCAAGTAGGGGCGACCGCCTTCGGTGAAGAAGTCGGTGACGGTAGGCAGGTTGTTGTGGCGCAGGTCGCTTAGGATTTGCGCTTCGCGCCGGAACGCCTCGAGCAGTTGGCGGCGTTCTTCTCTCTCTCTTATCCTGTCGTCTTCCGTATCGGAGGTATTGTGCGCACTCCCTGGGGTGTCAATATCGGTGCGCATCTCTTTGACAGCAACGAGCGCGCCGTTACGTCGAGAGTCTTCGGACTTGTAGACGGCGCCCATGCCGCCACCGCCGATGACGCGCAGAATCCTGTAGCGCCCGCGCAGCATATAGCCGATCGGAAGAAATTCGTACATAGGCAAATTATAGTTGCGCACAGGTATCCTGTCAACGCTTATGAGCTAGGAAAGGAGTCCTATTGTTTTTGCGGGGTTTGTACTACTTGGGGGGTAGGGTGAGGGAGTAGTCTTTATTCTACCTGGGATGAATTGTAAGAAAATGTGGCAGGCTCTAGAGTTTGGGCGACCGGGCGCGTGGCAGTAGTGTGAGCGACAGTTCTTCCATCGGATAGTCCTTCTTGTTGCCTGTTACGATACTGGCGTTATGAGCGTGCGCGGTGGCGGCAATAAGCGTATCTGTAGTGGGCAACGCTATTCCTTGGCGGGCGTGTAGATAACGCCATTCGCCAGCCTGCCTGGCGGTTTCTCGCGTGATTGGAAGGTATATCAAGGTATCGAGCAGTCCTTGCGCTTCATTTCTATTATCGGGTCTTACACCTGAATAAACTTCTGCCACAACCACATCGCATACACATAGTGAGTCTCCACGGTCAAGGAGGCTTCCAATAAAGGAGACAGCGCCGGGCATCCCTCTAAGATAATCTATGATAGCGTCAGAGTCGAGAAGATAGAGGGTCATTATTCTTCTTCTCGGCCTGCCCACTTCCGGGCAAGTCGTTCGTTATCAGCCTGACGTAGATCATGCACCCACGCCGAAATCTGCTCTGGGGTTGACCATTCAGGGTAATCCTCTGCCCGCAGGATTCCAGCCGTCTTCTCCAGGGCGAGGCGTAGCGCCTCCCGTGATAACCTATCTCTCACAGCCTCCTCAATGAAGCGGCTTCGCTTTCGCTTTCCTGCTACCCTGTCCACCTCCTTGAGGAGGTCTTCTGGTAGAACAACATGAGCGCGCGTCGTCATTAGTGTCCCTTCGTTCTTTATATATAACACTCCACAGCACATCCAAAGACACATAAATGATACTATAGTCCGTTATGGTTATCAAGTTGAAATGTGATTATGCGCACGCATTGAGGCGCGCCTGACACACCCTGGCATCCAGCAATAAGCCCCCCAACCAGGGTGTGCAACTTTCCCAACCTGCCGGCGTATCTATAACTGAGATGGGCGAGCCTCCAGCCATGTTAAGCGGATTATGGGTGGAGGTTCGCCTGTTTTTCGTCTCTCTTTGTTCCCAGGCGTATAATGAATGGTAGGGGCAGGCCCCCGTGCCTGCCCTCTCTCCTTATCGGAAAGATCGGTGTATGCGAACAGGGCGCGATAAATCACGCCCCTACAACCCAATATTGGGGTACGCGAACGGGGTAGGCACGGGGGCCTGTCCCTATGGAGAGCCTAAAAGGATAACTTGAATGAATAATGGAGAGTTTGGCAGACCCAAGCGACCTGAAGGGCCGCGAAAACCCACGCCGTTGCGACCATCTGGACCGGACAGGCCAAGAAGGGCGGGCAGGCGCATAGGTTGGGGGTGGATACTCAGCGTGATTGTGATTGCTGTTATCATAATCCCTTCCCTGCTGTCTGAGACGATCACCGACTGGATGTGGTTTGCGAGTCAGAACCTCGCTGCCGTTTATACTACGCGGCTGTGGCTGTCGTTGGGCGTGTTCTTCGCGGCGGGGCTGCTGGCGGCGGTATTTTGTTGGATCAACTGGATGGTAGCGTTGCGCGGGGCGCGTCCCGATATGCTTTATCCAGGCCAGCGCGAACCATTTCCATTATCGAAGGGCGTTACGCGAGCGATAATGCTTACTGCGACGCTTCTGGTGGGGCTGTTCATGGGGTTGGTGGCTGCCGGGGAATGGCCTACCATTCTCCTTTACGTACACAGTGTACCGTTCGGACAGAGCGACCCTATATTCAACAATGACGTTGGCTTTTACGTCTTTGGCCTGCCGTTTTACAGGTTCTTGCAGGGTTGGACGCTGGTGCTCCTTATCGTCGCGGCTATAGGCGCGGGGCTGATATACTTCCTGACTTCGGGCCTGTCGCAACTCGGCCAGCAATTCAGCGAGCAGCAGCGCGGTGGGGGTGGTACTGGTGTAGGGGCGCACGGCCGTGCGCCCCTACGGTTCAACCTGGATAAGCGCATCAGTACCCATCTGAGCATACTAGGGGCTATCTTCCTGCTGCTGTTGTCGGTCGGCTACTGGTTCGACAGGTTCGATTTGCTCTTTTCGTCGCGCGCCGTGGGCTATGGCGCGGGCTACACTGACGTCAATGCCAGGCTGCCCGCCCAGTACATTATGATGGCCGTCGCGGGGTTGGCGGGTGTGCTTCTTGTGGCTAATATCTGGGTGCGCACCTGGAAATTGCTGTTGGGCGCGCTCGCAGTGTGGCTGCTGGCGCTTATACTGGTCGGCGGCGTTTATCCCACCATCATCCAGTCGTTCGTCGTTAAACCAAGCGAGCAATTACTAGAAAAGCCATATATCTTGAACAACATAGCCGCCACGCGGAAGGCTTTCAGCTTGGGTAACTTCTCGGAGCGAGAGGTGCCCGCGGTAACTTCTATAAATCGCGCGCAAATAGAGGAGAACCGCGATACCGTCAACGACATCCGGCTGTGGGACTACCGCCCTCTGCTGGATACTTTTGGACAGTTACAGGAGATCAGGTCTTACTATAACTTTGACGGGGTGGATATAGATAGATACCAGATTGATGGCAAGACCCGCCAGGTGATGATCTCGGCGCGTGAGTTGACGACCTCGCAGCTAAACGCGCAGGCAAAGACGTGGCAGAACCAGCACCTGGTGTACACGCACGGATACGGGGCTGTGGCGGCTTCGGTGAACGACATAGAGGGGGAGGGATTGCCTCACCTGATACTCAAGAATGTGCCGCCGGAGACCGATGTACCCGCGCTCAAGATAACCCGCCCCGAAATCTATTATGGAGAGCAAACGAACGATTACGTGTTCGTGAACAGCAACACCCAGGAGTTTGATTATCCCCTAGGCGACCAGACCAAATACACTAGCTATCAAGGCAAAGGCGGTGTGGCGCTGTCCAACGTCTTCGCCAAGCTGCTCTTTGCGGTGCGCTTCGGCGACGGCAACGTGATGCTCAGTAGCTCTATCACGCCGGATACGAGGGTGCTGTTCCACCGCAATATACAGGACGCGGTAAAGTTGCTGGCCCCCTTCCTCAAGTACGACAATGATCCTTACATCGTCATCTCAGAAGGAAAGATGTACTGGATACAGGACGCTTACACAACCAGCGACCGTTACCCATACTCCACTCCTTACCAGGATGACTTCAACTACGTCCGCAACTCGGTGAAAGTGGCTATTAGCGCCTACGACGGCAGCGCCACCTTCTACGTAGCCGACCCGACCGACCCGATAGTAAAGGCGTATAGAGGTATATTCCCCGCGCTCTTCAAGGACATCTCGGAGATGCCCGCCGACCTGCGGAGCCACATCCGTTATCCGGAGGGGCTGATAAATATCCAGGCTCAGATGTACGCTACCTTCCACATGACCGACCCGCAGGTCTTCTATAACCGTGAGGACTTATGGACTGTACCCCTGGGCACACAGAGCGATACTTCCGAGCCGTTACAGGCTTACTACACTATCATGAGTTTGCCTGGCGAGAAGAATGTGAGCTTCAGGCTGATACTTCCCTTCACGCCTACGGGCAAGAACAACATGATCGCCTGGATGGCCGCCGACAGCGACGGCACGAACTACGGGCGCGTAGACGTGATACGCTATCCCAAGCAGCAACTGGTGTTCGGCCCCACGCAGATAGAGGCCAGAATTGACCAGGACCCCAACATTTCGCAGCAATTGACCCTCTGGGGACAGAGTGGTTCGCAGGTGCGCAGGGGGAATCTACTGATAATTCCTATATCCAACACAGTGCTGTATGTAGAGCCGTTGTTCCTGCAAGCCGCGTCCAGCGCCAGCAGTATTCCCGAACTGAAGCGGGTGATCGTGGCGACCGGCGACCGGGTGGGCATCGGCAGTGACTTGAACGGGGCGCTTGATGTGGCCCTGGGCGCGGCTCCCCCACCGCCGGTGAGTGGAGGTATAAGCAGTGCAAATCCTACACCGGGGCCTGGGCAGACACCACAGGCGGGGGCAACTCAGGGCTTGCGAACTCCTGCCGCGCTAACGCAGTCTGCTTTGCAGCACTATGATCGCGCGCAAAGTGCCTTGCGCCAGGCAGATTGGACCACTTACGGGCGGGAGATAGACGCGATGAAATCAGACCTGGACCAGTTGGCGGTGCTGACGGGTGTGCCGACGGCAGCGCCTTTGTCGTCGCCTTTTGCTATCCCTGCGGCGACGCCAGGACCATGAAATAAGGGTCTTGTTCTATCTCGACCGGCGGCAGTTACTGACACCTGCGTTGGTCCCAGTACTGGCGGATGACGGACGACAAGATTAATCACTCATCTTACGCAGTAGCTAGAAGGAAAAAGACCCACTCAGCCTTGTCATTCTGAGCCGCAGCGAAGAATCACTCACCTTATCAACTCGTTTGGGGATCAGTATCAAAATCACTATCCCTATGCACATCCCTATCCCAAACGCTCACGACCTCGAAGTGATTCTTCGCTGCGGCTCAGAATGACAAGGCTGAGTGGGTTTGTTGCCCCCATAGTTTTGCTTTCGACGCTACGGCAACTTTGCTAACCGACCGCATAACGTGAGTTGGTCTATCGTCTATCGTCTATCGTCTATCGTCATTCATCGCCCATTATGCTGTGCCCTCTCGAACCCGGCTCTTGACCCACGCGAACACCGGGGAGGCGCGGCCTGACGTTACGGTTATGCCTAGAAGCACGAGGGTAAGCCCCAGAACGGCGGTTAGGGTAATCGCTTCGTGCAAGAGCAGTGCGCCCCATACCAGGGCGAAGCCTGGAAGCAGGTACGTTACCATCAGCGTTTTGGTCGCGCCCACCCGCGATAGGAGCCAGTAGTACATGAGAGAAGCCAGGGCGGTGCCCACAATAGCCAGCGTGATTACCGCGCCGAGAGCCAGCGCCGAAGGCGTCTTCTGAGGCAGTTGCAGAGCAGCAAGCGGCGCCAACATAAGTGCGCCTGTCACCAACTGTCCGGTAGCTGGCACTAACGAGGGCACTCCTTTGAGCATCCTTCTACCATAGATGCCCGCAAAGGCATAAGATAAAGCGGCGAGCAGGACAGCTGCGTGCCCGATAAGCTGTTGGCCGCCGTCGTTGCCGCCTTCCAGGTTGCCGCTCACGACGAGCACCACGCCCGCGAACCCAAGCGCCACGCCAACCGCCCGCCCCGGTGTGAGGCGTTCTCCCCACGTCCAGAACAGGCCGAGCACGGCGACCCAGAGCGGCGCGCACGCATTGTATATAGCAGCCAAGCCACTGCTGATATAATGCTCGCCCCACGTAATCAACGTATACGGGACCGCGCAATTGAACAGCCCAAGCACAACGAGCGGCTTCCAATTCGCCCGCATATCCTTGAAGATGCCTGGCACCCGCATACTCACGAAGAGCATGACCAGCCCCGAAAGCCCGAGGCGTATCTCCACAAGCGCGAACGGCTGCAACTCCGCTCCGCCCACCTTGATAAACAGAAATGAAGCGCCCCAGATGGCCCCAAGCCCCAGAAGCATTCCGAACTCTTTCGTTGACACGAAACCTCCTTGTGAGTTAGAACGTTGGAAGGTTGGAAGGATGGAAGGTTGCCAGCCTTAACGTTCTAACCTTCCAACCTTCCAACGTTCTAACCTTCCAACTCTAAAAGCGCCTTCTTCCGCCCCACTCCCCAGCGATAGCCACCCAGGTCGCCGTTTTCGCGTATTACTCGGTGGCAGGGGATTACGAGAGCTACGTGGTTGGTGGCGCAGGCCTGGGCTACGGCCCTTGACGCTCCTGGCTGGCCTATGCTCCTGGCTACGTGGCTGTAGGAGCGAGTGCTGCCATAGGGTATCGTTTGCAACTCTTGCCATACGCGCCATTGGAAGGCGGTCGCCTGTACGTCTAGCGGCAAATCAAGATTGGGTCGCTTGCCCTCTAGATGGCTGATTATAGAGCCTACCCATTCGTTGAGGCCGCTTTGGTCGTGGCATATCTCGGCGGCGGGGTATTCGTTATGGAGGCTGCTTTCCAGTGCGTCGTCTGAGTCGCCCAGGCTAACGGTGCAGACACCCTTGTCTGTGGCCGCTACCAGCAGGCGACCTAACGCGCTGTCAACGATTGTGTAGCTTATGTGGGTCTGCAATCCTCCTCTACGGTAAGCAGTTGGGGTCATGCCCAGTTGGCCGGGTGTGCGCTCGTACAGGCGGCTGCTTGAGCCATAGCCCGAGTCATAAAGTGCGTTTGTCACGTTTTCTCCTTCTTTCAGCCGCCCTTTTAGACGGTCCAGGCGACACGCCTCTGCATACTGGCGAGGCGTGACGCCCATAATGCGCTTGAATAGCCTCTGCAAGTGGTAAGGGCTGAGATTCACCTGTTCGCTGAGTGCGGACAGGGTGAGATCGCCCTCTGTGTTCGATTCTATGTAGCGGCAGGCGCGCTGCACCAATTCGAGATGAGGCTCGCGCACGGCTGCCTGGCCGGGGCGACAGCGCAGGCACGCTCGGAAGCCCGCTTGCTCCGCCGCTTCGGGCAGCTTGAAGAACGCAACCTGGTCCCGATTCGGCTTGCGCGAAGGGCACGACGGCCTGCAATAGATGTGCGTTGAACGCACCGCATATACAAAATTGCCGTCAGCGCCGGAGTCCCTCGATAGAACTGCCTGCCACAAAGTCTCTTCACTCACTCTCAATCCCTCCTTGTAACCTTGTTACCTTACTGAACGAAAACTCTTTACCTCTATATAATAAGCTAAAGGTAGTTATAGAAGCTATCCGATTCTTGCTATTCAAACTATATGATTATTACCTTATGATTAGTACCTTCGCAAGCACGGCTCGGTTCAGCAATACCTCACGTTACGCAACGAGGCGCGAGGTAGAATTGGCATAAGACCGAAAGCCAAGAGGGAAACGAACCGACTCACCCTTGTCATTCTGAACGGAATGAAGAATCTCGTCGTGGGCCTGGATGCTTAGGGATAAGTTGCTCTCTGACATAAAGGTAAGGGACGAGATTCTTCACTCCGTTCAGAATGACAAGGGCTGGCCTGGTCTTGCTCCTTCAAGAGACTGCGTAAGGTGAGATACTAAACCTCAAATGGACCTTTCTCCTATGGCAGAACAGGACTAATATGCACTTAGGCGCGGGCGTATCGGCGGATATAATGCCTTTGGGGAGAAAGTGCTTATCACCTATCCTCCATACGTCATTAGTCGAATAAATCGGACTATGAGCTTTGGGTTATCGCGTGTAACGCAAAACTCATAATTCAAAATAAAGAGGTACTTGCATTGTGCGCTAGCTTGCCAAGACTAAACCGACCTATACCACAACCAGAAGGCGAGGGCCGGACCGAGGACATTGTGCCGCCCCTTCCATGGGCTATCCCCCAGCCTGCCGTCGAGCCAAAGCCGCCTACAACAAGCCCGGCAACGGCAACCGTCACAAACTCTGCCTTTTCCTTCGACGAGTTAGAGCAAGCTCTGAACAACATGAAAGGGCCAGACGCCGGGCAAGCTCCTGAGCGTAGCGAGGTAGGTGGCGGGCCTTTCGCGTCACACGATGTGCAAACGCAGCCGAACAACGGCGGGGGAAGCATCTTTGCTATTCCTTCCGGGCCAGGCCCCTCGGACGTGCCCGGCTTTCCCTTCCCGCCAGGCAGTATGATGGGAGACCAGGGAGGGTTGGGGCACGAGCTACAAAACCCTGCTCTTGCCCGGCGCGCGCCCACGATCCAACCTCTGGCGGGGATGACCATTCCCGGAGGCGCGCAGGCCGCGCCGCAAGTCCAGCAAGCGCCGCAGGTTTCCCAGGCTCCTCAGCCAATGCAAGAGCCACAGCCACAATCGCCACAATCGTCACAACCACAACCACAACCGCTACAATCGTCACAACCACAACCGCCACAACCAAGACAACCAGCGCAGCCGCCGCAAGCAACTCAGCCTCCGCAGGCTGCCCAGGCTACCCAGGCTGCCACCCAAACTGCCAAGGGCCAAACCCAGCAGCAAACCGCCCAATCTACCCAGTCGAACCCAACCACCGGCAACACGGGACGCCTTCAGAATGTGTTCAGTAGCGTGTCTACAGACCAGTTGTCCACGGGCTATCTGGACCCATACGACGCATGGTTCCCGGAGCCGCGCACTATCCCGGAGACCGGCCTGAACCAGGGTCTCATCGGAGACCTAGTGCTCAAAGCGATGTATTTCACTTCGTACATGAGCGGCCAGGAGATCTCAGCAGTGATCCGTCTCCCCTTCTACGGGATTATTGACCAGATAATCAACTCAATGAAGAGGGAACAACTCTGCGACGTAAGCGGGGCTTCCGGCCTGGGCGAAGCTGGCTACCAGTACGTGCTAACCGTGAAGGGCATGGAGCGCGCGCACCAGGTGCTTACGCGCTCGTCGTACATCGGGCCTGCGCCGGTGCCGCTCGCCAGGTATATCGAAGCCATGAAGATGGAGACCTCTGGCAGGCAGCCTATCGTGCGAACCACCGTGGAGAGTGCCCTGCAAGGGATGATACTCAGCAGCGAATTGATACTCCAGGTTGGCGCGGCGGTCAACGCCGGAAAGTCGCTCTTCCTCTTTGGCGCACCCGGCAATGGCAAGACGTTGTTGGCCGAGAATATAGCTACCATGCTAGGCGGCAATATAGCGATTCCCTACGCCCTGGAGTCGGACGGCCAGATTATCCAGGTGTTTGATGCAAACAGCCATCGCCCGGCGGTGCCTGCCGGGGTGAGCGAAGCGGACATCACCAGGGCCGAGTTGCGAGACCGCCGATGGGTGCGCATCCACCGCCCCGTGGTTATAGTGGGCGGCGAGCTTACAATGTCTTCGCTCGATCTGATTTACAACGAGAGCGTAGGTTTCTACGAAGCGCCCTTCCAGCTAAAGGCTAACGGCGGCCTGTTCCTCATAGATGACTTTGGCCGCCAGCAAGTCAGCCCGCAGGCGCTCCTCAACAGGTGGATCGTGCCGCTTGAAAAGAGCATTGACTACCTTACGCTCAAGACCGGCAAGAAACTACAGGTGCCGTTTGAGTTGTTCCTGGTGCTCTCCACCAACCTTCAACCCGAAGACCTGGTGGACGACGCTTTCCTGCGCCGCATCCAGAACAAACTGCATGTGCCCGATCCGACGCCGCAGCAATTCTATGACATATTCGTGGCTCAGTGCCAGACAATGGGCGTGCCATTTGACAAGGCTGGCTTCACGCACCTGGTGAATAAGCATTATCGAGAGACGGGTAGGATGTTCAGGGCGACCCACCCACGCGACTTACTCCGCCAACTAATAGGGCTGGCGAAATATTTGAACGTGCCCCCCGAATTGGGTCCGCAGTTGTTAGACGCAGCTTGCGGGACGTACTTCGTGAAGAGGTAGGGGACCGGGAGTAGGGTGAGGGAATAGGGTGAGGGAGTAGTTCTTATCCTACTCCCTCACCCTATTCCCTCACCCTACGACGGAGAACACTATGCGCAAAGTAGTCGAATCAGGCAAATATTACACCGACCGCATTCATACCCATCGTATGGATGTGGTGATTGTGACTACGAAAGGGCAGGTGTCCGGCCAGGTCCATCTTATGCCAGGCCAACGTATAAAGGACATGCTCAACGAGCGTGATGAGGTCTTTATTGCTTTAACTGATGCTACTCTAACCCGCGACGATTCGAGCACCGAGCACGTCAAGTTCGTCGCCCTGAATAAGGGGCACATTGTGAGCATAGTACCTCTGCAAGACGACCCGGAGAAGATCGAGCAGGACGAATATTATCCGTACTGAACGTGAAACGTGAAACGTGATGCGTGAATTACGATAATCACGTATCATGTATCACGTTTCACGTTTCACATAAGGAAGCAAGCATGTTTTCACGCAGGCAAGCTGATGCGCCGCCTCAACCGGGCAGCCAGCAATTCACGCCTCAAAATTCACAACAAGGCGCTGTGGCAAATGGGTCTTCGGTAATGCCCGCAGGCCCGGACGTGGATGTATCCACGATTCTCAGCCCTTTGATTGACGGCAGTTTTGCCCAGGAGCAGGGGCAGGCCGCAATAATGGCGGGGGTCAAGCAGCCTTCACAAAACGGCGCGTTACATGCAGTGGGGACTGCGCCTTTACCAGGTACAGCGCCTTTGTCGGGTACAGCGCCTTTGTTGGGTACCACTCCTCTTGATGGAGGAGTACTCCCTATTACCCAGGTGCCGCCCCAGGTCGTACACGCCCTCGTGCAGCGCGTGACCATGGGCCTGCCGCCGGAGACTCAACTCGTGAGAACGGCTGAAGTGGAGCAAATGTTGGCCGCACGCTTCACGACAGCGCTATCGGAGGTGAATAGCGCCATCCCAGCGGGCAGCCAGGAAACCCTATGCCAGGCGGTTATAGACGAGATACTGGGCCTCGGCCCTCTTGAGCAACTACTTGGCGACGAGTCCGTCAGCGAAATTATGGTGAATGGCCCCAAGCAGATTTGGATTGAGCGTAAAGGGCAACTCATTGAGAGCGGCCTCACTTTCCTCGATGATGCTCACGTTATACGTATAGCCCAGCGCATAGTTGCGCCACTGGGTCGCCGCTTTGACCGCAAATGGCCGATGGTAGACGCCCGCCTGCCTGACGGCTCTCGCGTCAATATCATCGGCGATCCGTGCGTCCTACAGGGCACGACCATCACCATACGCAAGTTCTTCAAGACGCCATTGACGGTAGACAACTTGATCACTTATGGCAGTATGAGCCGCCAAATGGCCGATTTCCTCAAGGAGTGTGTAGGTGGCAAACTGAATATGGTGGTGTCGGGCGGCACAGGCTCTGGTAAGACCACTCTGCTCAACGTGCTTTCGTCGTTCATCCCGGACGGCGAGAGAATTATCACTATCGAGGACTCGGCTGAACTTCGCCTCAACCAGCGTCACGTCGTCTCGCTGGAGTCCAAGCCCGCGGACGCCGATGGCGGAGGAGCCGTCACCATACGACATCTAGTTACTAACTCATTGCGTATGAGGCCGGAGCGCATCGTAGTCGGCGAGTGCCGTTCAGGGGAGACCCTGGACATGCTCCAGGCGATGAACACGGGCCATGACGGTTCTTTGACCACCCTCCACGCCAACACGCCCCGCGACGCGCTTTCCCGCATGGAAACGATGGTGATGATGTCGGGCATGGACCTGCCTATCAGGGTCATACGCCAGCAAATCGCATCAGCCGTTGATCTTATAGTTCAGCAAGCTCGCCTGCGGGACGGCTCGCGCAAGATAACGTACATCACCGAAGTGCAGGGCATGGAAGGCGAGACGATTGTCTTGCAGGATATATTCCGCTTCAAAGAGACCGGCACCGACGCCAACGGCAAGGTAATCGGCAGCTTGCAGCCGACCGGCCTGATTCCCAACTTCGCAGGGAGGCTTGAGGCTTCGGGGCACAAGGTAGACAGGTCGCTGTTTGCGCAGCGTGGTTAGAGCCTGTTCAAATGTAAAAGGGTTCGGACACGACTATTTAGCCTCTGTATAGAAATGCTCAGAACCTACATCAAGGGCCCAATAGACATATTGACATACCACTGCCACTTTTCTATACTGGCCACAGTGAAGGTACGGGAAGTAATCAAGGAAGTAGAAGGGGACGGGTGGTAGTTCGTTAGACAGAAGGGAAGCCACAGAATATACAAACACCCCTCCATAGCAGGCATTGTAGTTATACCAGGACATTTGGGTGAGGATATGCAGCCTGGAACACTGGACAATATTCGCAAACAGGCAGGGTTGAAATGAAAGGCAAGAAGATGCAATTGCGTTACCTGGTCGTAATTGAAAAGGGCGACAATAACTACTCGGCCTACGCACCCGATGTGCCTGGGTGCGCAACGACCGGCAAGACGCTTGCAGAAACGCTTTCAAACATGCGTGAGGCATTAGAGCTATATTTTGAAGTTACGCTAGAAGATGGAGCACCTATACCAACACCCTATTCTACTCATGCCGATTTTATAGAATTCGAAATACCAACTCCCGCTTCTACTACGGTTCCCGAAAAGACACGAGCGGTGCGACAAGCCCAAGTTCGCCAGGAACCGGGCACGCGGGCTATAGGGTAATGTGGCGGC
>JBBQIC010000009.1:0-26802 GCA_038324555.1 Chloroflexia bacterium
GATTCTTGCCGCCTTTCCCGGTATCAATGGCCACAACAATAATGATGCTGTTTCAGGCGCGAAAATGACGGACCTCAACGGTCAGATGGCGACTGTGAACAGCCAGCATGTAGACTATGTAACCGTGCTCATGGGAGCCAATGACGCCTGCACTTCCTCCGAAACGGCGATGACCTCCGTTGCTACCTTCCGCGCCCAATTCCAGGCAGCGCTAGACACCTTCTCTGCTGGCTCGCCCGATGCTCGCATATACGTGTTGAGTGTTCCCAATATCTACAATCTTTGGAGCATCCTGCACGATAACTCCAGCGCTCGCACGACGTGGGGCTTCTTTAGCATCTGCCAATCTATGCTCGCCAATCCGCAGTCTACCGCCCAGGCCGATATAGACCGCCGCGACAGGGTAAACCAGAGGGTGATTGACTTCAATACCCAACTCGCTCAGGTGTGCGCCACCAATATCCACTGCCGGTTCGACAACAATACGGTGTACAATACTGTCTTCTTGCCGACCGACGTTTCCACCCGCGACTACTTTCACCCTTCCCTCTCCGGGCAGGCACGCCTGGCGGACGGGAGCTACGCTGCGGGCTTCGATTTTACCGACGCCACTCCACCCCGCACCTGGGCCATCTTCCCGCAATCGCCCCCACTCACATTGGTGCTCGGAGCCACAGATAATGTTGGAGTAGCGGGTATCGAATACAGCATTAACAATGGTCCCAATACCCGTTTAATCGGTAGGTCCATCACCGTGCCTCCGAACAGCACGCTCGCTTTCCGAGCCGTAGACGTGAACGGAAACATCGAGCCCTGGCAATCCATTGGCGCCCCACTCTTGCGCCCTAATCCATAATCAGAAAACCTGTCAAGGAAAGGGTAGGAGCGACCCTATGTGGTCGTCTCTACCCTTTCCTAACATCTCTCTTGAATCTCCACTAAGGAGACGCGCAACCTACTATCCCGAAGTCACCCCTCAAGAGGTTGAAGTCTGAGCCATTGGCAATGTCGTCGTTGTTGAAATCCGCTCCTGTGTCATAACCGGGCTGTCCGAACGATCTACCGAACGTGCCCCGGAGCACATTGAAGTCAGTCACGCGAACCGCATTATCGTTCGTAGCGTCGCCCGCCCTCAACAAGCCCATGTCTAAAGCGGTTGCGACACTTCCCGCCCGCCCGAAGGCGCCACAATTCGACAGGTTCCTGGGGCCTTTCACCCGGTAGTTATACGTGCCTCCTGGTAGAGCGTCTATGGGCACGGTGAAGTAGCCGCTCGCGTCTGTGTTCATTGCAGGATATTCTATAGGCGGACCTCCGGCGTTCAGCCTTAGCGTCAGCGTAATAGTCTGCGTCACGTTTCGCGGGTCCGGCTGCGGGATCCCCTCCCATACCACATGAGCCACGAGTGCCGGGCCGCTGATTGGAGTATCTGTTGGTGTGTTGGTAGTCGTGGTTGTCTCCGTCGGAGTGTTCGTAGCCGTGTCGGTAGGCGTCAGAGTGGGGAGCGGAGTATCTGTTATCGTCGGAGTGCGTGTTATCGTTGGAGTTCGGGTGATTGTAGGCGTTCGTGTGACTGTTGATGTGCGTGTTATTGTTGGGGTAAGGGTAGGTGTAGGCGTAATAGTAGAGGTGGGCGTAGTCGTTGGAAGGCTGCTCAACAACCCGTACACCACCAACTGCCCCGAAAATGTCGCCAGGTACACTTTACCGTTGGCGATGGTGGGCGAGGCGAATTTGCCGAAGTTACCGTAATCATCGCGCGCCACGTTCATGCGGCTGTTCCACAATTCGTTGCTCAAATTGGCAGCATCGAAGGCGCGCAATGTGCCCGTAACGACGGCCTGGTTCGCGTTTGCGCTAGTCGGGTGCGTACCCCAGACAATGCCTGTTCCTGCCGCGCCGCCGCTGCTGGAAATAGATAGCATAGCGCCAGGCAACCCATTAGGCACGGCCATAGTGCTTGTCATAACGGGTGCGGTGGTAAAAAGCCCAGAATCAGTATTGTACCTGAACGCCTTTAGCCGATCCCTCGCGCTCCACACGTAAATCTGCGGCCCGTTCGGACTGTTCCAGTAGATGGGAGAGCCGTATATGAAACCCAGCGTTGCGGTGAAACTCTGCACTATCTGGCTGTCGCTGCCCGCGTGGAAGTGGCCCATGTTGCTGCGGTCAAGCACGTATAGTTTGCCTTCTTTGCCGCCGCCGACC
This sequence comes from Chloroflexia bacterium, assembly GCA_038324555.1. Lineage (GTDB taxonomy): Bacteria > Chloroflexota > Chloroflexia > QHBQ01 > JADMIH01 > JADMIH01. The sequence continues at coordinate 2,209 of JBBQIC010000009.1, forward strand.
ACCAGGTTGGTCCCCGGTATAAGTAGTGGCCCGCTCGACCCGAGGTCCAGGTCCGACTGGTCCAGGGTAGCCTGGTTATAAGGTGTGAACCAGTCCACGACGTTGAGATTCCCGCCCGACGGGTTGAGTTGGATGAAGCTGTCTCCCAGATTGGAACCACCTGTATTGCCATCGAAAGTGCCGTTGCCTGTCATTACGTACAGGTGGCCCGCACTATCAGCGGTTATTCCCTGCCCGCCTTGCCACATCCCCCCGGCGCTGCCCCCGGCTGTGGAGCAGTAAATAGCGGCGCGTTGCAGCGTGGAAGCGTCGTACCCGAATATCCAGCCGTAATAGGGCTGGGTATCGCAGTAGCCCGCAAAGCTGAAGTAAATCACGCCGTTGGATAACAGCAAACTGGACCGTTGTATTTCCTGCTGGCTGTTGAATGTAATTGGGCCTCCGGGTCCTGTCACTGAACCCTGCACCTGCACGGGGCTATTCGGTTTTTCCTGACCCGTCAGCAGGTCCAGCGCATGAAGCCTATGGCGATAGACGGAGCCCTCTTTGGTCAGGGCTACGAGATATATTGTGTTCGTATCTACGTCAATAACGGGTGTGCTGAGGGTGCCGACCTCGACGGCGATGTCCCGGTACGTGCCACAGCGCGTGCCAAAATCGCTGCTGGGCGTGGGAGCCGACGGTCCGAGATTTACTTCCCAGAACGGGGTTGACGCCGCAGGGTCGTCCGCGTCAAAGGCGTATATCTCGTTGTGCATTGTGGCGACGATCACGACGTTGCGCGTGCCCACGCCAGGCATATTAAGGTTCGGCACGTACAAAGGCTGCGCGTAGATATGCCCCTGCACGGCGCGGCTGAATAGCTTGCCGAACTGGTTCACGTTCACATTGGACGTATTCAAAATCGTTTCGCTAAGATTGGCCCCGGTGCGGCTGTTGTCATTGTGCTGGGTCAAGACACTGACCTGTGTGATCTGCGACGGTGGCGACGACGTTATTAGAGGCAATCCAACGCGCACTATAACCAGTAGCATCAGAATAACTGCGGCCCGGTGCATCATCTTGCCAGCCCCTTTCTCATGAGTGAAACGTGAAACGTGAAACGTGATGCGTGAAACGTGAATTACGATCTCACGTTACGCAGTTGGCTTAACGGAGGAGAGGAGCTAACCCTTGTCATTCTGAACGGAGTGAAGAATGACAAGGGCTGTTTGGTCCCGCTCCTTCAAGAGATTGCGTAAGGTGAGTTACGATAATCACGCATCACGCATCACGCATCACGCATCACGCATCACGCATCACGCATCACGCATCACGTTTCACGTTTCACGTTTCACTCCCCACAGCTTGATCGAGCCGTCCCAATGGCCGCTAACGATCTGCTTACCGTCAGGGGAAAGCGCCAAGCTCAGGATACCAAACGACTCCTGCATAGGCGTGCTAAATAAAGTGCGCCCGCTACTTACCTCCCATAGTCGGATAGTGTTATCTCGACTTCCACTCACTATCTCCCTCCCATCCCGGCTGAATGCCACCGAGACGACAGCCCCAGCATGGCCCCTGAGCGTGGTCAACCCCTTGCCGCTGTTCACGTCCCACAGCTTGATTAGTCTATCCCCGCTGCCGCTAACCAGGGTCTTACCGTCGGGGCTAAAGGCCAGTGATAACACTTCGCCCAGGTGGCCTTTGAGCGCGGTCAATTCTCGCCCGCTTCTCACGTCCCACAGCCTTATGCTCTTGCCTCCCCCGCCTCCGGCCAATAACGTGCCGTCGGGACTGAAGGCCAGCGAGGTGATGCCGGCCCCGTACATTCCGTTGGTGTGCAAGGTCGCCAGTTCCCGCCCGCTGCCCACGTCCCAAAGCTTGACGCTCTTATCCGCAGTCCCGCTCACCCCCGCCAGGGTCTTGCCATCGGGGCTAAAGACCACCGATAACACCTCTCCGGTGTAGCCCTTCAGAGTGTTCACCTGTCTCTTGCTGCCCACGTCCCACAACCTGACGCTCTTATCCGCGCTCCCGCTTGCCAGCATCTTCCCATCCGGGCTGAACGCCACCGAATTGACCACTCCGGTATGCCCGTTGAGCGTAGCCAGCGCCCTGCCATCGTTTGCGTCCCACAACTTGACGCTCTTATCGCTATTACTGCTTGCTACTATCTTTCCGTCCGGGCTAAATGCCACAGATGTAACCTGCGAAGCCGAAGCATCAACGGACGCGATTAATCGCGCCCCTGCCTCGCTCTTACTGCCTATGTCCCAAAAGCGCACACTCCTGTCCAGGCCGCCACTCGCCAACAGTTTACCGTCCGGGCTGAACGCCACCGACATAATATCGGCGCTATGCCCGCGCAATGTCACCAGTTCTTTGCCGCTCTGCACGTCCCACAATTTGATGGTCTTGTCCCAACTGCCGCTCGCCAGCGTCTTACCGTCCGGGCTAAAGGCCACCGATGCGACGGTGCTGCCATGTCCCCGCAACGTCGCCAACTTCTTCCCGGAGCGCGTGTCCCACAACATGGCGGTATCATCGGTGCTTCCGGTGGCAAGCATACCGCCGTCTTTGCTGAAGGCCAGTGTGCTGACCAGTTCCGTATGTCCTCTGAGGGTGGTCGTACTGGTCCTGCTGCCCACGTCCCACAGTTTGACTGCCTTGTCCCTCGTCCCTCCCGCGCTTGCCAACGTCTTGCCGTCAGGGCTGAACGCCACCGACAGCACCCTATCTGTGTGCCCTTTGAGAGTAGCCAACCCCTTACCGCTCTGCACGTCCCACAACTTGATAGTCTGGTCCCTGCTGCCGCTCGCCAACGTCTTGCCATCAGGGCTGAAGGCCACTGAAGTGACAAGGTCGCTATGCCCTATAAGAGTAGCCAACTCTTTGCCGCTACTAACGTCCCACAACTTGACGCTTCTATCCCAACTGCCGCTCGCCAACGTCTTACCATCAGGGCTGAACGCCACCGAAGTGACCAATCCAGTATGCCCCACGAGGGTAGACAGTTCTTTGCGACTGCTGACCTCCCACAGCTTGATACTCGTATCCGCGCTGCCACTCGCCAACAGCTTACCGTCAGGGCTGAACGCCACCGACCATACATCCCCGTTATGCCCCGGCTGTCCAGGCGTAGAGTGCAGCAGTTTGAGACCCAGGGCGAGGGAGGAGGGTGAGGGAGTAGCCGCCTGTGTCCCCGTAAGGTTGCTGGGCGCATTTTTTGTAGTAAAGCTAATTCCGGCTGCGCCAGACACATTAGTGGTACGCAAGCCTGTGGTCAGGAGGCCCGAAACGCTCAATGTCAGCGATCCAACAAGCGTTGCAAGCGCCACTACCCAGACCCCAATCACCAGTCTTCTGCGTCGCAAGAGCTTACGTGCTTGTAGAGCCAAGGCGGTATTCGTGTGCGAATTTACCATCTTTCACCTCCAGGAGCAGAACCTGACGGACATGAGAAACGTTAGGTATACGTCAAACGCGAATGGATAATAAGCGCTCCGCTCGATGCGCTGTCCGCTCGGTTAGCCGAATGACGCAGCTATTATACCCCTCTGATCCAACGTCCGATTAATGTGGAAACCCAGATAGATTGGTGGGGAATCATTTCATCTCTAACTGCTTATGAGGTTATAATTCTGATATGAACCACTCCAACGTACTATACAGCCGCCACACCTGGCGTGCTCGACTAAGGGGCGCTCGCAATCTGGTACTTGTCCTGACGCTCCTTTTTCCAATACTCGTCACCCATCACTCGTCACTCGTCACGTCCGCCTCCGCCCGCGCCCAGGGCCAGGTTCCGACAACCTGGATAGCCCCTCGCGGCGGCAAGCCTTTCTTTGTGATCGGCGCTAACTACGAGGGTCCGACCGACAGGGCCTGGATGATGTGGGACGACGACAAGTTCGACCCAAACCTCATTGCCTCCGATTTCGCCAGGGCCAGGTCGCTCAACATCAATACTCTGCGCATATTCGTTCAAACTTCTCTACGCGACGACATCAATGGCGGCGACTTCTCCAAACTGGATGCTGTGACATCGCTGGCCCGCCAGAATGGGCTGATGCTCCTGCTGACCTTCACCGACTGGGCGGAACCCGACCTTGCAAAGGCTGCCGACCTCAACGCTCGCATCGCCGCGCACCTGGCGAACGAACCGTCCGTCCTGGCCTACGACGTGAAGAACGAGCCGCAGTTTAACGACGTGGCGGGCGCGATCTACCCGCCGGGGTCTACCGTCCCCCTTCAATCGCCCGACCTGATCTCTGCTTATGGAGAGCGTATATCCCGTGCCGACCTACCAGACTACCGGCGCGGCGACGGCAAGAACGTCATCCCCGCCCGCATGACCGATGACCAGGCGTACATCATGGCGAACTACTATCGCTTGTACAAAGAGTTCCTCGACGCGGACGCTGCTTGGGTAAACACTCACTCGGGCACTACCACCCTGGACTACATAGACTCGCCCGACTCGGCTTCGTGGGCACCCTTCCTGGCCGCAATGGATGGTACTCTATCTACATGGGTCAACGCGCAGGTAGGCGGCGTGCGTGCTGCCGACCCTGGTCGCCCCATCACGGTTGGCTACAGCAACATCGTGCTCGCAAAGCTGCCCTCGAACCGCTCCCTGCAATTCCAGTCGCTCCATCGCTTCACGTCGCACGGTTATTCCGGCCTGAACGCCACTTTCCTTGTGCTGGACAACCTGCAACGCACCTTCGCCGGGCTGCCCGTCCTGCTGGAGGAGTTTGGCTATCCTGGGCAGGCTGGCGCGCAGGGTTTTGACCCGCGCACTACTGCCAACCTGGAGTCGGCTATCTGGGTCTATCTGTACAGCAAAGGCTTCGCGGGTGGGGCAAAGTGGATGCTTAACAACTACCCGCAGGGGGCAAACCCCACGGAGAATTCATACGGCCTGTTCGATAACAACAATCAGATGAAAATCACGGCCCACGCCCTGCGCAACATAGCCGACCTACTCAGCCGCTCCACGCCGGGCACACTCTCTTCGATACAACCCGACGACAACTACGCGGTGAACTTTACATACGCCTCGCCGGACGCGCTGATCGCCGGAGGCAAGACTTACACGAGCACCAATATCGTTTATTCTTCCAACGCCCCCTCGCAACTGATGGTGGGCACGATGAACGGCACGGTCACAATCTTCGCCACCGGTGTCTCCACAACCGATCTCAACCTCCCCGGCATCTTCGGCGTACCCACCAACGAACTGGGCCAGATAACCCTGACCGGCCTGGACCCCCAGGGCCAGCCCTGGACGCCGCCCACGCCCGCGCTTATGGGCGACTGGCTTCGCATCAACGCGCAGCCGCTCTATAGGTATCGCCTGGCCGTTATGCCAAGGGCGCTCAACCCGGCGGACGCCCAACCCGATCCCGCGACCGTCTACTTCCCACAGACCCAGCATAATCTGCACGGCGAGTTCCTGCGCTACTGGCAGACCCACGGCGGCCTGCCCATCTATGGCTATCCCCTGAGCGAGGAGTTCACCGAGCGAGGGTACACGGTCCAATACTTCGAGCGCAACCGATTCGAGTACCACCCCGAAAACCAGCCGCCCTATAACGTGCTGCTTGGCCGCCTGGGCGCCGACCTGACTAAAGCTGGCGCCTTCCGAACCGTAACGCCATTCGAGTCGGTCGCCGATCATCGCTTCTTCCCTGAGACCAACCACTCCCTCAATTTTGCCTTCCTGAGTTACTGGAACCATAACGGCGGCCTGGCGCAGTTTGGTTACCCCATCTCCGAAGAATTGCGAGAGGTCAATCCGACAGACGGCAACGAGTACACCGTACAATACTTTGAGCGCGCCCGCTTCGAGTACCACCCCGAAATCAAGCAAGCTTCAGCAGGGCAAGCGCCATCACAAGTGCTTCTTGGCCTGCTGGGTGTAAACGTCCTGAAGAACAAAGCCTGGCTCCCTTAGCCCCTCCTCTAAGGGGACGTGGCAGCACAAAGCCGGTCGCAAGCGCGACCGGCATTGTGTTACCCTTCTTCCCACCCTATGAGTAATTGTCAAACTTGTTCCAGGGTGGTAAGAGTTTGCAATAAGGAAGCCCCGTAGGGGCGAACCTTGTGTTCGCCCTGTCTGCATACCACATGGTCAAGAGGGCGAACACAAGGTTCGCCCCTACGGGGCTTCCTTATTGCAAACTCTTACCCAGGGTGAGGGAATAGTTCTTATCCTACTCCCTCACCCTACTCCCTCACCCTACCTGATAGGCCCTGCGCCACAGACGCCGAAGTTATTCTTTTGCAGGGTAAAGTCACTTATACTAATAGTGTCGTCGCCGTTGAAATCGGCTTGAGCGTCGTAACCTGGTTCGCCAATGGACTTCCCGAAGGTGTTCTTGAGGATACTGAAGTCCTGCACGTTGACGCAGTTGTCGTTGTTCGCGTCTCCGGTGAGGAGCAGTCCCATCTCCTGCGTGTTATTGCCCGACGCCACCGTCGTGCTGCCTGAGTTGGCGAGCGTTTGCAGGCTCTTGACGCGCCAGTTGTACGTACCTGGCCCCGGCGCTACAACCGTGAAATTGCCACTGTCGTCTGTTGTGGCGTTGTAATCACTCTCCGGCCCACCACCCGACAGGCGAAGCGTCAACGTGACCGGCACGCTCTGGAGCGCATTCGGCTGCGCGGGCCTGCCCTGTATGCTTATATGGCCTTGTAACTGCACTACGGGAGTATTCGTAGGGGTATTCGTAGGGATGGGAGTGCTCGTGGAAGTGTTGGTCGGTACGGCGGTGTTCGTAGGTGTGCGAGAACTGGTGGGAGTATAGGTGACCGTAGGCGTGTTCGTTGGGCCTACGAGGTTGGCATCGTATCTCTGGTTGAAGTTGGCCCCTGTTGGCGTGTTGTTGGTGTAATCGTAACCGCCTAGCGCATACAGGAAGCCGTTCAGTTGGGCGACGCCAAAGTTGCGCGTGGCGTGGTTTAGAGTGGCAAATGAGTTCCAGATGTTAGTAACGGGGTCATAGAGGTAGGCTTTGTTGTCTGGCGTGGGATAGATGCCACCCGCTACGAGAATATGGCCCGATATTTCGTAGCTCGTACCCGTGTCGTAGGCCCAGGCCCCAGCGTCGCCTCGCGCCGTAGGCAGGGGCATCAAGTTGGTCCACGTCGGGTTTGCCTGGCTTGGGTCCATCCGTTCGACGTTGGCTGCGGGTATCAAGTTGCGGTTCGCCGCGTCCCAGGTATCGCCTCCAATGGCGTATATGATACCGTCTAATGCCGCGCCCGCTATGTAGCCGCGCCCCACGTTCAAGTTGGCAGTAGTCAGGTGGGTCCATTTGTTGCCCACCGCGCCCGTCGGGTCAAAACGCCAGGTGTCGGTAAAGACCGCCCCGCTCCCCAGCGACGAGAAGCCACCGAAGATATACAGCTTATTGTTTACTACTGCGTACCCGCCTGGTATGCGCGCAGGGCTGGCGGGCCAGTTGTCGGCGGTAGTCAGGTTTGAGATGGTATCGGCGACAGGGTTGTAGACGCGCACCGTGCCTGTGATGGCGCTGTCTATGCTGCTGCCGCCAATCGCGTAGATGCGAGAACCATTGGTGTCCGTAAGCGTAGCGACGGCCATGTTGGCCGTGAAGCGGTTGCCCGGCTGGGATCCGTCGAGCAGCGCATTCTTGCGCACCCAGCTACCCGGGTTGCCGGGCGTATATTCCCATATCCATTGCAAGGTGACGTCTTCTCCATCGGTGCCATGCCGCCCACCCATCACGTACACCTTGCCGTTGCCCGGATAGGCAGCCGCGTTGGCGCGCTTGAGCTTGAGCGGATAGCTGCCAGGCGTCGGCGATATGGTGACAGTAGGGAAAGGCGCTATGTCGCCCCACACCGCGTTGGGAGCCAGGCTCGATACGTCTACGTTGGATTGCGGGGCTTTCAATACCGCCTGAGCCTGGGTGGCGCTACCGGTAAAGACCACAGCGACAGCTAATAGCAACAGTGTGAGAGTGGAAGCGAAAAATACGCTCCCTAGCAAGCGTTTAGACATTTATCTTTTTCTCCTTGCATAATAATGACAGCCTCAACCGGGCTTGTATAATGCGCCCGCAATAAACAAGCGCTTGGGCAACTGAGGTGCCGCGCAAGGTAAGATAGCGAAGTAGACAACACTAAAAACTGCGTGCCATTATAAGCATCAATAGCGTAAACGAACGATGATTGCTAAGACGCGCAGTATACTCTTACCGTCCCAAGCAAGAATATTCTATCAATTTAGAGGCCGTGTTGTCAATAGCTAAAACCAGGTAAATGTTCAGATTAGGGGTACACGAACAGGGCAGGTCTCCGTGCCTGCCCTGTTCGTGTACCCCGATGTTTGTGGTAAACCAACAGGGCAGGCACGGAGACCTGCCCCTATGGTTGCACCCCTAATCTGAACATTTACATATGACCTTATCATCTTCGTCTTTGCTTACTGAACATGAACCTTCAACAATGTTATAATAGCCAAAACCGGAGGTCAATCTATGCCTAACCCTAGCGACGCCCCTTTCAAAATAGCCTCTGTGCAGGCCGCGCCGGTCTTTCTGGACCGCGAGGCTACCATTGACAAAGCGTGCGACCTCATAGCGGAGGCCGGGCGCAATGAAGCGCGGCTGGTGGCCTTCCCTGAGTCCTACGTACCCACCTACCCCGACTGGGTTTGGGCCGTGCCCGCAGGCGAGGGCAGTATGTTGGCTGATCTCTACGCCGAGTTCCTGGCTAACGCTGTGGAGGTGCCCAGTCCTGCGACCCAGAAGCTGTGTCAGGCTGCCAAACGGGCCAAGATTTATGTTGTTATGGGCATCAGCGAACGCAACTCAGAGGCCAGCGGGGGCAGTATGTACAATACCCTGCTCTACATAGACCCCAACGGCAACATCATGGGCAAGCACCGTAAGCTGGTCCCTACGGGTGGTGAGCGCCTGGTCTGGGCGCAAGGCGATGGTAGCACCCTCAACGTCTACGATACGCCCCTTGGTAAGCTAGGTGGCCTCATCTGCTGGGAAAACTACATGCCCCTCGCTCGCTACGCGATGTATGCTTGGGGCACACAAATCTACGTCGCCGCAACGTGGGACCGAGGCGAACCCTGGCTCTCCACCATCCGCCACATCGCTAAAGAGGGTCGCGCGTTCGTCATAAGCTCGGCTATGTGCCTTCGTAAAGACGACATTCCCGATCACTACGAGTTCAAGCAGAAATACTATAATGACGTTGGTGAATGGATAAATACAGGAGACAGCGCCATCGTCAATCCGGAAGGCCATTTCATCGCCGGGCCGTTGAGCGAACAAGAAGGTATCCTCTACGCCGAAGTAGACCCCAAAGAGATGCGAGGCCCCCGGTGGATGCTCGACGTAGCAGGCCATTACGGCCGCGCAGACGTTTTCGAGCTAACCGTCCACACTGACCCGAGGCCAATGCTCCGTAGAGAATAGCTATCCAATCATCAGCTATCCGCCGTCAGTTGTAATCACTTCGAGGAGTTTGCCTCAGATATACTCTTTCCATTCAAAAACGCTCTCAAAGAGAAACTCCCATTGATGACGACTCATGACTGAAAGCTGACGAATGACGGCTGAGTTCATCCAGCAAGCTAATGACCTCCCCTTGCTGCCGTAAATTGAAGCGCGCATAGGACTGTGTTATCCCCACGCGAAGTGAATATGCGCTTTCGGGCAACACCATAAATAGATGCTCGTCCGTCCAATCATCGCCTATTGCCAGAACGAAGGTGGAAACCTGGTGTTTGGAATCTTCAGTTTTCGATCCTTCATCTTTGGACAGCCAAAACATCCCCGCCGTGCCTTTGTTTACTCCCGCGCTCTTGACTTCGATCACTTTGCTTCCCTGTAACACCTGCACATCTATGTTCGCCGTGAAATCCACGAGGTGATCCAGTAGTTCCTTGGCGCGTAAAGGACCCTGCTCCGGGTCGGCGGCTCGATAATGCCAGGCATACGAAAACTCCTTCTCCTCGACGAACGAGCCGGGCAGACGGTCCGTAAATGTCTCCAATATAGGCAGTATGCGTGGCTTCCAGTCGTTAGATATAGGCTTGATCATCCGCCAGCCTTCGCCCTGCGGCATTATCCATACACCGTGCTCTGCCACCAGTCCTATTCGCAGATCGCCGAACCAACGCTGCAATGTCTCTTTATCGCGCCCGCTTATTATAACAACCTCGTTCTTCCGGTCCGACGCCAATCGCCCCAGGAGGTCCGTAACTTCGGTAGGCGGATAAGCTTGCTGTGGGTCTTTAACGAACTTGATGAGGGTGCCATCGTAGTCCAGGAAGATCAAGCGTCGCCTCGCCCGCTCGTAGTCGGCGCGCATCTGTTCGCGCACAGACGAGCTTAGGCGCTTGGTATCGAACCGCGCCTGCGTTTCCTTCACGTTCTTTAGTTGTTGTATGAAATCCTCCGCCCAGGGGACCACATCGTAGCGCCGCAGTCGGTTTTGCATAGTCCCATTGCGCCTTTTCTGCTCCTCCACAGGCATCTCGAGCGCCTCGCGCAGCCCTTCAGCGATCTCCTCCTTGCTGTTGGGGTTTATCAATATCGCTTCCCCAAGCTCTTTGGCTGCGCCCGCCATCTCGCTCAACACCAGCACGCCCGTTTTGTCGGGTCTGCTGGCTATGTACTCCTTGGCTATCAAGTTCATACCGTCTCGGAGGGGCGTGATAAGCGCCACGTCGCTTACTACATAGAGAGCGACTAACTGCTCAAAGGGTAGCGATTTGTATTGATATAGCACGGGCGTCCACTTCATGTTGCCGAAACGCCCGTTTATCCTGCCCACAACTTCTTCCAACTGCTGCTTCGTGCGCTGGTAGTCCTCCACACCTATGCGCGAAGGCGTAATCAGCAGACTGAGCACCACGCGCTCGTGCCAATCAGGATTATCCTCGAGAAACGCCTCATACCCCTCCAAGCGATTGATAACACCCTTCGCATAATCCAGCCTGTCAATAGACAGGACGACCTTGACGCCCTCGGTGTAGGGTGAGGGAGTAGGGTGAGGGAATAGTTCTACTCCCTCGTCCCTCACCCTACTCCCTATCTGGACGGCATACCTTAGCTCGCTCGCCTCTTGCAGCACTTCCGGGCTGAGAGCCGCGTTGTGGAATCTGCTAAAGTCTATGCCCATGGGGAAGGTGTCTGCTTTGATTACACGGTCGTGTGCCACGATCTGCCCCATGTTATGGTCGAAGCCAAGTATGCGCAGTACCGACCGCATGAAATACTGCGTGTAATCGTGCGTGTGGAAGCCCACAAGGTCGGCTCCCAGCAGGCCTTCCAATATTGCCGTGCCCCATTTCCTCGGAAGTAGCCGGAACATTTCGTAAGAAGGGAAGGGAATGTGCAGGAAGAAGCCAATGGGCACATCGGGCATCTTGTCACGTAACATGCGAGGCAGGAGCATCAGGTGGTAATCATGCACCCATATGACATCGTCCGGCTTGATTATCTCCATCAACGCCTCGCAAAAGATTTCGTTGACCTTTTTGTACTGCTCCCAGTATTCGTTGTTATATCTTGCGTAAGAGGGGAAGTAGTGAAAGAGGGGCCAGATGGTCTTGTTGCAAAAGCCCAGGTAAAAGTTCTCCATGTCCTCTTCGGACAGGAACACCGGGTGCGCGCTAAAGTCGGCAGAGGCTATGGATTTCAGTTGCTCTTTAGCCTCGTCGCTCTCTACCGTCGTGCCCGGCCAGCCGACCCATATATACTTTGACTTACCGGACGACGTTTTCAGCGAGTCCAGGTACGAACTCAGTCCGGACACAAGCCCGCCACCGCTTTCCTTAAGTGTTAACCCGCCGCCCTCTTCTGAGATGGTGAACGGCAGTCTGTTCGAGACGATAAGCATCCTGCGAACATCCGCATTTGCTTTGAGCATAAGAGCCTCGTTTCTGTGAAATTAGTAAAGAGTAAGCTAAATTTGCTGGGGCAACTTCTGTGCCAATTTCTGCTAGAGCGGTCATATTATAATACAGATTGGGGATCGTCCGACGATTTGCCCACCGATTCAGTCTATATTGGCGTCTCAAAGCGTTGCAATCTACTTCAATAGGGTGTATTATACGTAAGCCTGGGGATTGAAAATAACTTTGCCCATATTATTAGCTAAATGGCTACCAACAATCAGGAGGATCAAACAAATGAAGAAATTGGCTGCATTAATCGCACTCGTCGTGCTAGTATCGTTGGCTTTCTCAGGGACCGCCAGCTATGCTGCTGGCTCACAAATTGAACTGAAAGCGCAGAACGGCTCAAGTGAAGACGGCACAGCCACCTTCACCGATATGGGTGGTGGAAAAATCAAGATCGTCATAGACATCAAGAACGGCACAGCAGAGCCTCAACCTGCCCATATCCACAAAGGCACTTGCGCCAATCTCGATCCCAAACCCGAGTATCCCTTGACCAGCGTGTCAGATGGCAAATCCGAGACCACCCTGGACCTTAGCCTGGACGACCTCCAGAAAACAGACTATGCCATCAATATCCACAAGTCTGCCGCCGCCATAGGCACATACGTCTCCTGCGGCGACATCAAGGGCGTGACTATGGCTGCCAGTGGCAGTTCAGCCAGCCCCACCAGCCCCACCAGCACCGAAACCACGCAAATCCCCCCTACAGCCACGACTAGCTCCAGCAGCACGAGTGGTAGCTCAACTACTACGAGCGGCTCTGGTAACACTACATCGGGCACAACGCCTTCTAGTACCGATAGTTCGGGCAACACAGTCTCTGCTACCTCAGGTTCCGGAACCAGCACTACAAGCTCCGGCAGCACGACAAGCAGTAATATGCCTGTGACCGGAGTTGGCGATGATCCGCTTCCAGTTGTCCTGATCCTTCTCAGTGTAGGGTTGGTCGCTCTCTTCTTTGGGCGCAAGTTCACCCGCCGCGAACCAGAAATACTCTAAAACGGTATTCAACGCAAAAAACAGCCGCACAGCGGCTGTTTTTTGCGTTGAATACTAACGGCTACAAGTCACGTTTCACGTCTTCTTCTTCCAATCTTCTTCTGTAGTTAGAATTCCAACAACCCTTCTTCCTCTAGTAACTCACGTTTCACGTTTCCGCCAAATATAGCTCCAGCGCGTAAGTGTTCAGATTAGGGGTGCAATTGTAGGCTTGGGGGACTACCCCGTGTCTGCCCTGTTCGTCTACCCGGATATTGGCGGCCTCGTAGGGGCAGGTCTCCGTCCCATTTGTTCCAACTAATTGAGGCATGGTCATAATTCGTAGGCATGATTGCGGTTGGTAGGGGCGCACGGCCGTGCGCCCCTACGGGTGGACCTCAGATGTATGCTAGTACGTAGCGTGTGTCTGACCATTTATGACCATGCCTCAACTAATTCATTGGTTCGGCCCCGCCGGGCGGGGGTCGCAGGGCAATTAGATGGAACAAATGGTCTCCGTGCCTGTCCCAACGACTGCCAAAGGTAATATGACTTCTGTCCACTGGCTGCCTGGAAAAGCGCCACGACAAGTGACCTTTCGCTGTCAAGAACCTCACCTACGGCACATCAAGATAAAAGGGCCAGGCGCTATGCTAACGATATAGGCATTTGGTAAGAACGAGCTATCAGTTATCAGTTATCAGCCATCAGAAGTTGAAAGGAGTGGATATGGATACAGTTGCGAGGGATAGGACACCGACCAAGGGGACTGTGGCTAATGGCTTGGCACGCAGGGGCAACCTTAAGTGGCGAACACTGTCGCTGTTGATGAAGACAGTAGGACGCACGAGTAGCGGAATTGACATGGGATACCGGTACGGCTTCGACTCGGGTGTAATGCTCGACAAGGTATATGAGAACCGGGCGTCCGGGAAATATCTAGTAGGCGCCCTGATTGATTGGTTCTACCTGCGGGCGGTTGGGTGGCGAGCAATACGCGCCCGTAGGGACGTGCTCAAGCGGGTTCTCGTGCGGCAAATAAACGATTTGGCTACGTTGAGAGACGGGGAGGGGATGCAATTGACGTTGCTGGACGTGGCGTCAGGCCCTGGGCGATACCTGTTGGAAATGTGCGATGCAATGCGGACCTCCGGGCGTGAGGTAGAGCGGGAAATAAACGTGGTATGCCGAGACCTGAGCCAGAACGCGGTACAGAAGGGCGACATACTCGCACGGTCGTTTGGGCTTGGCAACTTTCGTTACGAGACAGGCGACGCTGTTGATTTTGCATCGTTAGCGACGGTAGAACCGAAGCCTAACGTGGTAGTGGTATCGGGGTTGTATGAATTGTTTACGGACGCTGACCTCATCAAGCAATCTATGGCCGGTATCTACCAGATTCTGGAGCCGGGCGGCAGGTTGGTCTTCACAACGCAGGTGATGCACCCGCAGCTAGAGTTTATCGCCAACGTACTGGTGAATCGCAACGGGGAGCCATGGATTATGGTGTGCCGCTCGACCTCGGAAGTGGAAGCGTTCGCCCAAGAGGCGGGGTTTCGGGTTTTAGGGTCTGAAATGGAGCCTGTGGGATTGTTCGGCATTACGGTTTGCGAGAAGGGGCGTGAAACGTGAATTACAATAATCACGTTTCAGGCACCGGAGGTTAGATACTATGACGAGTTACGTTGCTGCGACTAATGCGCTTGGTGAAGAGCATGGTGTTCCGGTTTGGCCTTTTGGGGGTGCGGCAATGACTGCACGTATGTTAGTTCAGGGACCTATGTTTGGCTTGCTTGACCTGCTGGTTCCGGCGAACGTGCATGGGTTAGAGGTGCTTGAGAAGGTGGAGTCGCCTGTGCTGTTCGCGGCAAACCATACGAGTCATTTCGACACGCCGGTATTGCTCAGGGCGCTACCGCAAAGCTGGCGGCGGCAGGTGGCCGTAGCTGCGGCAGAGGACTACTTCTTCTCCTGCTCCTGGAAGGGCGCTGGTGCAGCCTTAGCTTTCAACGCCTTCCCGTTCTCGCGCGGCTCCTGCGCCGGAGTACGAGCCACCATGGTAGAGTGTAAGCGCCTCGTGGAAGCCGGATGGTCGGTGCTCGTTTATCCGGAGGGGACGCGCTCGACGAATGGGGAGATAGCGGAGTTCAAGCCAGGCCTGGGTCTGCTTGCCACCAACCTGGGCGTGCCTGTGGTTCCCGTTTGCGCAATTGGGCTTTTCAAGGTCCTACCAAAGGGAGCGCACATGCCGAAACCCGGCGGTGTGGAAGTATCGTTTGGCGAGCCGCTTATTTTCTCCGTTGGCACTCATTACCGGGACGCCGCACGTTCGATTGAGTGTGCGGTTCGTGGGCTTGGAAGATCAATGGACGATGGACGATAGACGATAGACGATAGTAATCATCGTCTATCGTCTATCGTCATTTAGAGGAGACATACCATGCAAACTAGAACTATCGGTAACGGCATCTATGGCATTAAGCCGCGTTTCCAGAGGGCGCTCGGAGGTGTGGAGCGGCTGCTGGTAGCCAGGCGGGTACACCCGGATTATCTGACGCTGGCTGCGGTTGCTCTTTCGATTGTGGGTGGTGTTTCCCTGTACGCGAGCCACTGGGCATCCTGGTTGTTGCTTCTCATACCACTGATTGCCCTGGGTCGGACTGCTCTGAACGCGCTGGATGGGCTTGTGGCGCGGGATACCGGGTTGGCGCGTCCCTGGGGCGAGGTGCTCAATGAGACTTGTGATCGCGTGTCAGACGTGGCGCTGTTTGCGGGCGCGGCGCTGGCTGTCGGGTCAAACGGTGCGCTGGGCGCTTGTGTAATAGCGATGATGCTTCTGTCCAGCTACGTGGGGATATTGTCGAAGGCTGCGGGGGCGCGGCGACAGTATGGGGGCATCATGGGGAAGGCCGACCGCATGGCTTACCTGGGCGTAGCTGCCGTAATTGCTTTCTTTATGCCGGAAGCGCACATTTTCACCTATTTCTTATTGGTATCGCTTGGCGGGTTGGTTGTGACGCTCGTCCAGCGTTTGGTGGCTACCTATGTTGATCTCCAATCCGTTCGATAATCCGTTATTCCTGCCCACGCTGTACACGGCGATGGGGTTGCTGGGGGGCACGCTGGTGGTGTTGCTGGCGATAGCGCGCCTGGATATTCACCAGTTGCGGTCAAGCGTGCTATTTTTGAGGTGGCGAGTGTGGGCTTGTATCGCTCCGGTCTACGCGCTGGCGATCCTGTGCGGGCAGTTGACCACTCTGGCGCTGGTCAGTCTGCTTGTGTACCAGGGTCTTCGTGAATATTGCCGGGTCACGAACCTACCTGCTAGTTATGAGAGGGTGTTGGTTGCCTTTGGGCTGCTGGCGGGATTGATGGCGGCATTTTCGGTCCAGGCTTTCCGCGCAGTTCCCCCTATGCTGTTGGTGTTGGGCACTCTTCAGCCGTTGGTTTTGCACCGCCGGGGCGATGGGGTCAGGCATCTGGCGTTTGCAATGTTGGGTTGGGGCTACATCGCCTGGTTCCTCGCCCATCTGGTGCTTGTGTACAACTATGTTGAGGGTGGACCTGGTATCCTGTTAGCAGCAGGCATGGCTACGGCCCTCAGCGACGTTGGAGCGTTCAGCATAGGCAAGCTGTTCGGACGGCACAAGCTGGCTCCAAGACTCAGCCCCAACAAGACGTGGGAGGGAGTGGCGGGTAACGTGCTTGGCGCTTACGTGGGGGTGTGGTTGATGGGCTTCGCGCTCCCGGACAGGCTCCATTGGCTGTTCCTGCTTGTGCTGCCTGTAATAGTGGCTATCGGGGCGCTGTGGGGAGACTTGCTGGAATCGGCAATCAAGCGAGAGTTCGAGGTAAAGGATACGGGCGCGTGGCTAACAGGTTTTGGTGGCCTCTTGGACCGCATTGACAGCCTTATTGTGGTTGCGCCACTGCTGTTTTACTCTTTGACGTTGCTCGGGTAGATATGTGAAACGTGATTGGCGTAATTCACGCATCACGCAACGCATATTCAATCGCCTCGTCCATACTCATGGCCTGGCCTTCGTTCCAGGCGGCTTGCCAGGCGGCGCTATCCACCTGGACGCACGCTAGGGACAAGCTGTGGTTGTACTCGGTACGGTCAATAGGCGACCAGGCAGCGCCGGTAGACTCGATTATAGCGAAGGATGCGGCAAGCAGTTTCCCGGCGCGTAGGGGCGCACGACCGTGCGCCCCTACATCATTTCGGCTTTCGACGCCCGCCAGACCCGCGAGAGATGACGCTACGCCCTGGGCGAAACCTAGCTGGTGGAAAAGCATCAGGCTCTCTCTGAATAGCTCTCTGGCGCGGGCGATTTCTCCGGTGTGCAGAGCCACCTGTCCCAGGTTGTGCAACGCGGTCGCCACGCCACCGTTGTGTGTTGTCCGGTATATCACGAGGCTTTGTTCGTAAAGCGCGCCTGCCTCCGCATAGTTGCCAAGGGCGCGTTCCACTTCCCCAAGGTTGAGTAGCGAGGCCGCAACGCCTACCTGGTATCCCAGATCCCTGTTGAGGGCCAGGCTCTCCTGATAGAACGTGCGCGCCGCTTCCAGGTCGCCCATCTCCTGGCTTATCACAGCCAGACTTTCAAGGCTTTCGGCTATGCCCGCTTTGTCCCCGACTACCTTGAAGAAAGTAAGGCTCTCCTCAATATGCGCCTGGGCGTTCGCTTGATCGCCCTGCTTCGAGGCCGTGTTTCCCAGGTTCAACAGCGCGAGGGCGATTTGCCGGTTGTCTCCCATCTTCCGGTAAGTCCGAAGGTTCTTCTCGTCCAGCGTGCGGGCGGCTTCGTAATCGCTGTGCTGCCATGCCAGAAATGCCACTGCCCTCATGCTTGCCGCCCACAATGCGTTGGCCTGCGCTGCTGCCCTGGCGGATGTTTCGTTCTCGTATCCGGCACGGTCCATCATTGCTGACAATTGTGTTCGTTCCTCGCTCAGGCGCTGGGTTATTCCCCACACCAGACCAAGCGCCGACGACAACCTCACGGCCATTTCGCCACCTTCGGGGTCGCCTTCAGCCCAGCGCAGCGCCGCTCGCAAATTGGGCAATTCTTCGTCCAACCGCGAGAGCCACGCCGTCACGTATGGACCGCGAAGGTGCAATTCAGCCTCCTCAGCCAGGGTCGCATAATAAACGGCGTGCCTGCGGCGAAGTTGTGCCTCTTCTCCGCCCACTTCCAGTTTCTCTATCGCATACTCGTGTATGGCTCGCGGCATCAGGAAACGTGGGAGCAGGGAGTAGGGTGATGGAGTGGTCGGGGCGCCCATTCCATCGTTCACCGTATCTCCTATGTCGAGGTTAGACTTGACCAGTCCTGCTAGTGTGACGCCTCCTAGTCCTACTCCCTCACCCACCTCCCTCACCCAACTTCCCACGTCACACACCAACTCTGCTGCTTCGAGGGTGAAGCCTCCTGTAAAGACCCCTGC
Source organism: Chloroflexia bacterium (assembly GCA_038324555.1). Classification (GTDB taxonomy): domain Bacteria; phylum Chloroflexota; class Chloroflexia; order QHBQ01; family JADMIH01; genus JADMIH01. The sequence continues at coordinate 20,579 of JBBQIC010000009.1, forward strand.
GTGCCTGAATAGTCGTGTTTCTTCGTCGGCCAGGTGATTGTAGCTCCAATTTATGACGTCACGGAGGGTCTGCGCTGTGGCCTGTATGTTGCTTGGTTGGCCGTTGCGCGCCGTTGGGGTAAGAGGGGCGGGATTAATCGCGCCTCTGCTTCGCAAGCCGGAGAGCGCTTCTTGGGGCGACGATGCGCCTGCCTGGGCTGCCGCCAATTCTATAGCCAATGGTATGCCGTGCAAGTAATGACAAATAGCAACTATAGAGGCGGCATTCTTTTCGTCGAGGGCAAAGTTCGGTGTGATTGCCTGGGCCTGGCACACGAAGAGTTGCACCGCCTCGTTTTCCAGCAGGTCGGAGAGGCTGCTATCTCTGACGTATTGCGAGTGAGCGGCGGCGGGAAGGTCTAGAGGCGGCACGCGGTGTTCTTGCTCGCCGTCAAGACCGAGTGGCACGCGGCTGGTGACCAGCGCTTTGACGTGAGGCGCTGCCGCTAGTAAGTCTCTTACGAGGGGTGCAGCCTCCAGTACGCGCTCAAAGCCGTCCAGCACGAGGAGTAAGCGTTTATCGGCCAGATGCTCCTTGAGGAGGCTGGTAAGCGCCTTGCCCGGTTGCTCGGTGACGCCTAGAGCCTGGGCAATAGTTGAGGCTACCAGGCGTTGGTCGGCGAGGGGGGCCAGGTCAACCAGGCACGTATTGCCAGGAAAGCTGGTTGCCAGGCTGGAAGCTACGTGAAGCGCCAGGCGGGTCTTGCCTATGCCCGCGATACCGGTGAGGGTGATTGGCCCCTTATTGTCGCGCAGCAGCAACTCTTCTACAACAGCCGACTCGCGCTCACGCCCGACCATGCCCACGTGTAATAGCGGCAGGTCGTAGATGGGGTTTTGGGTTCTTTGGACGGTTGTAGCCATAAACAGATAGCGCCGGGGCAAACGCCCGGTCCTGAATCTGAATCTACACTACCGGGCTGAACAGCAATTGAACCGCACACACGCCAATTCTGTATGAGGTCTATGGAGGCGTATGGAACTTGCCCTCCGCTCTTTTACAATATCTCAAGGAGCAACCGCAAAGAACCAGTTTTTTACAGTATCTCAAGAATGACAAAGAACATTCTGTCTGATCTGATATAATACGGTTGGTTAAATCTATCTCTTTAGGGCGCGTTTTACCCAATAGTAATTATTGGGAGGCAAGTGCGTAATCGCGGCAATAGTGGCCGCCGTTATCGCGTACTTGGACACTCTGCTTCATCGTATGTGCGCCCTTATCTGCGCGTGCTTGGTCGCGCCCGCATTCTCCTCGGATGCGGTAAATATTGCGCTGTCCTAACGATGAACAGGGTTGCTTGATAGTTCCTATTTTACGAAGCCCTTTCAACGTTAGGAGATAGCCATGAAAACGCAATCCCGTCTACAGCGCGTGATGATATTAGTCACGCTCTCTTTCCTGTTATCACTCAATCTGTCTACTCCATTGTCATCTAGCGCGGCGCGAGGGCCGGACTCGGCGACTAGCTTGAGCCAGGGTCCGGTGGAGTTCCCACCCGCGCCCTCATATCCCTTGCAGCAATCGCAGGATATGCCAACTCAGCCAACTATAGCCACGACACCGGTCCCGAATGCCACTTACAACGCCAGGATTCTGGTTATTAGCGCGGACGGCGCTGAGGCTGACCTGCCTGCCATAAGGCAATCGCTCGACTATGTAGGCGCCCCCTACGACGTTTACACCGCCACCCTCACCCCGAATGGCCTCACGGCCAGCCGTTTGTACACGAGCACGAATGGCTTCTATCAGGGGGTCATTCTGACCACCAGCAGCCTGGGAATCTCGGACGGCGGCGCTTATCGCAGCGCCCTCAGCCCGCAGGAGTGGCAGACTCTGTGGAACTACGAAGCCATCTTTGGCGTTCGCCAGGTCAGCTGGTATACTTACCCGACGCCGGACTACGGATTCACGGGCACGCCCACTCCGATAGACACTACTCCGCCGCGTTCGCCGCTAAATGGCACTCTGACTACGGCGGGCCGGATCATCTTTCCGTATCTTAACCCTTTGGGTCAGATCAGCATTAAATACTCTTATACCTACCGCGCTTCGGCTGCCGTATCCAACACGACGACGCTCATAAGCAGCTCGAATAAGCCCCTGGCTCTCATCAAGACCTACCCGGACGGGCGCGAGAACCTCGCTATGACGTTCGACAGCAGCCCCTATTTGGTACATGCACTGCAAGTCGGCTATGGCGTGATCACTTGGGTCACGCGGGGAGTGTTCATAGGCGAACGCCACGTTTATATCGGCGCACAGATTGATGATGTCTTGATAGATGACAACGTCTGGCCTCCGACCACAGCTTGCGGCACGGACCCGGAGACGACCGGAGTGACCTATCGCATAGATGGCGCTGACCTCCAGAACGTCAGGTCGTGGCAGGTCGCCAAGCGGGGCCAGGCGATGACCGGCGACTTGCGCTTCGACATGGCGTTTAACGGTGAGGGCAGCACCGATATTTATAGCGACACTACGCTGCTCACGGCCACCACACAATACCAGAGCGATTTCGGGTGGATCAACCACACCTATGACCACGATGTGTGGACGGGCATGAGCTATTCCAACGCCAGGACCGAGTTGTCGCAGAACGATGCCGTTGCCCGCCTGTTGGGATTCACGAACTACAACAGGATCAACCTCATCACGCCCGAAATATCGGGGCTGGACAATCGAAATACGATGCGCGCCGCTTACGCATCCGGCACGAAGTACGTAGTAGGGGATACGTCGCGGCCTACGTTGGACAACCCATCTCCGAATATCGGCATCAATAACGCATTGCAGCCGTCAATCTTGATAATCCCGCGCCACCCAAACAACCTGTTCTACAACGTTTCGACTCCGGACGAGTGGCGGGCGGAATATAACTGCCTGTATCGCTCGTACTGGGGCCGCAACCTGAGCTATAACGAAATCCTGGGCAAGGAGAGCGACGTGCTGTTGCAGTACCTGCTGAACGGCGATATGGACCCCTGGATGTTCCACCAGCCCAATCTACGCAAATACAACAGCAGCGCTAGATTCCTGCTTGGCGAATTGCTTGATATGACCCTGGACAAGTACGACAACCTCTTCAACCTGCCTATCGTAAGCCCCACGATGGACAAACTGGGCGAGAGAATGGCTAACCGTATGGCCTCCAACGCCGCGGGAATAACGGCTACAATCCATCCAGGCCAATCTATCGTGATACACGCTGCGCGGGCAACCACGCTGGCGGTTACAGGGGTAACAGTACCCAACAGCGGCGGCTCAACGTCGGAAACGTATGGCGGGCAGCCGATCTCGTACATCAAGTTTACGTCTAACAACCAGACGAAGACCATTGCGTTGCCCTGAGGTCAGTGGCTAGTGGCTAGTGGCTAGTAGTCAGTAGTCAGTAGTCAGTTTTCTTATTCTGATCACTAGCCACTAGCCACTAGCCACTAGCCACTAGCCACTAGCCACTGGAAAGTGAGGGACTATGGCATTCCCTACTACGGTGCTGCTCAGTACGGAGGGCACGTATCCATATTTCGATGGCGGGGTAAGCACCTGGTGCGATGCTTTGATTCGCCAGATGCCAGATGTGCAGTTCACGCTGTTGAGTCTGCTTGCTCAACCGAGGGCGCGACCGGCTTACCAGATGCCGTCGAATGTTATCGGGTGCGTGCCCGTGCCTTTGTGGGGTACGGGTGGAGCGGGCGAATTGCGTCCCGAAATAGGAGCGCGCCGTTTGCATAGGATGCAAAAGCGCCTGCTGAACCGCGCATCGAAACGGGAATTTGAGGAGTTATTCGCCATGCTGCTCGTGGGTCTGCTCGATGAGGAAGGTGGTAATGCACAGTTGGGAGAGGCTTTGTGCAGGCTTGCCGAGTTTTTCGTCATACACGACTACGATGGGGCGTTTCGACACCCTATTGCCTGGTCCGTATTTCGAGACCAGGCATTGCGCATTGCTCCTCTGGTGAGCGTTCAAGATGTAGCTGACCCCTCGATCAGCTTGCTCGATGGAGTAGAGGCCCTGCGGCTGCTTTACCGGTGGCTGACGCCTATCGCGCTGCCTATGCCTGCGGTAAGTCTGGTACACGCCAGCGCCGCGGGCCTGGCGAGCGTGCCAGCCATCGTCGCACGCCTGCGCTACGGCACTCCATTCCTGCTCACCGAGCATGGAGTATACCTGCGCGAACGTTACCTGGCATGGGCGCATGTGGGCTTGTCGCCATTTGCCAGGCTCTTCGCTACCCGTGTGATTCGCCGCCTGGTGGAGTTGAGCTATGCCGTAGCTGATGTGGTTGCCCCGGTCAGTTTCTGGAACTCAAGATGGGAGCAACGGCTCGGCGCGCCGCCGGAGCGTATCATGCCCATCGCCAACGGTGTTGACCCACATCGGTTTGTGCCGCAGGACGGAGTGCGTTCTGACGTGCCTACGATGGTGTGGACCGGACGCATTGACCCTTTGAAAGACTTACTTACCCTAATAGATGCGACGGCTATTATTCGTGAAGCTATCTCCGACGTACAGGTGTTGCTGTACGGTAAAGCCCCGCAAGGGAACGAGGGTTACGAGGAGGCCTGCCATGCTCGCTGCTGCGAACTAGGTCTGGAGGGCACGGTGCGCTTCATGGGGTACGCTGCTGAGGTGCAGAATACGTACTCCCAGGGGCACATTGTCGTGCTGTCGAGCATCTCGGAATCGATGCCGTTCTCCGTCATCGAAGCCATGTTTTGTGGCCGCCCTGTGGTAGCCACTAATGTAGCCGCTGTGCCTGAGCTTGTTGGAGAGACGGGACGCATCGTGTCACCGCGCGATCCCCAGGCCCTGGCGTTGGCCTGCATAGAGTTACTTCGCGCTCCGAGCATATGCGAGGAACTGGGTAGGAAAGCCCGCGAGCGTGCCCTGTTGCACTTCACGCTGCAAAGCTCCATGGACTCTTATCGGTTGATATATAGGAAGCTCACGGCTGAAAGGCGTGAAGCGGCTGCAATGGGCTATCTGGGTAATGGAGGCTGGATGGGAGACAACATCCCGGTCCAAAAAGCGGTAACACGGACGGCATAAGAGTAAAAGGAGAGTTTTCTGTGAATTCATACCAGGTGCCCCAAAACGGGGCGCTTAGGTCTAACGCCAGTTCTATAGGCGACCTGGTACGTTACCGTATGGCCTCGGACCGCATGGTGCGCGTGCTTGAGATTCCCAGCGTAGAAGCTAATGGCTCGCGGGAAAAAGGGGCAACCTCCAACGGCCACTCTAATGGGCATTCAAACGGGCAAGAGCTTCTTGAGACCGTACACATAACTGCTGTCCGCCAGCCAGCGACGTTACGGACTAAAAACGGCGCGACCGAGGTTCTGGAAGCCCTGGAGGCTCGATTGCTGGACTCTCCATACGTGCAGACAACAGCCCCGGTCTATGCGGGTAACCCTATCCCTTCCGTTACGCAGTCTCGATGGCGGGTGCTCTGGTTGAGCGGGCTGGTTATTGCTCTGTTGCTGAGTATCTTTATCCCAGCCCTGGATTACGCATTGACTCCCGGCCCTTCTTCCTCTCCGGCAGTGCTGGCGTCAGCGCCGCTAACTAAGGCGTTACCTACAGCGTCCGCAGGTGATCCACGAACGGCGCTGAATAATAAGCCACCCGACTCTTCGTCGCCGAGTAATGATGATCCACTATCTGCGGAGATTACCATACACCGAGAGACGGAGGCCGACGGCAAACAGGTGTTGCCGCCAGGCCCGGTCGAGATGAGCATCGGCAACAGCGACGGCACCCGGTCGCATATGCGGCTGCTATTCCAACCGGGCAATCAACAGAACGGATTCACTCCATCCCTGCGCGTGTTGATAGATGGTGACGCGCCACATCAAGTTATCGAGTATATAAAGTTCGGCGACCTGTTATGGCTGTGCGCGCCTGACGGCCAGTGCCGAGCGTCAGCCCAACAGCCTTCGCCCGTACCCGTCACAGACGCGCATGATGACAAGCCGGTCTATAAGTGACGATGGACGATGGACGATGGACGATGGACGATGGCTGTTATCGTCATCGTCCATCGTCCATCGTCCATCGTCCATCGTCCATCGTCCATCGTCCATCGTCCAACGTCCATCGTCCATCGTCCATCGTCCATCGTCCGTGCACGGCTGCCCCACCGGTGTGGTGGGTACGACCTGCGTCTCCGGGGGTTGTGTT